>JAGBDS010000044.1 GCA_017937405.1 Oscillibacter sp.
CGGGTGGCTGATATGCGGTATGCCGTGCATCTGGACGTCCAAGCAGTCCGGAGGCAAAGCACTTTTGAGCGGCGGTTTTTTGGAGGGCGCGGACGATGTCCGCCTGCCAAAGGATGAAACGGGCCGCCCGGCGGCATGGCGCTGCCGAAAATGCCGGAAACTGATCGTGGATTTTTAAGAAGCATTACGCAGAAAACTGATTTTATAGGAGCGAGAGATATGGATTACAACAAGACCATCAATCTGCCGAAGACCGACTTCCCCATGCGGGCGGGCCTGCCCAAGCGGGAGCCGGAGATGCTGAAGCGCTGGCAGGAGCAGGACGTTTATAACGAGCTGCTGAAGAAGAACGAGGGCAAGCCCCTGTTCAACCTCCACGACGGCCCTCCGTTCTCCAACGGCGCGCTGCATATGGGCCACGCCCTGAACAAGTCCATCAAGGACTTCATCACCCGGTCCTACGCCATGCGGGGCTACTACACCCCCTATATCCCCGGCTGGGATAACCACGGTATGCCCATCGAGTCCGCCATCATCAAGCAGAACAAGCTGAACCACAAGGCCATGAGCATTCCCGATTTCCGCTCCGCCTGCCACGACTTCGCCAAGCACTATATGGATGTCCAGAGCGAGGGCTTCCAGCGGATGGGCGTCCTGGGCGACTGGGAGCACCCCTACGCCACCATGAATCCCGGCTTTGAGGCCGAGGAGGTCAAGGTGTTCGGCGAGATGTATAAGAAGGGCTATATCTACAAGGGTCTCAAGCCCGTGTACTGGTGCGCCCACGACGAGACCGCCCTGGCTGAGGCCGAGATCGAGTACCAGGACGACCCCTGCACCACTGTCTATGTGAAGTTCCCCATGCACGACGATCTGGGCAAGCTCTCCGCCTATGACCAGAGCAAGCTGTTCTTCGTGATCTGGACCACCACCATCTGGACCCTGCCCGGCAACCTTGCCATCGCCCTGCATCCCGACGAGTCCTACGCCCTGGTGAAGGTCCCCTCCGGCGATGTGTTCATCATGGCCGAGGCCCTGACCGACAAGGTCATGCGCATCGGCGGCTACGACAGCTACGAGATCGTGGAGACCCATCCCGGCGCCTTCTTCGAGAACATGCTGGCGGACCATCCCTTCCTGCCCAAGACCTCCCGCCTGCTGCTGGCAGACTACGTCACCATGGACTCCGGTACCGGCTGCGTCCACACCGCTCCCGGCTTCGGCGCCGACGACTACCAGACCTGCAAGCGCTACGGCATGGACATGGTGGTGCCTGTCAACGACCAGGGCCGCCATACCGAGTACGCCGGCAAGTACGCCGGCATGTCCACCGACGAAAGTAACCCCATCATCCTGAACGACATGAAGGAGAGCGGCATGCTCTTCGCCTCCGAGGACATCGTCCACAGCTATCCCCACTGCTGGCGCTGCAAGAGCCCCATCATCTTCCGTGCCACGCCCCAGTGGTTCTGCTCCGTGGAGTCCTTCAAGGACGAGGCCTGCGCCGCCGCTGATGACGTGCGCTGGGTGCCCGGCTGGGGCATTGACCGCATGAAGTCCATGATCCGGGAGCGCACCGACTGGTGCATCTCCCGCCAGCGCAAGTGGGGCCTGCCCATCCCCGTGGTCTACTGCAAGGACTGCGGCAAGCCCATTTGCACCGACGAGACCATCGCCGCCATCTCCGCCCTGTTCGAGAAGGAGGGCTCCAACGCCTGGTTCTCCAAGGAGGCTGCTGAAATTCTGCCCGATGGCTTCACCTGCCCCCACTGCGGCGGCAGCACCGGCTTTGAGAAGGAGACCGACACCCTGGACGGCTGGTTCGACTCCGGCTCCACCCACTTCGCCGCCATGAAGCGGGACCAGGGCTTCTGGCCCGCCACCATGTATATGGAGGGCCTGGACCAGTACCGCGGCTGGTTCCAGTCCGCCCTGCTGACCGCCGTCGGCGCCTTCGGCCAGGGCGCTCCCTTCAAGGAGTGCGTCACCCACGGCTGGACCGTGGACGGTGAGGGCAAGGCCATGCACAAGTCCCTGGGCAATGGCGTGGATCCCGCGGAGGTCTTTGAGAAGTACGGCGCTGACATGCTGCGCCTGTGGGCCGCTTCCGCCGATTACCACGCCGATATGCGCTGCTCCGACGCCATCTTCAAGCAGCTCTCCCAGAACTACCTGAAGTTCCGCAACACCGCCCGGTACTGCCTGGGCAACCTGGACGGCTTTGACCCCAACGCCCTGACCCCCGCCGCAGAGATGGAGGAGCTGGACCGCTGGGCCGTCACCCGCCTGAACGACCTCATCGAGAAGTGCTTCAAGGCCTACGACGAGTATGAGTTCAATGCCGTGACCCACGCTGTCAACGACTTCTGTGTGGTGGAGCTGTCCAACTTCTATCTGGACATCATCAAGGACCGGCTGTACTGCGACGAGAAGGACGGTGCCAAGCGCCGCAGCGCCCAAACCGCCCTGTGGCTGATCCTGGACACCATGACCAAGATCATGGCCCCCATCCTGGCCTTCACCTGTGATGAAATTTGGCAGGCCATGCCCCACCGGGAGGCTGACGACGAGCGCAACGTGGTGTTCAACGAGATGAACAAGCCCTTCGCCGAGTACGCCCTGGACGACGCTGCTATGGCGAAGTGGGATAAGATCATCGCTGTCCGCACCGCCGTCAACGGCGTGCTGGAGACCGCCCGTGCCGAGAAGAAGATCGGCAAGGCTTTGGAGGCCGAGGTCCGGCTGACCGTTCCCGCGGAGGACGCTTTCCTGGCGGAGATGGACGGTGAGCTTCTTGCCGACCTGCTGATCGTCTCCCATGTGGACGTGACCGTGGGCACCGAGCTGGCCGCTTCTGTGGAGAACGCCGCCGGTACCAAGTGCCCCCGCTGCTGGAAGCACAGCACCCAGGCCGACGAGAACGGCCTGTGCCCCCGCTGTGCCGCCGTGGTGGCCACCCTGCCCGAGTTCTGATAACCGCAAAAGGCCCGGAAGTGTGCTGCTTCCGGGCCTTGCACATACAGCAGGCCCCTGCTGGGGGGGGATGCGCCCCCACTTTTCTTTGGGTTGCGCCCAAAGAAAAGTTGCCGCGCCCGGTGGGAAAAGAAAAGCGCTTTGCGCAAAACCGGCGCCATGGGCGCCTTATTTGCTTAAAACGTGGGGCCCCAACAAGAGGCATTGGGCAGTTGAGGTAATCGTCAGCGCTGGGCGCGGGCCCGGTTTTGCTGAATGTTTCAGTCTGTGGCCCGCGACCGGGAATTGCGAAGTCGGGGTGCAAGAACGACTTGACCAGCGTCTCTTTCCGCTGCCGCTCTGCCGACCTCGAATCGGCCAGCGCTAAGCGAAGCGGGGAGCGCGGAAGGAGAAGCAGAGGCCATACGACGACCACCCCGAAAGCCCCACCCAAGCCACCAACTGCGGGCACCACTTTCCCTGTTCCTTAAAGGTATAACGCACCTGGCATAAGCTTTCCAAGTTTCCACCGTCCTGACTCGCCCGACCCCCGTACTTGTCCAAACCTGCCCAAAGGGCAGGATTTGGACATAAAGCGGTTTCTTTTCCACCGCTGCGGCGGCGACTTTTCTTTGACGCTGTCAAAGAAAAGTGGGGGCCGCATCCCCGCGCCGCAAAGCGGCGCAATCCCCCGTCCCCGCCCCGCGGGCGGACCCTCTTCCCCCTTTCTGAAAGAGAAGCAAGTACCTCGTCCTCGTGCCGCCCAGCGGCACATCGTCCCGCGCCCGTTGGGCGCGTCGGCCCCCACCAAAGGAGTTGATTTCATGGATATCATCGCCGCCATCGCCACCGGCTGCTCCCCCACCGCCATCGGCATTGTCCGGGTCTCGGGCGAAGGTTGCTTTTCCTTGTGCGACAAGGTTTTCCGGGCCGCCAACGGCCGCCCCTTTTCCGTCCAGCCGTCCCATAAAATGGCATTTGGCGAGATGCTGGACGCCCAGGGCCGCGTCATCGACCAGGGCCTTGCCGTCCGCTTCCCCGGCCCCCACAGCTACACCGGCGAGGACTCCGCCGAGTTCCACTGCCACGGCTCCCCCGTAGTGCTCCGGGAGCTGCTGGACGCTCTCTTTGCCGCCGGGGCCCGGCAGGCAAAAGCAGGAGAGTTCACCCAGCGGGCCTTTTTGAACGGGCGGCTGGACCTGACCCAGGCGGAGGCCGTCATCGACCTCATCGACGCGGAGACCGCCGCCGCCGCCCGGAACGCCGCCGCCCAGCTGGACGGCGGCCTGCGCCGGGTGCTGGAACCCATCCAGGACGCCCTGCTGGACATCACCTCCCGGTTCTACGCCGTGGTGGACTACCCCGACGAGGACATTGAGGACGTAAAACCGGAGCAGGTCGCGGAAGCCCTTTCTTCTGCCGAAAAGCAGCTCACCTCCCTGCTCGCCACCTGCCAGCGGGGAAAGGTGCTGAAATCCGGCGTGCGGACCGCCATCGTGGGCCGTCCCAACGCTGGGAAGTCCTCTCTGCTCAACGCCTTGGCGGGCTATGAGCGGGCCATCGTCACCGACATTCCCGGCACCACCCGGGACACGGTGGAGGAATCCGTCCTCTGCGGCGGCGTGCTGCTGCGGCTCATTGATACCGCCGGCATCCGGGATACGGAGGATATTGTGGAACAAAAGGGCGTGGAGCGCAGCCGCAAGGCGCTCCAATCCGCCGACTTGGTGCTGGCGGTGGTGGACGGCTCCGTTCCCCTGACGGCTGAGGACCTGGAGGTCCTGCGGCTGGCGGCGGAAAGTCCCCGCTGGATCGCGGTGTTTTCCAAACGCGACCTCTGGAATACCAAGGCCCGCTCCATCGGCCTTGCGGGCAGCCCCACCCCCGCCGCGTCCGTGACCCTCTCCTCTGTTACCGGCGAGGGCCTGGACGAGCTGGAGGCCGCCGTTTCCGCCCTGTTTCCCGCCGGAGACCCCAAGGAGGCCGGAAGCCTGCTGACCGACCAGCGGCAGGAGGAGGCGGTCCGCCGGGCCAGGGATGCTGTCCGCCGGGCGCGGACGGCCCTGGACGATGGTCTGACCCCCGACGCGGTGCTGACCGACGCTGAGGAGGCTTTGGATGCCCTGGGTGAGCTGACGGGCCGGACGGCAAAGGAGGAGATCGTCTCCCGCATCTTCTCCCGGTTCTGCGTGGGAAAATAAATACCCCTCCGGGGTATATAAAACCGCCCCCCAATACCCCCCTGGGGTATCGAAATCCGTTGGAATATCGTTCCCGCCTTTTTAAAGCACGGTTTACAAAATCACGTGACAGTGGTATAATACCTTCGTATCTGGTTTTCGCATAAAGGAGGAACGTATGCACGATTTGAATGAACTGCGCCAGCGGCTTCAGACGCAGCGGCCCGTACCCTGGGACCAGCTGCCGGACTTCGCCCTGTACATGGACCAGGTCCTCAGCTATATGGACCGGCAGGTCCTTCGTTTCGATGACGAGGACGCTCTGACCGCCGCCATGGTGAACAACTACACAAAAAGCGGCCTGGTTCCCCGGGCTGAGGGGAAAAAGTACAGCCGGGAGCATCTGGCCTATCTCACCGCCATCTGCGTTTTGAAACGGGTGCTGTCCGCCAAGGACATGGACCTGCTGTTCCGGGAGGAGCTGCGGGACGACCGGCAGGTGGAGGAGGGCTACACCTCCTTCTGCGCCAGTCTGGACAGCGCTTTGAACCTGACTGCCGACGAGATGGCTGACCGCACCGGGGAGGATTCCCTGGCGGATTCCGCCATCCACTTCGCCCTGCTCAGCTACGCCGCCGGAGTAGCCAGCAGCCGGTATGTGGCCGCCCTGCGGGAACGGCAGGAGGCGGAGCATCCGGGCAAGGCAAAAAAAGGAAAGGAGCACGATTGATATGCGTGATTTTGTCATTCTGACCGACAGTTGCTGTGACCTGACGCCGGAGCTGGCCCAGGAGCTGGGGCTGACCGTCATTCCCCTGAGTTTGGAGATGAGCGGCGCCACCTATCACAATTACCTGGATGGCCGGGAGATCGGCTTCCACGATTTCTACGAGCGCATCCGCTCCGGAGAGACTGCCACCACCTCCGCCGTCAGCGTGGGCGTCTTTGAGGAGGCCATGACCAAGGCCGCCGATGAAGGAAAAGATGTGCTGTGCCTGTGCTTCTCCTCCGCCCTGTCCACCACCTACCAGTCCGCCGCCATCGCCGCCAAGGATTTGTCCGAGAGCCGGCCGGAGGCGAAGTTCCTGGTGGTGGATTCCCTGTGCGCCTCTCTGGGCCAGGGCCTGTTTGTGTACCTCTGCGCCCAAGAGAAAGCCAAGGGCCGCTCTCTGGAGGAGGTTTACAACTTCGCCCTGGAGACCCGGGGCAAGGTGTGCCACTGGTTCACCGTGGACGACCTGAACCACCTGAAGCGGGGCGGACGCATTAGCGCCGCCACGGCGCTGTTCGGCACCATGCTGGCCATCAAGCCCGTGATGCATGTGGACGACGAGGGCCGCCTCATCCCCGTCAGCAAGGCCCGGGGCCGGAAGGCCTCCCTGCTGGCCCTGGTGGACGAGATGGAAAAGACCGCCATTGACCCGAAGGGCCAGACGGTATTTATCAGCCATGGCGACTGTCTGGAGGACGCCGAGTTCGTCGCCAATGAGGTCCGCCGCCGCTTCGGCACGGAGGACATCCGCATCAACTATGTGGGGCCTGTCATCGGAAACCACTCCGGTCCGGGCACTTTGGCACTCTTCTTCCTGGGACGCTCTCGCTAAGGCTCGGCGTCCTCCAAGGGGGACTTTCCACCGTCGCGGCGTTACGATTTCCGGACACTCTGTGTCCGCCAATCGTGCCGCTCCCTCGAAATAGGCTCGCTTTTTCCGCCACTGGCGGCGCTTCGCCTATTTCCCCCTTAGACGCTACACGGGGCAAAGCCCCGTTTCGCTGAACCCCCTCGCCTTTGCACGCAAAGGCGTCACTGCGGTGGGCAGCAGTGTTCTGCCAGAAATAAATTCCGGCAGAACAAATTGAATTTTCCGCTTTTGCGGAGATATGGTGAGGAACATATGAACTGGCTTGCACTGCATATTGAGACGAACCACGCCGGGCTGGAGCCGGTGGAGACCATGCTCTCCGCCCTGGGCATCGACGGCGTGGTGATTGACGACGAAACCGAATTTCAGGATTTCCTGGAGAACAACCACCAATACTGGGACTATGTGGACGAGGAACTGGAGGAAAAGATGCGGGGCGCGTCCCAGGTCACCTTCTACCTCTCCGCCGACGAGGAGGGCTTCGCCAAAATGGGCGAGGTCCGCATCGCCCTGCAGTCCCTGAAGGAGAGCCGGGACGACTGCGGCTCCCTGCTGATGACCATGGACGACCTGCAGGACGCCGACTGGGAAAACAACTGGAAGCAATACTACAAGCCCATGGAGATCGGCCAGCGGCTGCTGGTCATCCCCCAGTGGGAAGAGGCCGACTGCGGCAATCGGGTCCCCCTCATTCTGGACCCGGGCCTGACCTTCGGCACCGGCAGCCACGCCACCACCCAGCTGTGCCTGACGGCGCTGGAAAAGGCGGTCCGGGGCGGTGAAAAGGTATTGGACCTGGGCTGCGGCAGCGGTATCCTGTCCATTGCGGCATTGAAGCTGGGGGCGGCATCCGCCGTGGCGGTGGACATCGACGACAAGTGCCTGAACGTGGCCTATGAAAATGCCGCCCTCAACGGCATCGGCAAGGACACCTACACCGTGAAGGTGGGCGACGTCCTGGGCGACGAGGCGATACGGGCCGAGTTGGGCGGCGGATACGACGTCGTGCTGGCCAACATCGTGGCAGACGTCATCATCGGCCTGGTGCCCATGGTGCGCTCCCTGCTGGCTCCCGGCGGGCTGTTCCTCTGCTCCGGCATTATCGACGACCGGGCGGAGGAGGTAGCGGCTCATTTGCGGGAAGCCGGTCTGGAGATCGCGGAGACCCGCAGCGCCGACGGCTGGTTCGCCTACACCTGTCACTTCTGACGCCACGAGGAGGTCTTCCTTTGCAAAAGCGGTCTCAGTGGAGCCGGTTCCTCGGCGCCCACTTTCCCTGGTTCGTTCTGGCCTGCGCCACCACCGGCGTTTTGTTTCCCGATACCTTTTCCTGGCTCAACGGCCCCATCACCATGGCCCTGTTCGCCTTCATGACCTTTGCCAACAGCCTGGGCGGCGGCTTCCGGGAGCTGGGGCGGGTATTTCTCCGGCCCCTGCCGGTGATCGTCACCCTGGTGCTGCTCCATGTGGTCATCCCCCTGCTGACGCTGGGCCTTGGGAACCTGCTGTTCCCCGACGCGCCCCTGTTCACCACGGGGCTGGTGCTGGAATACGTCATCCCTACCGGGGTGGCCTCGCTGATGTGGGTTGGCATCTGCGGCGGCAATGCGCCGCTGTGCCTCTCCATCGTCCTGCTGGACACCCTGGCGGCTCCCGTAGTGATCCCCCTGTCCCTCAAGCTGCTGGTGGGCTCCGTGGTGGAGGTAGACACCTGGGGTATGATGGGCGACATGGTGGTGATGGTGGCCCTGCCCGCTCTGGCGGCCATGACGGTGTATCAGGCCACCGGCGGCCGGGCGGCGGTGACGGTCAAGCCGAAGCTGGAGCTGTTCGCCAAGCTGGCCCTGCTGACCGTTATCACCGCCAACGCCACCTCCTGCGCCCCCTTCCTCCGTGAGCTGGACCGCACGCTGGTGCTGGTGATGGCGGCGGTGTTCCTGCTGTGCCTGTTCGGGTTCCTGGCGGGGTACTGGGCGGCGAAGCTCATGGGGCTGGACTTCCCTACCCGGGCCACCATGTGCCTGAACACCGGGCTTCGGAACATCAGCGCCGGGTCGGTGCTGGCGCTGCAATACTTTCCCGCCCAGGCCGTCTTCCCCGTGGCGTTTACGCCCCTGTTTCTGCAGTTCACTACCTCCATCATTGTGAAGGTCCTGATGCGGACTCCCTCCGGGAGGGCGTATGCCGAAAAAGAGGGCGCTCCCCTTCCGTAAATTTTTTGTGCGCGGTAAAAACCGCGCACTTTTTTTGCCGCTGCGGCCCCGCTTCGACAGGATACACCCGACTTTTCACCTATAACCGGGTAAAATGGGGAAAACAGAAGGAGGCGGTCCCATGGAACGAAAAGAGCGGGTACTGACCCTGCGGGTGGAGGATATCCGGCCAAACCCCTATCAGCCCCGGCAGACCTTTGACGACGAGGGGCTGCGGGAGCTGGCCTCGTCTATCCGGCGCCACGGCATCCTCCAGCCCCTGACGGTGCGGCCCGCCGGCGGCGGCAAGTGGGAGCTGGTGGCCGGCGAGCGGCGGCTGCGGGCGGCAAAGCTGGCGGGACTGGAGCGGGTACCCTGCATCCGCCGGGAGGCCGACGACCGGGATGCCGCCCTGCTGGCCCTGGTGGAAAACCTGCAGCGGCGGGACCTGCACTATCTGGAAGAGGCCGCCGCCATCGCGTCCTACATCCGGCAAACCGGCATCACCCAGGAGGAGGCCGCCGCCCAGCTGGGGCGGTCCCCCTCGGCCCTGGCCAACAAGCTGCGGCTGCTGCGGCTGTCCCCTGCCTGCCGGGAGCTGCTGGTACGAAACGGCCTGACAGAGCGCCATGCCCGGTGCCTGCTGCGGCTGGAGGACGAGGAGGAGCGGCTGGCGGCGCTCCGTCACATCGCGGACAAGCAGCTGAACGTGGCCCAGACGGAGCAGTACATTGAGCAGCGGCTCACCCAGCTTCAGTCCACCCCACCCAAGCGGCGGCGGACGTTCATCCTGAAGGATGTGCGGCTGTTTCTCAACAGCCTGGACCGGGGGCTGCGGATGGTGCGGGAGGCTGGGGTGGACGCCCGGACGGAGCGGCAGGAGACGGAGGACTCCATTCTGCTGACCATCCGCATCCCAAAGCAGCGGCAAACTTCGTAAATTTTTGCGCTTGTTACTGGATTGTAATGTTTTTTGCCCCTCTTCTGTGTTAAAATGGCTACCAGTGGAATAGGCTTTGCGTGTGGCCTGTCCACGAAATCCATGTTAACAACAGGAGGGCTTCATGGAACAGACGACAAACGAAGCCGTTGTGCAGAAAAATCCAGGAGGCGCCCGGCTGAAAAAGGGCGGCAAGGGGCCGCTGGTGGCGCTGGGCGTTATCGTGGGCGTGCTGGTGCTGGCCTATGTGGGACTGTGCGCCTACGCCGGGTCTTTGGATACGTTTTACCCCAATTACCATATCAACGGTATTGCTGTGGGTGGGCTGACCGTGGAACAGGCGTCCCAGACGCTGGCGGCGGAGCTGCCGGGGCAGGTCATGACTCTCCATTGTGGGGATGATCCGGTCAAATTAGGCTGGCCTTCGGACTCCCTGCCCTCCGTGACCTTGGGAGAGCTGGGCTATACGGAGGAGCGCTGCGGCGCCATCGCCCGGCGCCTGTTTGACCAGCAGAAGAGCTGCGGCTTTTTCAGCCGGGGCAGCCGGTTCCTGTCCGCCCAGTTCTCCTCCACGGGAGACACAGTCTCCGACGAGGATCTGGACGTGTCTGTTTTTCAGGAGCGGGTGACCCAGCTGGCACTGGAGCTGGCACTGGAGCCCCAGGATACCACATACTCCATCGGTGAGAACAGCATCTCCATCACCAAGGCCGTCAACGGGCGCTCCGTTAAGGAGAAAGCCCTGGCCGATGCGCTGATCCATGCCATCTGTACATACAGCTCCCACGGGGAGCTGGTGGCTTACATCAGCTTTGCCCATTTCAACCCCTGGAACCTGACGGCCCAGGCCATCTATGACGAAGTGGCCGCCGAGATGAAAAACGCCGGGTATGACGCCGAGACGGATACCATCACCCCGGAGCAGCTGGGAGCGGAGTTCGACGTGGCCGCCGCCCAGAAGGCTCTGGACGCCGCGGCGCCCGGCGAGACGGTGGAAATTCCCGCCGTCATTGAGTATCCCAAGGTCACCGCCGAGGATCTGAAAACCGTGCTGTTCCGGGATGTGCTGGGCGAAGCCCAGACCAAGGTAGGCGGCACCGCCGCCCGGAAGAGCAACGTGAAGCTGTCCGCCTCCTCCATCAATGGGCTGGTGCTGAACACCGGGGATGTGTTCTCCTACAACGAATCCGTGGGCCAGCGCACCGCCGCCAACGGCTATCAGCCCGCCCCCGCCTATGTGAAGGGCGAGACCGTGGACGAGATCGGCGGCGGCATCTGCCAGACCTCCTCCACCCTGTACCTGGCCTGCCTGCGGGGCAATCTGGAGATCACGGAGCGGTACGCCCACCGCTACATCCCCGCCTACATCGCCGCCGGCATGGACGCCACCGTGTCCTGGGGCGGCCCGGACTACAAATTCACCAACGACACCGATTATCCCGTCAAGATCGTCACCGAGTACAAGGGCGATTACCTGACGGTGAAGCTGCTGGGCACCAACGTCACCGGCATCACCGCGAAGATGACCAACGAACAGCTCTCCACCACGCCCTTTGAGGTGGTGTACGAGGATGACGAGACGCTGGCTCCCGGCACGGAGCAGGTCAAGACCACTCCCTACACCGGGTCCAAGTGGAAGACCTACCGCCACCTCTACGACGCCAACGGCAAGCTGATCTCCTCCTCCTACGAGGCCACCAGCGACTACAAGGCCCGGAACAAGGTCATTCTAAAGGGCCCCGCCAAGGCGGAGGTCCCGGCTGGCGGCACGGCGGAGATCCCCGTCCAGCCGCCTGTGGAGACACCCCAGGAGCCCGTGGAGACACCGCGGGAGACCCCGGAGGAAACACCCGCTGAGCCGGAGACACCCCAGGAGCCTATCATTATCATTCCGGACCTGCCGAAGGAGCCTGAAGAGACCTGACGCATAAACGGCAGAAAAACGCCGCCCATCCGGGCGGCGTTTTTGTCATCATGTTTACCGGGTCTTTGTGAATACAGCAGGACCGCTTCCGGTCTCCACGGAGAATGTATCGCCGTCCACTTCGTACAGCACACCCCAGGACAGCTCACCGTCGTTCAGTGTGAGCGTATCGTCGGTCACGGAGTACCGGAATACGGCGGTTTCTTCCCCAACCGTCACCTCAGCGGTGCCGTCTTTACCAAAGACCCACTGTGCTGCAAATTCATACGGCGCTTCCATTTCCAGCATATCCAGGGTCCCGTCACCCTGCCAGGTCCCCACCAGCTTCGAGGCGTGGCCGCAGGAGGAAAGGAGCGCGGCACAGCCTGCCGCCAGCGCAATACAGCGTATATAGCCTTTCATCTGATCTCCTTTCATCGGCGTATGGGTGCGGTGCACAGCATTCTTCCCGCCGCGCCGCTCACTGGCCCCGCTCCTTTTTCAGCCTACGGATGTCCTCGCCAAAGAAGGGCAGGAGCTGGTACTCGCCCTCGATGCGGGAGGCCAGCTGGGGGGAGTAGCGGCGGGCGATCTCCCCGGGCATCAGGTTCGTGTTCAGGATGGTGGACTTCTTCTCCATCAGCCGGGTATTGACGATCTGGTACAGGGCGGACTGGACGAAGGCCGTGGTCATCTCCGTGCCCAGGTCGTCCAAAATCAGCAGGTCGCAGTTCAGCACCCGGTCCACATCGTCCCCGGCGTCCTCCTCCCGGGTGAATTTCTGGGCTTCGAACCGCTGGAAGATGCGGCCCGCTGTGTCGTACACTACGGACCAGCCATTGCCGCTGACCTCCCGGGCGATGGCGGCGGAGAGGAACGTCTTGCCCAGGCCCGGGGCGCCGAACAGCAGCAAGTTGCCGGGGCGCTTGCCGAACTGATGGGCGTAATCGGCACAGATGTCGTAGACCGTCTCCATATTCTCCCGGGCGGAACGGCCGAAGTCGGCGTCATACGCCTGGGGATACCAGTCCAGAGAAAAGGTATCAAAGCTCTGGCTGCCCAGGTCCAGCATCCGGGAGAGCTCTTTCTGCTGCTCCCGGGCATAATACTGCCGAAGGCAGCGGCAGACCTGGCCGTTGCGGTAGCCCGTGTCGCCGCAGAGGGCGCAGGCGGGCTTTTCCTCCAGGCAGTCCTGGGGCAGGCCCATCTGGGTCAGAAGCTGCCGCTTTTCCTCCTGGATGCGGAGGTTTTCCTCCCGCAGGACGGCCACCGCCGGGGTGGGGTCCGTGCCGTGGCGCAGGGCGCTGGTGATGATGCGGCTCATGGTGGAGCGTAGTTCGTCGTCAATTTCCCGCAGGCGGGGCTGGCGGCGGAAAATGTTCTCCCGCCGGGTCTGAAACCGCTCCTCACGCGTCCGGCGGTCCTCCTCGAACTGCTGGAGCGCCCGGCGCATGATCTTTCCATCGTATGCCATGGACCGTTACCCCCTGTCCCTGTGCAAATCCCGCACGTATTTCCGCAGTTCGTCGCTGCCCGGCTTCTCCGCCTGCTCCCGCTTCGGGGCGGGACGGTCGCCCTTCTCCACTTCCTCCACCGTATGGAGGCCCGCCTCATGCCACCGCTTCAAAATGCCGTTGCAGTAGGGCCATTTCAGCTCGTGGCATTTCAGCACCGTCTTGTCGTAGGCCAGGGCAACCGTCTCCGGCGGGAAGCCCATCTCCTGCCAGGCGGTGAGGTACTTTTCCTCCGACGCTACCGGCAGGCGGTCCCCCAGACGCAGGGCCTGCATATACTTCGGCAGCGCCCCCTGGCGCTCCGTGTATTTTTTCAGGTACTCCGCCGCCGCCTTCTGGGTGTCGATACCCATGCGGGCCCAGGCGTAGCCCTCCTTCTCGATCTGCCGCAGAGTGGGACGGCGGCCCTCGCCGTACCGGCGGCGGACGCGCTCGTCACAGTGGCACACCAGCAGGTACACCACGTCGGCGGGCAGGCCCAGGTAATCCGTCAGGCCCAGGAGGACACCTACGTCCGGAGTAGTCAGCTTCTTCCCCAGGCGGCGCTCCACCTCGGAAACCAGCCCCCGGAACTCTCCGCTGCTCTCCAGCCGCTGGGCAATGTCCCCCCGCTGGTACTCCGGCCGCTCGTCGGCGGGCTCCGGGACGGATTCCGCCGCCGGGGCAATGAGCCCCAGGGCCCGGAGGGTCTCCTCCGCCGCTTCGATGCGGCTGCGCTCCCAGCGGAGCTCCCCCGCAAGGGACCGGGGCGCCACGGTGCCATGGTGCCGCAACAGGGCCAAATACAAAAGGGCCGCGTCGCCGTCGCCTCTTTCCAGCAGGCGGCGCACCGCCTGGGCGGACAACGTGACGCTCTCGTCCGCCGTATGTACCAGCACGTTGGGCATAGCGGCCCTCCTCTCTCATTTCTGTCCCCCTATTCTACACGATATTTCCCGGAAGAACAAGCCCCCGCAAAATCCACAGGATATGTGAATTTTCTCAAAATCTCCGCTTTTTTTCTGGCGCCCTCTTGCATGGTATGGTATACTGTAAGCTGTGAAAATGGACGGGGTCTGCCCTGCTGTGCCATATCAACACAAAAGAGGAGGAATTTTCATGGCAAACCGCGTGGTCGTGACGATCTGTGGGGAAGATTACACCTTTGTGGCGGAGGAATCCACCAGCTACATGCAGAAGGTGGGCGCCTATGTGGGCGACAAGATGAACGACATCCTGAACAGCGCCAAGGTGGGCCGCACCGACGCCGCCGTCCTTACCGCCGCCAACATCGCCGACGAGCTGTTCAAGGCCCAGGCTGCTTCCGAGCAGCTGCGGAGCCAGATCAAGGGCTATCTGGACGAGGCGGGCAAGGCCCAGGCCGAGGTCAGCGAGCTGAAGCGGGAGGTGTTCCGCCTGCAGCAGAAGCTGGACGGGCGGAACCGCGGATGAAGCCGGAACTCCTCTCCCCCGCCGGTTCCCCGGAGGCCCTGCGGGCCGCCGTCCAGAACGGCGCCGACGCGGTGTATCTGGGCTGGGGCGATTTCAACGCCCGCCGGAGCGCCAAGAATTTTTCCGATGAGGAGTTCGCGGACGCCCTGCGCTACTGCCACCTCCGGGGCGTCCGGGTCTTTTTGACCCTGAACACCCTGCTGACCGACCGGGAGCTGCCCCGGGCTGTCGAAATTGCCGCGGAGGCCTGCCGCCTGGGCGTGGACGCGGTATTGGTGCAGGATTGGGGGCTTTTCGACCTGCTGCGGCAGTCTCTGCCGGATCTGCCCCTCCACGCCAGCACCCAGATGAGCGTGTTCACCTCCGGCGGTGCCTGTCAGATGGCCGCCGACGGCTGCGAGCGGGTGGTCATCGCCCGGGAGTGCTCAGCGGAAGATACCAAGGAGATTTGCGGGAATTGTCCCGCCGAGGTGGAGGTGTTCGTCCACGGGGCGCTGTGTATGTGCTACTCCGGCCAGTGCGCCATGAGCGCGCTCATCGGCGGACGGTCCGGCAACCGGGGCCGGTGCGCCCAGCCCTGCCGGATGCCCTACGGAGTGAATGAATCTGCTGGTAAAAAATATCCCCTGAGCTTGAAGGACAGCTGTCTTGCAAATGAATTGCAGGCCATGGAGGACATGGGCGTGGCCTGTCTGAAGCTGGAGGGGCGGATGAAGCGGCCGGAGTATGTGGCCGTCATCACCCGCATCTACGCCCGGCTGCTGAAGGAGGGGCGGGGCCCTGCCTCCGCCGAGGAGGCGGAGCTGGCCCAGGCCTTTTCCCGCTCCGGGTTCACGGACTGGTACTGGCAGGGCAAGCACGGCCCGGAGATGTTCGGCACCAGGCCGGAGAATGCGCCGGAGCCCAAGGCTCTGTTCGATGAGGCCAGGGCTGCCTATGAAAAAGGTGATCTCCGCACCGTCCCGGTGCGGTTTGACTGCGAGATACAGGCGGGAGCGCCTTGCGTGCTGACGGTCTCCGACGGAGACGGGCATACTGTTACCGTCACGGGAGCCGTGCCAGAGGCCGCCCGGAACCGGGCTATTACGGCTCCTGAAATTGAAGAGCGGCTGAAAAAGACCGGAGGCACCGCTTTCCGGTGTGAAAATGCTGACGTCCGGGTGGACGAAGGGCTGGCTCTGGCGGCCAGTGCCGTCAACGCTTTGCGGCGGGACGGGCTGTCCGCATTGGAAGAAGCCCGTACCGCGCCGCCGGAGCGGCGGGAGTTGCCGGTGCCGGAATTGCCGGAGATCGACTGCTCCGCGGATATGCCGCAGTTGACCGTTTCCGTGGTCAATGCCGCCCAGTTGACGGGCGGGCTGCTGGACCTCCATCCCGCCAGGGCCTATGTGCCGTTGGAGCTGATGGCGGACTTCCCCGCCCTGCCCATCGGGGACACGGAATGGTGCGCCGTCCTGCCCCGCATCTGGCGGGACCGGGACGAGCCCCGGCTCCGGGCAATGCTGGAGCGGGTGGGCAAGATGGGCGTCCGGGCTGTGGCCCTGGGAAACATCGGGCACCTCAGTCTGGTGCCGGAGGGCTGGACGGCCTACGGCGATTTCGGGCTGAATGTGTTCAATGGGCGGTCCCTGGACTACCTGCGGAAGAAGGGGCTTTCCTCCGCCTGCCTGTCCTTCGAGCTGCGTTTCGCCCAGATGCGGGACCTGCCGAAGATACTGCCTGCCGAGGCTATCGTCTACGGGCGGCTACCGCTGATGGTGACGGAAAACTGCCTCATCCAGAACAGCGTGGGCTGCCGCTGCGACCGGCCCAACTTCCTGAACGACCGCACCGGGGCATCCTTCCCGCTGCTGCCGGTATTCGGACACCGGACCGAGGTGGAGAACAGCAAGCCCCTGTGGCTGGCGGACCGGGCGGACTACAAGCGGCTGGGGCTGGCCTACGCCCGGCTGCGGTTCACCACGGAGACGCCGGAGGAGTGCGTGGGGGTATACCGGGGATACCTGGAGGGCCGGGGGCCTGACGGGGAGTTTACCCGGGGGCTTTACGAGCGGGGAGTTGAATAAAAACCGCACCTGCCCCCTTTATCTCCAATACAAATCGTATAACTTTTAACTTATATTACGTTTTATTATCATTTTCTGGAGTTTGACATGGAAGAAATCAAGGTCAAATACTTTACAAACGACATTGACGAGCTGTGCTATGTGGAGGGGAAGTCCGACTGGATCGACCTCCATCTGGCGGAGGAAGTGACCCTGAAAGCGGGCGAATTCCGGCTGCTGCCGCTGGGCGTCGCCATCGCCCTGCCGGAGGGGTATGAGGCCCACATCGTGCCCCGCAGCTCTACGTTCAAGAATTACGGCATTCTGCAGACCAACTCCATGGGCGTGGTGGACTGCTCCTACTGCGGCGACAACGACCAGTGGCGGATGCCGGTCTACGCCACCCGGGATGTGACCATCGAGAAGAACGCCCGCATCTGTCAGTTCCGCATCATGCGGAATCAGCCGCCTCTGCGGTTCACCCGGGTGGAGCGTCTGGACAGCCCCGACCGGGGCGGGTTCGGCTCCACGGGAAAGTGAGGGAGTCCTCTATGGCACACATCGTTTTAGCCTCCGCCTCCCCCCGGCGGCAGGAGCTGCTGCGGCGCATCGGTATCACGGAGTTTGACATCCGGGTGCCGGAGACGGAGGAGAGCTATCCGGAGGGATTGTCCCCCCGGCAGATCGTGGAGTATATCTCCCGGGAAAAGGCGGATGCCGCTGTCCGGTTGTGCACGGTGGATGAGATCGTCATTACCGCCGACACCATGGTGTTTCTGGACGATGCCCGGTTGGGCAAGCCCGCTGACGAGGCCGACGCCCTGCGGATGCTGACCGCCCTCCAGGGACGGCACCACACTGTCTGCACCGGCGTCACCGTACGGCAGGGGGACCATACCGTCACAGAGAGCGAGGAAACGGAGGTTATCTTCCGTCCCGCTTCCGAAAAAGAACTGCTGGCTTATATCGCCACCGGCGAGCCGATGGACAAGGCCGGAGCCTATGGCATCCAGGGGAAGGGCTCCCTGCTGGTGGAGGGCATCCGGGGCGACTTTTTCAACGTGATGGGCCTGCCGCTGCTGCGGCTGAGCCGCATGTTGGAGCAATTCGGAATCACCTTATGGTAAAGAGGGGACTTCGTCCCCCCCCCTTTAGATTCCCCCACACCAGTGACACGGTCACTGGTGAACGCGCCCAAGTCGCTTAGGTAGATGTATTTTCGCCACGTACAGAAGGTGAATTGCCCCAAAGGGGCAAGAGAGGCCCCTCTGGAGGGCGCCGCGGCGAAAATTATTGAAATCTTTACGCTGTTCAAAAGAGGTCATTTCTTTGAAAAATTTTCTGAAAGAGCACGGACTTTGGGTACTGTTCGCCGCTGCGGTCATTGCCGTGGTGCTGGCCGTCATGTCCGTTTTGAGCTATACCTCCTCGCCGCTGGTCAACGCCGCCAACACCATCGCGGCGCCCTTCCGGGCGGCGTACACCGCCGTGGCCACCTGGTTCAACGACAAGCAGAATTATTACCGGGACACCACCGCCCTGGAGGAGGAAAACGCCGCCCTACGCCGCCAGTTGGCGGAGATGGAGGACGCCATCCGCCAAGCGGAGGCCGACAGCGCCGAAAACGCCCGGCTGCGGGAGCTTTTAAACCTGCGGGAGCAGCGGCGGGACATCACCGGCGACCTGGAGGCCGCCCTGATCACGGAGCACGCTGTCAGCAACTGGACCTCCACCCTGACGCTGAACAAGGGCTCCCAGCACGGCGTGGAGACGGGCGACTGCGTCATTGACGAGACTGGGGCCATCGTGGGCGTTATCAGCGAGGTAGGCCTCAACTGGTCCCGGGTCCTGACTCTGGCGGACACCGACACCTCTCTGGGCGCCCAGGTGTTCCGCACCGGCGAGCTGGGGCTGGCGCAGGGGGATTTCTCCCTGATGGAGCAGGGCCGATTGCGGCTGGACTACCTGCCCGCTGACAGCCAGCTTCTCAGCGGCGATTTGGTGGTAACCTCTGGTCTGGGCGGGTTCTATCCCTCGGGCCTCGTGATTGGCTCCGTGGAGGAGGTCCGGCTGGACGACTCCGGCGCCGCGTCCTACGCCATTCTGGCGCCAAAGGTGGACTTTGACCAGTTGGCGGAGGTTTTCATCATCAAGTCCTTCGACATCGTAACGTGACTCGGAGGAAAGTCCGCTCTGTTCAAAACCGGCTTTGCCGATTTTGAACTCCGCTCCCTTCCTCCTCGTCTTCCCCACCGGAACCACTTCGCTGGGTTCCGGCGGGGGTCCCCTTTACGCTTGACTTTTAGTACTACCATGTTAGGAGGCGCAAGCCTTGCTGGCCCGAAACGAGACCATATTCAAATGGGTGCTGTACACCGCCGCCACGATGCTGTGTCTGGCGGTACAGGGGGCGTTTTTCCAGCGCTTTACCCTCTGGGGCGTCATCCCCTTCGTCTATCCCCTGCTGGCGGCCATCCCCGCCGCCTATGAGGGGCCTGTGCCGGGGACCATTTTCGCCCTAGCGGTAGGCGTGGTCTGCGACCTCATTCTGCCTAGTCCCCTCCCCTGCTTTTACACCCTGGTCTTTCCCATGGTGGGGCTGTGCGCCGCCCTGCTGGCCCAGAATCTGCTGCCGGCAGGCTTCCTCTGCTCCCTGGCGGTGACTGCCGCCGCGTTTTTCCTCACCGGCGGCTTTACCGCCCTGCTGCTGTGGCTGCGGGGCAATTCCGCCTGGGGGGCTTCCGCCTTTTTGACGCTGCGGGAGCTCTGCGTCACCGCACCTTTGACCGTTCCCGCCACGGTGCTGTACCGGGCTGTGTACCGCCGGGCCCACCGGGACGATTGATTTTAAAGGAGAACCCATGGAACCCAAACTTCCTCACACCCGACTATACGCGCTGGGGGGCTTTCTGGCCGTCATCCTGCTGGTCTATACCGGCATTCTGTTCAACACCCAGGTCCTGGACCACGAGGAATATCTGGCCAAGTCCGTCCACTCCATCGCCAAGGAGGAGACGGTCAGCGCCTCCCGGGGCATCATCACCGACCGCAGTGGGCGGACGCTGGTCTCCAACAGCTCCGCCTATGACCTGACCTTCGACACCAGCCTTTTAAAAAAGGGCGAGGACACCAACCAGGCCATTCTGCGGCTTGTAAAACTCTGCCAGGAGCGGGACAAGGTCTGGCTGGACAATCTGCCTATCCGCCGGGAACCGCCCTATACCTACACCCTGGACCAGGTGTCTGATACGCAACGGAGCCGATTCCTCACCTATCTCAAGTCTCTGGACAGCGCCAAAAAGGCCCTGGGGAGCTACCTGCTGGAGCACCCGGAGCTGGTGCCGGAGGAGGAGACAACTTCCGACGGCACTGAAACGCCTCTTACCCCCGAAAAGCAGGCCGCAAGCCTGCTGGAGCGCTTTCCTGCCTCCGCCCTCACTCAGGAGGTTTTGAACGGGGCGGGGCTGACCGCGCCTACTCTCATGGAGATGATGGCGGAAAAAGTCGAGCTGGCCGACGGCCTCACCGCGCTGGAGCGGCGGCAGATCTTGGGCATCCGGTATGAGCTGGCGCTGCGCCGGGCCAATGGCTACACAAGCTGCGTGCTGGCCGAGGACATCAATACCGAGTTTATCTCCCTCATTGCCGACGGCCGCTACGCCGGGGCCAAGGTGACCACCTCCACCCGCCGGGAATATCAGACTACCTACGCGGCCCACATTCTGGGCACCGTGGGCGCCATCAGCTCCAAGGAGGAGCTTTCCAGCCTGGGTGAGGACTACCGCTGGGACGATATTGTGGGCAAATCCGGCGTGGAATCCGCCTTTGAGCAATACCTCAAGGGCACCGACGGCACCCGGGTGGTATCCGTTAACGACGAGGGCAAGATCACCGGACAATACTACGAAACAGAACCGGAGCCGGGCAGCACCGTGGAGCTGACCATCGACCTGGAGCTGCAGAAGACCGTGGAGGACGCACTGGCGGAGACCATCGAAAAGATGACCGCCGAGGACGGCAATGTGAAGCGGGGCGGCGCCGCCGCCGTGGTGAAGGTGGGCACCGGCGAGGTGTTGGCCCTGGGCAACTATCCCACCTACGACCTGTCCACCTTCCGCCAGCCGGAGGTCTATGCCGAACTGCGGGACAACCCTGCCAAGCCCTTTCAGAACCGGGCCACCTCCTCCGCCTACGCCCCCGGCTCCACGTTCAAGCCCCTCACCGCTCTGGCGGCGCTGGAGGAGGGTGCGGTGACGCTGACGGAGAAAATCAACGACCCCGGCGTCTGGTACTACCCCGAAATGATCGAGGGCACCGAGCCTTTCAAGTCCTATTGCTGGAAACGCAGCGGCCACGGGAAGCTGAACGTCACCCAGGCCATCACCAACTCCTGCAACGTGTTTTTCTATGAGATGGGCTACCGCCTGGGCATTGACGCATTGGATAAATACGCCAAGGCGTTTGGCCTGGGCGAGAGCACCGGCATCGAGATCGGCGACAATCCCGGCGTATTGGCAGGCCGGGAGGAACGGGAGGCCGCCGGCGGCGTCTGGTATGGCGGCGAGACCACCCAGGCGGCCATCGGCCAGTCCGACAACTTGTTTACCCCCCTCCAGCTGGCAAACTACATCGCCACCCTGGTGTCCGGCGGCAAGCACTGCCAGGCACACCTTCTGAAGGCTGTCAAGTCCTACGACAACTCCGAGGTGGTGGCGGTGGGCAACACCCAGCCCCTCAACATCGTCCAGTTCAGCGACAGCACTCTCCAGGCCATCAAGGAGGGTATGCTGGGCTACACCCAGCCCGGCGGCATGGTGTACAGCGCCTTCAAGGACTGCATCGTCACGGCGGGCGCCAAGACCGGCACCGCCCAGCTGGGCGGCGGCAAGAAAAACAACGGTATGTTCGTCTGCTTCGCCCCCTATGACGAGCCGGAGATTGCCGTGGCGATCGCCATCGAGCAGGGCGACGCCGGTGCGGCGCTGGCCTCCACCGCTGTTAATATTCTGAATGCCTACTTCTCCGCCGACGAGGTGGGGACCGCGATCCTGGGCGAGGACCAGCTCCTCCCCTGACAGATACAGATATTTTACAACAAGGAGTTTTCTCCCATGAGTGAACCGTTCGTATTCGACCCCCGCTGTGAGCTGTGCAAAACGCCCTTCGGCGCCGCGGTCTGCGGCCAGGAAGTCCTTTTCGCCTGCCGCCCCCTTGCCAGCGAGGGCTTTACCCACTGCGCCCTGGTGCTGCACCGGGAATTTGCCGGGCAGGACCAGGAGATCGAGCTTGCCCCCGCAGGATTTCTGGGGGACCGGGTGTGCTTTTCCACCGCGTTTCCCGCGCCGGAGGAGCCGGAGCTGATCTGGTACCACTTCCGCTTCTGGCGGGACGATGGCTCCGGCTGCGACCTGGACCGGACCGGCTACCGCAGCGACGGGCAGCCCCTGTCCTGGCAGCTCACCGTCTACCGCAGGAGCTCCATGCCGGACTGGTACGGCGATGGTATGGTATACCAAATTTTTCCAGACAGGTTCCGGCGGCTGTCTGTGCCGGACCCAGCGGGACTTGTCGGCAATCGATGGGTACATCAGAATTGGGACGAGGACCCGGTGTGGCGGCCTGATCCCGACGGCGAGGTGCGGAACCGGGACTTCTTCGGCGGCTCTCTGGAGGGCATCACCTCCAAGCTGGACGAGCTGGCGGAACTGGGCGTCACCGCCCTGTATATGTGCCCGATTTTCGAGTCGGCCTCCAACCACCGCTACAACACGGCGGATTATACGAAGATCGACCCGCTGCTGGGCAATGAGGAGGACTTCAAGACCCTCTGCGCTCAGGCAAAGGAGCGGGGTATTCGGGTCATTCTGGACGGCGTATTCAACCACACCGGCTCCCAGAGCATCTATTTCAATGCCGACGGATTTTATCCCTCTCTGGGCGCGGCCCAGAGCCAGGATTCCCCCTATTCCGATTGGTTCTCCTTCCACCCCTGGCCCGATGACTATGACGCCTGGTGGGGCATCCGCACGCTGCCCGCCGTCCGGGAGGACGCGGCCAGCTATGTGGACTACATTATCGACGGCGAGAACTCCATTATCCGGCGCTGGCTGAAGGCCGGCGCCTCCGGCTGGCGGCTGGACGTAGCCGACGAGCTGCCGGACTGGTTCATCGAAAAGGCCCGGAAAGTCGTGGAGGAGACGAAGGATGACGGGCTTCTTATCGGCGAGGTGTGGGAAGACGCCTCCAATAAGATTGCTTACTCCCAGCGGCGGAAGTACCTGTTGGGCAGCGAGCTCCACGGCGTGATGAACTATCCCTTCCGCACGGCGCTGCTGACCTACCTGAAGGGCGGCGACGCTGCCGGGTTCAAGGAAGCCATGGAGACCATCCGGGAGAACTATCCGCCGGAAGCTTTTTACGCCAACATGAACTTTTTGGGCACCCACGACACCGCCCGTATCCTGACGGTCCTGGGGGCGGACGATACGCCGGGCTCCAAGGAGGGGCGGGCCGCCTTCCGCCTCTCTCCCTCCCAGCGGGAGCGGGGCACCGCCCTGCTGCGGCTGGCGGCGCTGGCGCTGTTCAGCTTCCCCGGCGTGCCCACCGTGTTCTACGGCGACGAGGCCGGTATGGAGGGCTGGGAGGACCCCTTCAACCGGGGGACCTATCCCTGGGGCCGGGAGGACACGGTCATACGTGACTACTTTGCGCTGCTGGGCGGACTGCGGAAGCGGCGGACCTCCCTGCGGCGGGGCGGCATCCGGTGGCTGGCGGCCCAGGGCCGGCTGGTGGCCTTTATCCGGGAGTCCGCCGGGGAGCGGAGCGTGACCGTGCTGAACGCCGGGGACGCGGAACAGCCCTTCGAGATGGACTGGCCCTGGGAGACCTGTACGGACCTGGTCTCCGGGCGAAAGTCCACGCCCGTGGACGGCAGGTTGTCCCTGAAGCTGGGGCCTTATGAGGGGCTGCTGCTGGGGTAAGGGCGGAATGTTTCACGTGAAACATGGCCCAAAATTCTATATGCTTTTTTCCCGGATGTTTCACGTGAAACATCCGGGATTTTTTATGGTTTTTTCTTTTCTGACCCTTGCAAGGGATATATCTCCTTGATATAATACGCTTGTATGTTTACGCGGATATTTGGAAAGCAGGTGTCTTTTTGGCAAAAACCATTGCTATCGTAAATCAAAAGGGCGGCGTGGGCAAGACCACCACCTGCGTCAACCTGTCCGCCGCCCTAACAGAGGCAGGAAAGCGCATCCTGCTGTGTGACTTCGACCCCCAGGCCAACTCTACCTCCGGTATGGGCGTGGACAAGACCGTTTCCCGGGGCGTCTATGACGTGCTGATTGGCAGCATTCCCGCCCGGGAGGCTATCACCTCCACCCGGTTCGGTGACGTGATGCCCTCCAACAAGGCGTTAGCGGGCGCCGGCATTGAGCTTATCGGCATGGAGCAGCGGGAGTCTCTTTTGAAGAACGCACTGGAGCAGGTGGCGGAGGACTATGACTACATCTTTATTGACTGCCCTCCCTCCCTGGAGCTGCTGACGCTGAACGCGCTTTGCGCCGCGGATTCGATTTTAGTGCCTGTGCAGGGGGAATACTACGCGCTGGAGGGTCTCTCTGACCTGATGAACACCGTGCGCATCGTCCGCCGGTCCTTGAATCCCCGGCTGGAGCTGGAGGGTGTCCTCCTGACGATGTTCGACGGGCGAACGAACCTGGCCCTGCAGGTGGCGGAAGAAGTGAAGCACTACTTCCCCGGCAAGGTGTACGCCACCGTCATTCCCAGAAACGTCCGGCTCTCCGAGGCCCCCAGCCACGGAAAGCCCATCACCGCCTACGACCGCACTTCCCGCGGGGCCGAGGCCTACACCGCTTTCGCGGCGGAATTTTTGAAAAAACAGCATTAGCCTGGAAAGGAGCATTTGTCCATGGCATCCAAAAAGCCCTCCGGCCTTGGCCGGGGTCTCGGCGCCCTGTTGGGCGACGATGTGCTGAAAACAGAGACCGCCGGGGCGCTCTACCTCCCCATTTCAGAAGTGGAGAGCAATTCCTCCCAACCCCGGAAGAACTTTGACGAAGAAGCGCTGGCGCAGCTGGCGGATTCCATCCGGGAACACGGCATTATCCAGCCGCTGACGGTGCGGAAGCTGACCTCCGGGTACTATCAGATTATCGCCGGTGAACGGCGCTGGCGGGCTGCCCGGATGGCAGGTTTACAGGAGGTGCCGGTGACGGTCATCGAGGCCGACGACCGGAAGGCCGCCGAGCTGGCCATGATCGAGAACCTCCAGCGGGAGGATCTGGACCCCATCGAAGAGGCCATGGGGTATCAGACGTTGACGAAGCAGTACCACATGACCCAGGAGGAGGCTGCACAGCGCGTCGGGAAATCCCGCAGCGCCGTGACCAACGCCCTGCGGCTGCTGGACCTGGAGCCCTCCGTACAGAAGAAATTACAAGAAAAGGCGCTGACCGCGGGCCATGCCCGGGCGCTCATCCCCCTCCCCCCTGCCCTTCAGGTCCGGGCCGCTAACGCTATCATTGACGGCGGACTGTCCGTCCGGCAGGCCGAGGCCTTGGCAAAACGCTTGGCCCAGGAGAAAAAAGAAAAGAAAACGCCGCCCGCAAACCAGGTGGATTACACCGCTGAGGCTCAGAAAGAGCTGTCCAGCAAGCTGGGGCGGGGCGTGCGCATCGTGACAGGGCGGAAAAAAGGCCGCATCGAGCTGGAATATTACGGTCTGGACGACCTGAACGACCTGCTGGAAGCCTTGGCCCTGCTACGTGGAAAGGAAAAGCCCCATGAAATTTGAAAAACGGGACGCTGCCGGGTCCCCCGCTCCCCAGGAGGACAAGCAGGGCGGAAACAAGCCGGTGGTCGTCTATATTATGATCCTGTTTATCGCCGCGTTTCTGCTGATGGCCCTGTCCTTCTTCATGCATCAGCGCAGCAACACCGAGGCGCTGGGCGAACTGCAGAACTCTGTCAGCACCATGCAGGAGGTACAGGCCAACCAGGAAAAGATCATTGACTTGCAGGACAAACTGGCGGTGGCCGAGGAAGAGCTGGACCGCGTGAATGACAAGCTGGAGGCGTACCAGGAGGAACAGGAAGCAGCGCAAAAGGCCCTTGAGTTGGAAAATCAGGCAATGCGGGCGCTGTACACGCTGCAGCAGCAATACCTGACCCTGGACATTGAGGGCTGCGCCAAGACCATCCAGGAGGCAGATGATGCCGGTCTGCCCGCCGCGCTGTCCGACAAGAGTGAAGGCGGCGTTACCTCCCCCGCTGTCCGCTGGCAGCAGCTCAAAGACGCCGTAGTTGCTAAAACGGAAAAGTAATCCCCATGTTTCACGTGAAACATTGATCTGTTTGATATTCTGAATCATAAAAGAGGAGACTGTTGATATGCTCGACATTCGTTTTATCCGGGAAAATCCCGACGCTGTTCGTGAAAACATCAAGAAAAAGTTCCAGGACGCCAAGCTGCCTCTGGTAGACGAGGTCATCGACCTGGACGCCAAGCGCCGCGCCGCCATTGCTGAGGCTGACCAGCTGCGCAGCAACCGCAACACCCTGTCCAAGCAGATCGGCATGCTGATGGGCCAGGCCAAGAAGGACCCCAGCAAGCTCCAAGAGGCCGAGGCCGTGAAAGCTCAGGTCAAGGAGCAGGCCGACCGCCTGGCGGAGCTGGAAAAACTGGAAAACGAGCTGGAGGAAGAGCTACACAAGCGGATGCTGGTGATCCCCCAGATGATCGACGATTCCGTGCCTCTGGGCCCCGATGATTCCTGCAACGTGGAAGTGGAGCGGTTCGGTGAGGCCAAAACTCCCAACTTCCCTATCCCCTATCACACCGAGATCATGGAGAGCTTCGACGGCATTGATCTGGACGCCGCCGGCCGCGTCTCCGGCAACGGCTTCTACTACCTGCTGGGCGACATCGCCCGTCTCCATGAGGCTGTGCTGGCCTATGGCCGGGATTTCATGATCTCCAAGGGCTTCACCTATTGCATTCCCCCCTTTATGATCCACGGCAACGTGGTGGAGGGCGTCATGTCCCAGACCGACATGGACGGTATGATGTACAAAATTGAGGGTGAGGACCTGTACCTCATCGGCACCTCCGAGCACTCCATGATTGGCCGCTTCATCGACCAGATCATCCCCGGCGAGAAGCTGCCCCAGACCCTGACCTCCTATTCCCCCTGCTTCCGCAAGGAGAAGGGCGCCCACGGCATCGAGGAACGGGGTGTGTACCGCATCCACCAGTTCGAGAAGCAGGAGATGATCGTGGTCTGCAAGCCCGAGGAGTCCAAGGACTGGTACGAAAAGCTGTGGCGGTACTCCGTGGAGCTGTTCCGCTCTCTGGACATTCCCGTCCGTCAGCTGGAGTGCTGCTCCGGCGACCTGGCCGACCTGAAGGTCAAGTCCTGCGACATCGAGGCCTGGTCTCCCCGCCAGCAGAAGTACTTCGAGGTCTGCTCCTGCTCCAACCTGGGCGACGCTCAGGCCCGCCGCCTGCGCATCCGCTACAAGGACGAGAATGGCAAGATGCAGCTGTGCCACACCCTGAACAACACCTGCGTGGCGCCTCCCCGGATGCTGATCGCTTTCCTGGAGAACAACCTTCAGGCCGACGGCACCGTGGTTATTCCCGAAGTCCTGCGGCCTTATATGGGCGGCAAGGACAAACTGGTGCCTAAGAAGTAAGCACCCTGGGCCGCCCATGCCGCCGCTGTGCGGCGTCAAGCGTTTTGCCAACGGCAAACCTTGCAGCGGCTTTGCCGCTGTTAAATAAAAATTTCCTTGTGGCCGAACACGGCACAAGGCGGCAAGGAAAAGCTGGTTCCCAAGACGAAGTAATCGTCTTGCTCCAAAATAACGCAGAAGCTCAAAAATCAGCACCCGTTTCCAGCCGATAGAAGGACTTGGAGACATGCGGAGGTCGTTTTCAGGACTTCTATCGGCTCCATTCCGGTCTATCCCCTGAAGCCTTTGGGGCCCAACGGTTTCATCGGTTTATCCATTTCGTATTTTTCTAACATTAAATTACAGGAGGTAATACCATGAGCGTTCAAGAAAAAACCACCGGCTTTTTCTCCGAGTTCAAGACCTTTATCGCCCGGGGCAACGTAATGGACATGGCCGTCGGCGTCATCATCGGCGGTGCCTTCGGAAAGATCTCCACCTCCCTTGTCAACGACGTTATCATGCCCGCCATCTCCATGCTCACCGGCGGCGTGGACTTCTCCAACTGGAAGATCGTACTCAAGCAGGCTGTGGCCGGCGCTGACGGCGCCATCGACCCCGCCACCGAGGTCGCCGTCCGCTACGGCAGCTTCCTGGCTACCATCATTGACTTCCTCATCATCGCCTTCGCGGTGTTCTGTCTCATCAAGTTTATCAACGGCCTGCACCGCAAGAAGGAAGAAGCACCCGCCGCGCCTCCCGCTCCTCCCGAGCCCTCTGCCGAGGAAAAGCTGCTGACGGAGATCCGGGACCTGCTGAAGAATAAGTGATGGAACAGCTCCTTCGAGACGGGCTGACCACACTAGGCCTGCCTACGGACGGTATCCCTGCCCTGCTGCGCTACGCGGAATTACTGGTGGAAAAGAACAAGGTCATGAACCTGACCGCCATCACGGAACCGGCGGACATTGCCACCCTCCACTTTCTGGACAGCGCCGCCCTGCTGACTCTGGCGGATTTCCGGGACAAGACCGTGGCGGATGTGGGCACCGGGGCCGGATTCCCCGGCCTGCCGCTGCGGATCGTGGAGCCGTCCATCCGTCTGACGCTGCTGGATGCCCAGAACAAGCGGATCGAATTTTTGAAAGAGGTCTGCGGCGACCTGAGCCTTGCGGATGTGGAATGCGTCCACCAGCGCGCTGAGGAATTCGCAGCGCACCGCCGGGAGAGCTTCGACCTGGTGACCAGCCGGGCGGTAGCCGCCCTGCCCCTGCTGTGCGAGCTGTGCCTGCCGCTGGTGAAGGTAGGCGGATACTTCGTGTCTATGAAATCCGTGGACGCCGGGGCGGAGCTGGATTCCGCCGCCCACGCCATTGAAGTGCTGGGCGGTACGGTGGAACGGGTTGCCGACTATGACATCCCCGGAACCGAAGTCCGCCACCGGGCCATCCTCATCAAAAAGGTGCGGGAGACTGGGAAAAAATACCCCCGGGCTTTCGCAAAGATCAAAAAAGCGCCGTTATAATAGGCAAAAGTTGGTAAAATAGCATTTTTTCATATAAATGCTTTACGAATTGCAATTTTGTGGTATAATAGTACACAAATTTTGGCGAGAGGAGTGGCCGTATGGAACGGCGGGGGCAATGCATCGCCGTGGTTTCCGGCAAGGGCGGCACCGGTAAGACGTCCTTTACCGCAGGTGTCGGCGCCGCGCTGGCACGGTCCGGCAAACAGGTCTTGTGTCTGGACTGCGACGTGGGCCTGCGGAACCTGGACCTGGCGCTGGGTCTTACCGACCGGGCGCTGATGGATTTCTCCGACGTGGCCCAGGGACGCTGTCCCCTGGCGGCCGCTGTGGTGGAGCATCCCGATCTGCCGGGGCTGTTCCTCCTGACGGCGCCTGTCCGAAGCCGGGGCCGCCCGGTGACGGAGGAGCAGATGGCCCAGGTGCTCCGGGAGGTCCGGGAGCGCTTCGACTACTGCCTGCTGGACGCGCCGGCAGGCTTGGGTATGGGCTTTCTGCTGGCCACCGCCGCCGCCGACCGCTGCGTGGTGGTGACCACCACCGACGCCTCCTCCCTGCGGGACGCCCAGCACACCGTCATGGAGCTGGAGCGGTTTGGCTCTGGAAAACTCCACCTGGTGGTGAACCGGGTGCGAAAAAAGCTGCTGCGCAGTATGCACGCCACCATCGACGACGCCATCGACAAGGCGGGCCTGCCCTTGCTGGGGGTGGTACCTGAGGATGACGCCCTCCCCCTCAGCCTGAACCGGGGTGTGCCGCTGCTGCTGTCGGGCAGCCAGAGCGCCGCCGCTTTCGCCTACCGCAACATCGCAAAGCGTATCCAGGGAGAAAAAGCTCCCCTGATGCGCATCAAATAAAAGAGAAAGGAGCACCTCCCATGAATATCGCTCTGATGTCCCACGACAACAAAAAGGAGCTGATGGTACAGTTCTGCACCGCCTACGCAGGTATCCTGTCTCAGCACCATATCTACGCCACCAACGCCACCGGCCATATGGTGGCGGATGCCACCGGACTGAACGTCCACTGTTTCCTGTCCTACGCCCACGGCGGCAGCCAGCAGATCGGCGCCCGCATCGCCTACAACGAGTTCGACATGGTGCTGTTTTTCAACGACCCCAGCAACGAGAGCATGGCGGGCGACATCTCCTACATCTCCCGGCTGTGCGACCAGAACAACATCCCCTTCGCCAGCAACATCGCCACGGCGGAGATGCTGGTGCTGGGCCTGGCCCGGGGCGACCTGGACTGGCGCTGCATCGTGAATCCCTCCAACCGGCCTATCGCTTGACATTTTCCGAAAAAACAGATACAATCTGTGCGTGAATTCACCGCAAAGATGCCGCAGCAGTAATGCAGACACCGATCCCCAGAGAGAGGCGCGATAGGCTGAAAGCGCCTTGTTCGGACTGGATGAAGGACAGCGGCGGAGCGGGGGCGGAAACGCCCACGGCACCCTCCCCGTACCACAGGAGGCCAAAGGAGGCTCTTGGAGCCTTGAATTTGGGTGGCACCACGAAGCGAATTTTTCGCTCTCGTCCCAATGGTTTTGGGACGGGAGCATTCTTTTTTGATTCCCAAAACAGTTTGGCGGGCTTTGTCCGCACCCACTGGGGTTTCACCCCAGGCCCCACGGCCTTTAAAATACCCCTTCAGGGCACAAGAAGGCCGACGAAATTTTTCACATCACCCTATTGAAAGAAGGAGTATGACCATGGCTAAAATGACCCCCCGGACGCTGTCCGGCTTTATGGAGCTCCTCCCCGCACCCCAGCAGCAGATGGAGCGCATCATGGAGGTGCTGCGCCGCACCTACTCCCTGTACGGCTTCACCCCCCTGGACACTCCCGTCATCGAGTCCAGCGACGTGCTGCTGGCAAAGGGCGGCGGCGAGACCGAGAAGCAAATTTACCGTTTCCAGAAGGGCGACGCCGACCTGGCTCTGCGGTTTGACCTGACGGTGCCTCTGGCCAAGTATGTGGCCCTGCACTACAACGACCTCACCTTCCCCTTCCGCCGCTATCAGATCGGCAAGGTGTACCGGGGCGAGCGGGCCCAGCGGGGCCGGTTCCGGGAGTTCTATCAGGCGGACATCGATATCATTGGCGACGGCAAGCTGTCTATTATCAATGAAGCGGAAATTCCCTCCATCATCTACAAGACCTTCTCCACTCTGGGGCTGAAGCGGTTCCAGATCCGGGTGAACAACCGGAAAATTTTAAACGGCTTCTATGCCATGCTGGGGCTGACGGAGAAGTCCGGCGACATCATGCGCACCGTGGACAAGCTGGACAAGATCGGCCCTGAAAAAGTGAAGGCCATCCTCATGGATGAGGAAATTGCCCTGACCGGGGAGCAGGCCAGCGAGATTTTGAAGTTTATTGCCATTACCGGCACCAATGAGGAAGTGCTGGCGGCACTGGAGGGCTATCAGAACCGGAACGAGGTGTTCGACGAGGGCCTCACGGAGCTGAACACCGTGGTGAAGTATCTGGCGGCCTTCGGCGTGCCCGCCGAGAATTTTGCTGTGGACCTGACCATCGCCCGGGGCCTGGACTACTACACCGGCACCGTCTACGAGACCACCCTGCTGGACCACCCGGAGATCGGCTCCGTGTGCTCCGGCGGCCGGTACGACAACCTGGCGGAATACTACACCGACAAGCAGCTCCCCGGCGTGGGCATTTCCATCGGCCTGACCCGGCTGTTCTACGTCCTGGGCGAGCAGGGGATGCTGAATCCCGATCTGCCCACCGCTCCCGCCGACGTACTGATCCTGCCCATGACCGACGACCTGTCCGCCGCCATCGGCTTCGCCACGGCGTTGCGGGAGAACGGCATCCGGGCACAAATTCACGGCGAGAATAAGAAGTTCAAGCAGAAAATCTCCTACGCCGACAAGCTGGGTATTCCCTACGTCATCTTCCTGGGCGAGGATGAGATCAACGCCGGAGTGGTGGCGTGCAAGGATATGGCTACCGGCGAACAGACCAAGCTGGAACCCGCCGCCACCATCTACCGCATCAAGGCGGGGCTGGCGGAGAAGGAAAAGGGCGCTGTCATCCTGGGGTGATATGCCCTGTCTGCGTTGAGAGCGAAGGAAAATGCGCATGAAAAAACGCTGGAAAATCGCGGCCGCGGCAGCGCTGCTGGCGCTGGTTTGCTGGTGCGGCTGGTATACCCGGCCGGTGAGCGTCGAAACACTTTTCCCGGACTTGGAACCGGATATGGCAGACGTCCTGCTGATCCAATTTGACGGCAGAGACCATAACAGCCGCAGTCTGCGCTTCTCAGCCGGAACACCGGAGTTTGACATATTCTGGGGCCAGGTCCAATCGCTCCGGTTCCGGCGTTCGCCTCTGAATCCTTTGGTACAAGTCCTGCCGTTTTTAGAGAATGCCTTCAACACCTCCAAGACCCTGGAGGATGGCGACATCAGCAATCTGTTTATCGGCTTTGCCCAGGACAACGGGCAGGAGGTCTGGCGGTCAGAAGAGTTATCATTTGTGGTGGACGCCTGGCACTATGAGGATCATACCCACGGCGTTTCCCTGCCGCTCATGATGAAGAACAGCAAGGAAACCGGGCAGGAATTAGCCCATACGCTGTGGGAACAGGCCGCAAATTAAATCCATTTCGTAATATTATCTATAAACTATACAAATCATAATCAAAATACTGAAAGGAAACACCCATTATGATGCAGAATCGTACCCATACCTGCGGGGAGCTGCGCCTTACCGACGCGGGCAAGCAGGTCAAGATCGTGGGCTGGATGGAGAATGTCCGCGTCGTCTCCGCCAGCCTGGCCTTCATCGTCGTCCGGGATTTCTACGGCACCACGCAGGTGGTGGCCGAGACCGAGGACATGGTGAACACCTTCAAGGCCATCACCAAGGAGTCCACCATCTCCGTGGAGGGCACCGTCCGGGAGCGGGACTCCAAGAACAGCAAAATCCCCACCGGCGACATTGAGGTCGTCCCCGCCAAGGTGGAGGTCCTGGGCCGCTGCCGCCACAACGAGCTGCCCTTCCAGATCAACCGCAGCCGGGAGGCCGACGAGGCCCTGCGGCTGAAGTACCGCTATCTGGACCTGCGGAACCCCGAGGTCAAGAGCAACATCATCCTGCGCTGCAACGTGGTGGCCGCCCTGCGGCAGGCCATGACCGCTGAGGGCTTCCTGGAGATCACCACCCCCATCCTGACCGCCTCCTCTCCCGAGGGCGCCCGGGACTACCTGGTGCCCGCCCGGAAGCATCCCGGTAAGTTCTACGCCCTGCCTCAGGCTCCCCAGCAGTTCAAGCAGCTGTTGATGACCTCCGGTTTCGACAAGTATTTCCAGATCGCCCCCTGCTTCCGGGACGAGGACGCCCGCGGCGACCGCTCCCCCGGCGAGTTCTATCAGCTGGATATGGAGATGGCTTTCGCCTCCCAGGAGGACGTGTTCGCCGTCTGCGAAAAGGTCCTGCCTCCCATCTTCGCCAAGTACGGCAAGTATGACCGGGCCAGCGGCGCGCCCTTCATGCGCATCCCCTATCTGGAGGCCATGGAGAAGTACGGCTCCGACAAGCCCGATCTGCGCATTGACCTGACTGTTCAGGACGTGACCGAAGTGCTGGGCGGCTGCGGCTTCGGCCCCTTCGAGGGCAACAAGGTCAAGGCCGTGGTGGTCAGCGACTTCCACGAGACCCGGAAGTTCATCGACAAGACCCTGGCCGACGTGGAGGTCGTCTCCGGCGGCAAGCCCTACTGGTTCCGCCTGGACGAGAAGGGCGAAATCGTGGGCGGCATCGCCAAGTTCGTCCAGCCCATTAAGGAGCAGGTCGTCTCCGCCCTGGGCCTGAAGGCGGGCGACTTCGTGGCCCTGTCCGCCGGTACCCTGGGCGCCGCCCAGAAGACTGCGGGCGTTCTGGTCAAGACTCTGGGTGCCGCCGTTCCCGGCCACATGGATAAGGAGCAGTACGCCTTCTGCTGGATCGTGGACTTCCCCATGTACGAGATCGGCGACGAGTCCGGCGAGCTGGAGTTCTGCCACAATCCGTTCTCCATGCCCTCCGGCGGCCTGGAAGTGCTGCTGAAGGCCGAGCGGGGCGAGATCGATCCCCTGAGCATCACCGCCGACCAGTACGACCTGGTGTGCAACGGCGTGGAGCTCAGCTCCGGCGCCGTGCGGAACCACGACCCCGAGATCATGATCAAGGCCTTTGAGCTGGTCCGCCTGGGCGAGGACGACGTGAAGGCCAAGTTCCCCGCCATGTACAACGCCTTCACCTACGGTGCGCCCCCTCACGCGGGCATCGCCCCCGGTGTGGACCGCATGGTCATGCTGCTGGCCGGCGAGGACTCCATCCGGGAGATCATCCCCTTCCCCATGAACAAGAACGCCCAGGACGTGATGATGGACGCCCCCAGCGAAGTCACCCAGGCGCAGTTGGACGAGCTGCACATCGCCCTGGTGAAGCCGGAGGAATAAAGATCAAAAGTTTCGCCAGCCGCTTGTGCCCCGAAGGGGTATTTTAAAGGCTGTGGAGTGCAGGGGCAGAGCCCCTGCGAAATAACGCATCAAAAAACTCCCCATTCCGTTTGGAATGGGGAGTTTCAGCTTGCCGAAAATGTCTTTTCAGCAAGCTGCTTAATACTAAAATCTGATAAAATCATTTAAGGATGTCCAGGGATCTGCTATACTGTACTGGGTGATGAAAATGGGTTCCAAATACAGATTCAGCAACGAAGAAATAGATGCAATAAAAGAGGCTCGCAGAGCAAATAAGGAC
>JAGBDS010000045.1 GCA_017937405.1 Oscillibacter sp.
GAAACCGCTGCCCATGTGATTGCCATGTCCGTTCTGGTGCTGAATCTCCGCAAGATTCAGTGCGCCATTTTGCGTCTGCTTACATATCTGCTGGCTATTTTCTTGCCGAAGGAAAAATGGGCCATTGTTCAGTAGACATTAGATAGAGTGATTATAGCATGGTCTTTTTAAAATTACCAGTCCCTAATATCGGAGTCCCTTTTACCTTTTGTGTTGATGGCTGTAACTCCGGCATTTTTACCAAGCAGCTTGTTTTCGCACCTTGAAAGAAGCATGAAAGTATTGTATGATATAAGAAAACTGGGATTTTTGCTATGTTATTCCGTCTATATAGATATGAAACAGTTAGACAAACTTGTATTTGCGGAGGTGCTGTTATGATAGGTGTTGCAGTTATATGTACAATTTTGGGTGGAGTTCTTGGAGCATCTCTTGAACCTGTCTCGTTCTCTGTTTCAATTCCAATTGCAATTATGGGTGGCTTTATTTTAAAAGCAATTAAGGACAAAAAAGAATAACAACTTCCAGTTTAACGGGCAGCCCTGTTTGAGGGCTGCCCGTTTGGTTTATTTTCGGGTGCGGAGGGCTTTCAGCAGCTGGATGACCAGCATGGACCCCGCGGACAGGCCCACGACGGCGGCCAGCAGACCGGCAGACAGCTTTGCCGCGCTGAACAAGGGTTCCAGCGCCGGGACCAGCAACACCGCTCCCAGCAGGGCCGCGCCCACGGCGAAGGCGCCCAGCAGCCAGCGGTTATCCCAGAACCGCTTCGTCAGCAGCACAGGGCGTTCCGCCTTGCAGTTGAAACCGTGGAACAGGCGGGAAAGGCACAGGGTGGCAAAGGCCATGGTGCTGCCTACCGCCTCGCCATGGCGCAGGCCGATATGGAAGGCGGCGATGGTGGCAATGGCGATGACCAGGCCCTCCACGCCAATGCTGGCGAGGAAGGGGCGGGTCAGGATGCCTTCGTCTCTGGGCCGGGGCTTCTCCCCCATCACCTCCCCGGTATGGGGCTCCAGCCCCAGGGCGATGGCGGGCAGGGAGTCCGTCAGCAGGTTGATGAACAGCAGATGCACCGCCGCAAAGGGCACCGGGAGGCCCATGAGAGAGGCGTACAGCACCGTCAGGATGCCCGCCATATTGCCGGACAGCAGGAACTGGATAGCCTTTTTGATGTTGGCGTAGACGTTCCGGCCATTTTTCACAGCCTGGACGATGGTAGCGAAGTTGTCGTCCGCCAGCACCATTCCGGCGGCGTCCTTGGCCACCTCCGTGCCGGTGACACCCATGGCGACGCCGATGTCCGCCTGCTTCAGGGCCGGGGCGTCATTGACGCCGTCTCCCGTCATCGCCACCAGGGCGCCCCGGGCCTGCCAGGCCCGGACGATGCGAATTTTATGCTCCGGCGTCACCCGGGCGTAGACGCTGACCCGGGGGACAAAGGCTTTCAGCTCTTCGTCACTCATGCCGTCCAGAACGGCGCCCTCCACCGCCTGGGTGTCTTCGGTCAGAATACCGATCTCCTTTGCGATGGCGGCGGCGGTGACCTTGTGGTCCCCGGTGATCATCACAGGCCGGATCCCGGCAGCGATGCACTCCGCCACCGCCTGCTTCGACTCCGCCCGGGGCGGGTCCATCATGGCGATGAGGCCCAGGAAGTCCAGGCTATTTTCGTCCTCCAGGCTGACGGTTGCCCGGTCGATGCGGCGGCAGGCAAAGGCCAACACCCGCAGACCCGCTTTTGAAAACTGCTCATTGGCCTGCTCCACCGCCGCCCGCTCCGCCGGGGAGATGACGCAGCGGTCCAGCAGCACGTCCACGGCGCCCTTGGTGACCATCAGCCGTCCGCCCTCCATCTGGTGGACGGTGCTCATCAGCTTCCGGTCGGAGTCAAAGGGGATCTCCGTCAGCCGGGGCCAGCGGGCGCGGGTGGCCGCCTCATCAAAGCCGTGGTCCTCCCCCAGCCGCACCAGGGCGGTCTCTGTGGGGTCCCCTACCTCGCCATGCTCATCCACCGTGGCGTCGCTGCACAGCAGGGCTGACCGCAGCAGGGGCTCCTGGACGGGGTCGGAAAAATCCGCGTCCGATGCGTCGATGACGTGTCCGGCGGTATACAGCTTCTGCACCGTCATCCGGTTCTGGGTCAAAGTGCCGGTCTTGTCGGAGCAGATGACGGACACGCTGCCCAGACCCTCCACCGCCTGCAGCTTGCGGATGATGGCGTTCTCCTTCGCCATCTTCTGGGTGCCGAAAGATAGCACGATGGTAACGATGGAGCTGAGGGCTTCCGGGATGGCCGCCACCGCCAGGGCCACGGCAAACAGAAAGGCGTTCATCACGTTTTCATGGCGAACCGCCACGCTGATGATAAATAAAACGGCACAAATTATTAATATAATGGCAGAAAGGCGCCGTCCGAACTGGTCCAGGCTGATTTGCAGGGGCGTCTTTTTCTCCTCCGTGCTTTTCAGCAAGGCGGCGATCTTGCCCATTTCCGTGTCCATGCCCGTGCCGGTCACCAGGAACTGCCCCCGGCCATAGGTGACAAAGCTGCCGGAGAACACCATGTTTTTTCGGTCTCCCAGTGCCACCTCGCCATGGATGGGCTCCACGTTCTTTTCCACCGGTAGGCTCTCGCCGGTGAGGGCGCTCTCGGCGCATTTGAGGCTGGCACTCTCCAGCAGGCGGCCGTCGGCGCAGACGGAATCCCCCGCCTCCAGCACCACCACGTCACCGGGGACCACCTCCCGGCCCGGTATCTGGGTCACATGGCCGTCCCGCAGCACCTTGGCGGTGGGAGCGGACATCCGCTTCAAACTGTCCAGCGACGCGGCGGCCTTCACCGTCTGGACGGTGCCCAGCACCGCGTTCATGGTAATGACCGCCAAAATCACCAGGGCGCTCTCCCCATCTCCCAGCGCCGCCGACACCGCCGCCGCCAGAATTAGGATCACCACCAGAAAATCCCTGAACTGCTCCAGGAATACCCGGGCCACGCTTTTCTTGCCTCCGGCCTGGAGCTCGTTGGGACCGTAAGTCTCCAGCCGCTGACGGGCCTCTGCCGCCGCCAGGCCCTCCGCCCGGCAGCCCAGCTCCCGGAACAGCTCCACTCTTGTCCTTTCCCAAATACGCTTCTCTTGCTTCATCTCGTCCATCCCTTCCGGCAGGACGCAGAAAGGCGAGGCCTTTGCATCCATGCCTAACAGCATTGTTGCAAAAGTCTCGCCATTTCAATCCGAAGCGGGGAAATTTTTCCCGGCCTGACGCCAGCGGATGCACGGTGAACGTGCCAGCTACTCCCTTTTTGTATGGGCTATCATATGCGTCCGCGGGCAAAAAGTCAAGGGCTGCGCCTGTTAAGAGTTTGTAAAGTCTTTATTTCATCAGCTCGTACATGACGGCCTTGATGGTGTGCATCCGGTTCTCGGCCTCGTCAAAGACGATGGACTGCTCGCTCTCGAACACCTCGTCAGTGACCTCCATGGCCTCCCGGCCGAACTTCTCGCCCATCTCCTTGCCCACCTTGGTCTTGTGGTCGTGGTAGGCGGGCAGGCAGTGCATGAACCGGCACTGGGGGCCTGCGTTGTCCATCAGTGCCTTGGTGACCTGATAGGGGCCCAGGACCTCGATGCGCTCCTGCCAGACCTCCACGGGCTCGCCCATGGACACCCACACGTCGGTGTACAGCACGTCGGCGTTCTTGGTGGCGACCATGGGGTCCTCGATGAACTCCAACACAGCGCCGGTCTCAGCAGCGATGGACTGACAGGTCTCCACCAGGGCGGCATCAGGCATATAGGCCTTGGGGGCGCAGGCCACGAAGTGCATTCCCATCTTTGCGCAGCCCACCATCAGGCTGTTGCCCATATTGAACCGGGCGTCGCCCAGGTACACCAGCTTGACCCCTTTCAGTTTTCCGAAATGTTCCTGAATGGTCAGGAAGTCCGCCAAGATCTGGGTGGGATGGAACTCGTTGGTCAGACCATTGAACACGGGAACGCCAGCGTACTTCGCCAGCTCCTCCACCAGCTCCTGGCCGAAGCCCCGGTACTCGATGCCGTCAAACATCCGGCCCAGCACCCGGGCGGTGTCCGCGATGGACTCCTTCACACCGATCTGGCTGCCGGTGGGACCCAGGTAGGTGCTGCCCATCCCTAAGTCCTGGGCGGCTACCTCAAAGGCGCAGCGGGTGCGGGTGGAGGTCTTTTCAAAGATGAGGGCCACGTTCTTGCCCGCAAGGTACTGGTGGGGGATGCCCGCCTTTTTCTTGGCTTTCAGGTCGGCGGCGGTATCCAGGAACTGCTGAATTTCAGCAGGGGTGAAGTCCAGGAGCTTCAGAAAATGGGTGTGGTTTTCCATATGTCGCACTCTCTTTCTCTCATATTAGCGCAGGGTCTTTTCCATGATGGCAAGGCCCTTGTCCATCTCTTCCTTCGTGATGACCAGGGGCGGCAGGAGCCGCATACCCGGCCCGGCGGTCAGCACCAGCAGGCCGTTTTCAATGAGCTTATTTGCAATCTCACTCTTGTTATAGCCGTCCTTGACTTCAATGCCGATCATCAATCCCATACCCCGGGTCTTGCCGAAGCAGGGCAGGTCCAGGGCCTCGATGCCCTGGCGCAGGTACTCGCCCTTGGCCTTGACCTCCTCCAGAAACGCCTCGCTCAGCGTCTCCTGCACCACCAGGCCCGCGGCGGCGCAGACGGGGTTGGCGCCAAACGTGGTGGCGTGGGTGCCGGGGCCCAGGACGTTCCGGCACTTCTCGTTTGCCATGATGCCGCTCATGGGCAGGCCGCCCGCGATGCCCTTGGCGAAGGACACCACGTCCGGGAGGATATCATACTGCTGGAAAGCAAAGAGCGTACCTGTCCGGCCTACGCCGGTCTGGACCTCGTCCGCCAGCAGCAGCCAGTCTTTTTCCTCGCAGATCTTCTTCACCGCCTGGACGTACTCCACATCCAGGGGCAGCACGCCGCCCTCGCCCTGGACCAGCTCCATCATCACGGCGCACACGTCGTCGCCCGCGGCGGCCTCCAGGGAGGTGAGGTCGTTGGCGTCGGCGTAGCGGAAGCCCTCGGTGAAGGGGAAGAAGTAATTGTGGAACACCTCCTGGCCCGTCGCCATCAGCGTGGTGATGGTGCGGCCGTGGAAGGAGTTGTTCAGGGTGATGATGGTAGCGCGGCCCTTGCCGTACTTGTCGAAGCTGTACTTCCGGGCCAGCTTGATCATGCCTTCGTTGGCCTCGCCGCCGCCGTTGGCAAAGAACACGCAGCTCTCGCCGGTGCGCTTGCAGAGGGTCTCCGCCAAAAGGGCGGGAGGCTCGGTGTAGAACAGGTTGGACACATGGCCCAGTTTTTGGGCTTGAGCCGTGATGGCGTCCACCCAGGGCTGATAGCCGTAGCCCAAATCGGTGACGCCAATGCCGCTGGTGAAGTCGATGTAGGCGTTGCCCTCGGGGTCATAGAGGGTGGCGCCCTGGCCGTGGTCGATAGCCACGGGGAAGCGGCCGTAGGTGTTCATAATATACTGGCCTGTCAGGGCCTTGATCTCATTGGAAGTCATGTTCAGTCCTCCTTTTTCAGCATGGTGCCGATGCCCTCGTCGGAAAGCAGCTCGATCAAAATAGAGTGGGGGATGCGGCCGTCCAGAATGTGGACCCGCTCCACGCCGCCGGCGATGGCGTCCACGCAGCACTGCATTTTGGGGATCATGCCGCCGGAGATGACCCCCTGGGCCACCAGCTCCGGCACGTCGTAGGTGTGGAGCACATGGATGAGGGTGTCCTCGTCGTGGGGGTCCCGCAGAAGGCCCCGGACGTCTGTCAGCAAAATCAGCTTTTCGGCGTTCAGCGCCTCCGCCAGCTTGGCGGCGGCGGTGTCGGCGTTGATGTTGTAGGCGGTGTCGGCGTCCATGCCCTGAGCCACGGTGGAGACCACGGGGATGTAGCCCGTCAGCAGGGCGTTTTCCACCGGCTCCGGGTTCACGCCGGTGATCTTGCCCACCAAGCCGTACTTCTCATCCAGGCACTCCGCCTGAAAGAGCTGGCCGTCCATGCCGCACAGACCGATGGCCTGGCCGCCCAGGCGGTTCAGCTGGGCCACCAGGTTCTTGTTGACCTTGCCACAGAGGATAGACTGGACGATGTCCATGGTCACCTGGTCGGTGTAGCGCAGGCCGTCCACGAATTTGGACTCGTGGCCGATCTTTTTCAGCATGTCGGAGATCTCCGGGCCGCCGCCGTGGACCACCACCACCCGGATGCCGACTAAGGACAGCAGGATGATGTCGCTCATCACGGCCTTGCGCAGCTCCTCGGAGATCATGGCGTTGCCGCCGTATTTTACCACGATGGTCTTACCGGTGAATTTTTGGATATAGGGCAGAGCCTCGACCAGGGTCTTGGCCTGCTGGGCATGGGATGACATGGGAATCAGCTCCTTAATTGGGTTTGTCCCCAGACTGGAGACAGGGGATACCGGCCCACGTGGCCGGGACGGGGTGGCCGCGCCACGGGCGCGGGACGGGGGATGCACCCCCCATTCTTTTTCCTCTTGCCGAAAAAGAATGCGCCGTGCACGGTGGAAGAAAAACGCGCTTTGTGTCCAAATCCTGCCCATTCGGACAGGTTTGGACATGTACGGGGGTCGTGTGAGACGGCGCGGTGGAAACTTGGCAGGTTTCTGCCGGGTGCGCTATACCTCTGTGGAACAGGGATAGTGGTTACCCGCATTTGGGGGCGTGGGAGCCGCTTTCTGGGTGGTCGTCGGATTTGTCCCCTTCTAGCCCCGCGCTTATCTCCGCCTAAGAGCCGCCCTAACGGGCGGTTGGCTCCGATACGCGCCTGCGGGCGCAGCCGCTTCGCTACGCGCTCCCCCGTCCTATTCCGGGAGGGGTATCCAAAGGGGAGGGGCCGCAGCCCCACCCCTTTGAGCCGTTTCAAGGGGGTGTGGGGGAAACAGGCGAAGCGCCGCCAGCGGCGGATGAAGCGAGCCTGTTTCGAGAAAGCGGCGCGATTGGCGGCCCCAAAGGGGCCGGGAATCGCAATGCCGCGACGGTGTTGAAGTCGAAACGCCCCCACGTTTCTGGAGGGGGTCACAGGGGGAGGGGTCTTTGCGCCAAAGACCTCTCCCCCTTCTCCCCGTCCCGGTGGGGGCCACCGGACAACACTCAGGTCCGGTAATCTCCGTTGATCTTGATATAGTCGTAAGTGATGTCGCATCCCCAGCAGGTGCAGGCGGCCTCGCCTTCCCCGAGGCGGATGTTAATCTCCACATCGTGCTCCGTCAGGATTTTTTTGGCGAGGTCCTCGTCAAAGTCCAGGCCCCGGCCCTGATGGCAGACCTCAATGTCGCCCGCCGCGCTGGTGAATTGGACATCCACCTTGTCCGGGTCGAACTCCGCGCCGGAGTAGCCCATGGCGCACAGGACACGGCCCCAGTTGGCGTCGGCGCCGAAGATGGCTGCCTTGGTCAGGGTGGAGGAAATGACGGACTTGGAAATGGTCTCCGCCTGGGCCTCGTCAGCGGCGCCCTTGACGGTGCAGATGATGAGGTGTTTGGCGCCCTCGCCGTCGGAGGCCATCTTCTTCGCCAGGGTCATGCACAACGCCTGGAGGGCTTCCAGGAACGCCGCGTAGTCCTCATTTTTCTCTGTGATGACCGGGTTGCCTGCCAGGCCATTTGCCAGCACGATGCAGGAGTCGTTGGTGGAGGTGTCGCCGTCCACGCTGATGCGGTTGAAGCTGACGTTCACGGTCTCCAACAGAGCAGTACGAATCATTTCCGGGGAAATGGCGCAGTCAGTGGTCAAAAAGCACAACATAGTACCCATATTGGGATGGATCATGCCGCTGCCCTTGGCGATGCCGCCCATACGGACGGTCTTGCCGCCCACGATGGTCTCCACAGCCACTTCCTTTTTCACCGTGTCGGTGGTCATGATGGCGTGGGCCGCCGCGTCGCTGGCCTCTGCGGAGTGGGCCAGTGCGCCGTACAACTCCGGCACGCCGTCCTCAATGACCTTCACGTTGAGGGTCTGGCCGATGACGCCGGTGGAGGACACCAGCACGTCCTCGCTCTTGCAGCCGATGGCCTTAGCTGCCGCCTGGCACATTTTAATGGCGTTCTCCTCGCCGTGGGGGGCGCAGGCGTTGGCGTTGCCGCTGTTGGCAATGATGGCCCGCGCCTTTCCATCGGCCAGGTGGGCCTTGTCCACATGGATGGGGGCAGCCTTCACCACGTTCTTGGTAAACACGGCGGAGGCAGCGCAGTCCACATCGGAGACGATGAGGGCTACGTCCTTTTTCCAGCTGGCGTGGGTCTTGACGCCCACATGGATGCCGGCGGCCTTGAAGCCCTGGGCGGCACACACGCCGCCGTCGATAAATTTCAGCATATTCGTTACCTCGCTTATTTATACTAAAACCTGTTGAAAAGCGGCTTTTTATAGCGCGGCGCGCGTCAGGTTTTTAGGAGACGCCGTGCCGCACGGCACGTGCGGCACGAGTGTGCGCAGCACGCGGGATTTCAAATAAACCATTTTATTTGAAATCAGTATCACAGGTTCAGGCCCGTCGTTTCCTCAAAGCCTAACATCAGATTCATGTTCTGGACAGCCGCGCCGGAGGCGCCTTTACCCAGGTTGTCGAACAGGGCTGTGACGGTGAACTGCTCGTCGTTGCCCGCCACGATCAGCTCCAGAGTGTCCTTCCCCGCTTGGGCGTTGGCGTACAGCTTGGCGGTGTCCGTACCGTCCGCCACATGGACCAGTGTCTGGCCGCCGTAATAGTCCGCCAGCTTCTGCCGGACCTCCGTCAGGGTGGAAACACCCTGCATCTGGCTCATATGGAAGGGGACGGTGGTGGCCATACCCTTGTAGTAGTCGTCCACGATGGGGGTGAACACAGGCTTGCGGGTCAGGCCGCAGATCTTCTGCATCTCCGGCAGGTGCTTGTGGCTCTGGCCCATGCCGTAGGGGCAGGGGGCATACAGGGCCGTTTCCTTGTCCAGTGCTTCGTACTGGGCGATCATCTTCTTGCCGCCGCCGGAGTATCCGGTGAGGGAGAAGGCGGAGAGACAGGCGTCCTTGGGCAGCAGGCCCATGGCAACCAGCGGGTACGCCACGCTGATGAAGCCCGTAGCGTGGCAGCCGGGATTGGCGACACGCTTGCTCTTCTGAATGGCCGCCCGGTGGGCTGCCGACAGCTCCGGGAAGCCGTAATCCCAATCCGGGTCAGTGCGGTGGGCGGTGGAGGCGTCGATGATGCGGGTATTGGGGTTTTCCACCAGGGCCACCGCCTCGATAGCCGCCGCATCCGGCAGGCACAGGAACACGACGTCCGCCGCGTCCATCAGCTTTTTCCGCTCTGCGGGGTCCTTGCGCTTGTCCTCGTCAATGAGGAGCAAATCAATATCGCTTCTCGCGGACAGGCGGTCGTAAATTTGGAGTCCGGTGGTACCGTCCTTGCCGTCGATATATACCTTTGGTTTCAATGGGAACATCCCCTTTTACTTGGTGTGGGCTTTCACGAAAGCCTCGATGGCCTCGATCTGCCGGGTGGTCTCGCTGACGGCGGGGCCGCCGTAGCTGGCCCGGAGGGCCATGCAGTTCTCCAGGTTGATGGCGTCGTACACATCCTCCTCAAAGAGGTCGGAGACAGCTTTCAGTTCGTCCAGAGACAGCTCCTCCAGCGTCTTCCCCTGCTGGGTGCAGGTGGCCACCAGCTTGCCGGTGACGGTGTAGGCGTCCCGGAAGGGCATGCCCTTTTTGGTCAGGTAGTCGGCGCAGTCGGTGGCGTTGATGAAGCCCTTGCCCGCCGCCTTGCGCATGTTGTCGGTGCGGACGGTCATGGTGTCGATCATGGCGGCGAACACGGGGAGGCACATTTCCACGGTGTCGATGGCGTCGAACACCGGCTCCTTGTCCTCCTGCATGTCCTTGTTGTAGGCCAGAGGCAGACCCTTCATAACGGTCAGCAGGCTCATCAGGTCGCCGTAGACCCGGCCGGTCTTGCCCCGGACCAGCTCGGCCACGTCGGGGTTCTTCTTCTGGGGCATGATAGAGCTTCCGGTGGCGTAGGCGTCATCCAGCTCGATGAACTTGAACTCCCAGCTGCACCAGAGAATGACCTCCTCGGAGAAGCGGCTGAGGTGCATCATCAGGATGGACAGGGCGGACATCAATTCCAGGGCGTAGTCCCGGTCGGAAACGCCGTCCAGGGAGTTGCTCATGGGGGCGTCGAAGTCCAGGGCCTTGGCGGTCTGCCAGCGGTCGATGGGGTAGGTGGTGCCCGCCAGGGCGCCGCTGCCCAGGGGACATTCGTTGAGACGCGCCCCGCAGTCCTCCAGACGGGTCACGTCCCGGGCAAACATGTTGGCGTAGGCCATGAGATGCTGGGCGAAAGAGATGGGCTGGGCCCGCTGGAGATGCGTATAGCCCGCCATGACGGCGGTCTGGTACTGCTTCGCCTGACGGCACAGCACGGTTTCCAGGTGCAGCAGCTGGCCCACGATGGTGGGAATTTGCTCCCGGACGTACATGCGGAAGTCCAGCGCCACCTGGTCGTTTCGGCTGCGGGCGGTGTGGAGCCGCTTGCCCGCATCGCCGATGCGGGCGGTGAGCAGGGCCTCCACGTTCATGTGGATGTCCTCGTTATCGGCGGTGAACTCCACCTTTCCGGCCTCCACGTCCTCCAGAATGGACTGCAGGCCCTCCAGAATGGCGGCCACGTCCTCCATGGAGATGATGCCGCGCTCCCCCAGCATCTTGGCGTGGGCCATGGAGCCGGTGATGTCCTCCTTGTACAGCCGCTGGTCGAAGCTGATGGAGGCGTTCAGTTCATTTACCAAGTTGTCGGTTTCCTTCTGAAACCGGCCACCCCAAAGTTTCATAGATGTTGTCCTTTCACCACGAAGGCGGGGCGAAGAGGTCTTCTCCGTCCCGCAGCCGTGTTTTTCTTTTCAAAGAGGTTGTCTGGTGTCCCCCGGCGGGGGGACGGGGGATGCACCCCCCATTTCTCTTTTTCTTGAAAAAGAGAAACGGGCCGTGCACGGTCCAAAGAGAAACCGCTTGGGGCCTCAAACTTGACCGCTTTGGGTCAAGTTTGGGCCAGAACGGGGGTCGCGCGAGACGGTGCCCCCGGAAACCGAGGGTCCCCTACCGGGTGCGCCGTACCCCTGCGGAACAGAGGTGGTTATCGTAAGGCCCCTGCTTCTCTTCCCGCGCTCCCCGCTTCGCTCAGCGCTGCCTTGGCAGTGCCTGACGGGAAGGGGGCCAGGGGAAACCAGCGGTTTCCCCGGTTGATTTGCCGGAGGCAAATCAAGAAATTTCAATCATTTTTGTCAGGACATGCGCCTGACAAAAATACCTCGACCCAGCCGCCTTGGGCGGCGTTCACCAGTGACCGACGTCACTGGTGGTGGGGTGGTTAGGAGGGAAAGCGGCGAAGCGCCGCCTGCGGCGGATGAAGCGAGCCGCTTTCGAGGCAGCGGCACGATTGGCGGGTGCAAAGTACCCGGGAATCGTTATGCCGCAACGGTGTATGCCTGCTCCCCTCCTAAGCGCTCAGAGCTTACCCTGCTCCCGCAGTGCCAGCACGGTATCGGGCAGGCCCCACAGGTTGATGAAGCCGGTAGCGTTGGTCTGGTCGTAGCTGCTCTCGTTGAAGGTCACCAACGCCTCGGAGTACAGGCTCTCGGGAGAGGTGATGGAGGCGGTGATCATGTTGCCCTTGTAGAGCTTCAGC
>JAGBDS010000046.1 GCA_017937405.1 Oscillibacter sp.
ACCATTGCAGAACTGCAAGAGCAGTTGAAGAAGAACTCCCGAAATAGTTCCATGCCGCCATCATCGGACGGATACAAGAAGCCTGCGCCAAAAAGTCTGCGACAGACATCTGGCAAGAAGGTCGGTGGGCAAAAGGGCCATAAGGGGCAGACTTTGAAGATTACCACGAAGCCGGATACGGTCATTCCGCATTTCCCCTCCGCTTGCTCAGGCTGTCCCCAGTACGAGCAGTGCTGTAAAGCAGCTCATAAGGTTGAGACACGCCGTGTGGCGGATGCTTCTGTAGAGATCCGCGTTACAGCGCATGAAGCGATGGAAGTATGCTGCCCACTTTGTGGGGCATCGCTGCGAGGCACGTTTCCGAAAGACGTTAAAGCGCCCATCCAATATGGCAAGACCCTGCAGGCGCTTGTTGTGGCATTCAATACGGTCGGCGCTGTCAGCGTCAGCCGGATTCACGACCTGTTTGGCAATGTTTTCGGGATTCCACTGTCCACTGGTACCATCCACAACATGATCCATCAATGCGCAGAAAAGCTCTCCGACACAATGGATGCTATCTGTGGTCATATCAAAGGCTTGGACGTTGCGCACTTCGATGAGACAGGATGCCGCGTCAATGGCCGTCTGCATTGGGTGCATGTTGCATCGAACCAAGATAGCACCTATCTGTATTTGAGCGGTAAGCGTGGGCAGCGTGGGATGGAAGAAGGAAAAGTACTTCCCAATTTTCACGGAATTGCCATCCATGACTGCTGGCCGGCTTACTGGAAATATGACATGAAGCACGGCGTTTGCTGTGCCCATTTGCTGCGGGAGCTGAATGGTGCGGAGGAAAACCATCCTACTCAAAAGTGGCCAAAAGCATTCCGGAATTTGCTGCTGAAAATGAAAGCAGCAAAAGACGAGGCCATTCTTGCGGGATTGGATCAACTTGAGGCTGATGTTATCGAGAAATTCGATCGGGCCTATGATCGAATCATCAAAAAGGCATACAGGGAAAATCCTGTGCAAGAGAATGCTTCAGGCAGACGCGGGCGGCCAAAACGGGGGAAGATTCTTTCCCTGATTGACCGACTGCGCGACTATAAGAAGTCAGTATGCCTGTTTGTGAAGAACTTCGCTGTTCCGTTTGACAACAATCAAGCTGAACGCGATCTTCGCATGATCAAGGTGAAGGCCAAGGTCTCCGGTTGTTTCCGAACGGAAGAAGGAGCCACTGACTTCTTGAAGATCATGTCCTATACAGGGACGGCGAAGAAGCAAGGAGTCAATCCCTTCCACGCCATCCTATTGGCTCTCTCCGGTCAGGCGAGGGCCTGTTGGTAGTGCTTCTGGGACCGGGGGTCCTGAACAGTTACGTTCCAACTTTATTTTACCACTTGGTGCTGGCCGCTTTCTATATCTTTTGGAGTGATTCTGGTTTTCAGCCATGTCCGGAATCCATTGGTATTACTTGCTTTTTCGAGTTTTGCTCATGGCTGTTGGTTTCCAATGAAGGGGGTGATGAAGGGCTTGGTTCCGGGATGCTCTATGAAGCGAATTGGCCGCATTTCGTTCAGGACATCCTGAATGGAATGGTATTTGTCGGCCAGTTTTTCTTTCCGAACATTGGCCAGGTAACAACCCATGATTTGCGCGACGAACAGCACAAAAAGGCGGCCTTCCTTGCCAAGTTCAGAGGAGTTTCGCTGCCTGTCTGCACCGAGAATACCCTTCATCATAGAAAAGTATTTCTCCTGCTCATCACGGAGCGAATAGTGCCGCTGAGCAGTCATAGCATCAATGTCAAGGCCATGTGTTGTGTTTGCAAAGAAGCCGGCTTCTTTTCTTGCTTTCTCGACCTTTACGCTTGCACCATTTCTGGTAGCGCTTGGTAAATGCTTTCTCGCTGACGCGGCAGATGCAGCCGCAGTGCCAGAAAGTCATGACAAAGTCCACCCATTTCTGGTGACCGTCAGCACGCTCCGGGCTGGAGAACAGTTCGTTCACGCCGGGGAATGTTTTGTCGGCCAGGGAAATGAGATTGTTTTGCAGAGATACCACTGTTTTCATATAGTGATTATACTGGTGGCTGCACAGCTTCAGTTGCTGTCTGATTGCATCCATGGGCGTATATTCCCGTAGTTCTACCCAGTTGTCAAGGCCGTACTTGGCGATCTTCATGGCATCGACCTTGTCGGTCTTGACCTTGCGAATGGAACCGCCTCCGCTCTGCTTGATGTACAGCGAATTCAAGACGCAGACATAGATGCCGTACTCATGCAGTGCCGCAGCAACCGCTTCATGGTAGCGACCGGTGGCCTCTATGACAGCGCGAGTGTCTTCCCCCAACGCAAGGATGGCGTAAGCCATCTGCTCCAGACCGACCCCGGTGTGGAGAAATTCCTGTGGTAGCAATGCCACTTCACCCATTGGCCGCAGGGCTGCCACCATGCTTTTCCCTTTGGAAACATCGATCCCTACTGCGTTCATTTTGTTCCTCCTTCTGATTGGATATGGCTTCCCGCTTTACTCATTGCTTGTTCAATCTCCTGAGTGACACGAACGCACCGGAAAGCGGTGGAACTACCTGCGAAAATCGAATGCTGCGAATGAGAGAGGCGGCTGACTGACTACTCGACGGGCGTGTTAGCGCCAGGAAGGGCCACGTCAGGCCATTTACTCTCACATTCTAACAGCTTCAGCTTTGAGATGGAAAAAGACACGGCTGGCTGCCGTGCCTTCAACCGTAACTATACTGTAGGAGACATTAAGATTAGATATGGATTAATCAACAGATATGCCTGTGGAAGCCGACTTGGATTTCTCCGCTATTTAAAAATCAGTACAATGCCCGGGATAGGAATTCCAACGAGGACTCACGGACTTTTTCCAGGCGGGCGTCTACTTCCGCCCAGGAAATGGGTGTGTCTGCAAGCTGCTCTGTAACATGACGCTCCGGTAGACCCACAATTTCCAGCAGGTTTTCAATTCGGGTGTTTCCACCTGCTGGGTATACACAGTAAAAGGGCGTGTGGAATAGCAGCGAGAACACCGTGCCGTGGAAGGAGTTGGTCAGGACGCAGGCCGCATGCTGGATATACCACAGGAACTTCTCCGGACCTGCCTCCGCGTCCTGCTTTTTCTGGACATCCGTCCGCAGCATCCCCCGCAGAACGATGACCTCGCAGTGAAGCCGCTCCGCCAGCTCCTCAGCCAGAGCGACCATGTGGTCGTCTTCTAACACGGCATAGACGAACACAAAGGGCCGGTCAGGAGCCTCGCCAGAGATCAGCCCGTGGTAATCCTCAGCTGTCAGTAGTAGTGTGGGATTCAGGGTAACGGGCGGCACGGGCACGCCGAAGATGGCATGTAGGTATTCCGCCAGATACGGTTCCCGAGCGCTGAGGAAATCAAACTTTTTGATCCATTCGCAGATGGTGGGGTGCATCTCCGGCGGGAAGGTCCTATTGCCGATGCTGGGCGCGTAGGCAATGCGGCGGGCCGTGGTTTCAAAGGCCGCGTAATAAGGTGGGTCCTGCGTGACCCAGATCTGGTCGCTGCCGCAGATGATCGCATCACACTGTACCGTATCCAGCTGCTGTTTTCCCGCGCCGTATACCCCCAGGCGCCGCCGCAGGAATGCCTGGAAATTCCGCCGTCTGCGCCACCAGACCGGGAAAGCGGGCCAGACCTGCCGGTACACCGTCAGATAGGCTTTCAGGGACGCCCGGATCTGTCCCGGCGCGTAAAAATCCTTCCAGCGGGGCGTGATCTGCCAGGGCCAAAATTCATAGGAATGTTCGATCCTGCCACAGCGGTAATCGATGATCCTGGCGTCGTATCCGGCGTTGTCCAGCACCCGCATCAGCGCCCAGGCCTGGAGCATGGCGCCGTAATTGTGGGCACGGTGGAAGGTCAGGATGCCAACGCTCCGGATGGGCGGAACCGACGGCACCGGAGGCACTTCTCCATATACATACTTTTTGACGCACGCATCCGGACCGCAGCGCAGGGTATCCTGCCAAAACGCGTCGTACTGATCACCTTTTGGGGATGGCCCGGTCAGATTGGGCTGCCGGGTGGCTTCCTTATCCACGGGCTGGACGGTCAGCTGGTCCTGCACAGCGCGGAACAGGGCCTCGCCCCTGGCCGTGTGAGGCATCACCAGAGAGACGCCCTTGTCGTCTTCAAATTCCGGCAGGGCCTTTTCAATGCCCCAGAAATCGGCAATGGTGAGATCGGACACCCGCTCATAGCAGCTGTACGGGCACTGGTAGCAGGCCTCCCGGAACATGGTGTGCTGGTAAAACAGGCTTGCAAGCGTATCGGACGTCACTGTTTTGACCGCGCCGTCTTCCAGGAAGGCCATGCTCTCCCGGTGGGCTCTCCAGCCGGCCGCCTTGTCCCGGAAATCAAAGGCGATCAGGTTGTTTCGGCGCTGCCGCTCCACATAATCACAGTACTCCCGGTAGATCTTGGGACTGGGTGTGCCATGGCAGACGATATCCAGCAGACAGAGCCGTTCCCGGTCCGTCCCCCGCATGTCCAGATAGCGGGCCAGGCCGTCTGCCTGGCAGGGAGTGCCGGAGAACAGCACCGCCCTGCCCCGGGCCAGATCCTGCTCCACCTGCGCGAAGGCGTCTCCCAGGGCGCTCTGCACGTATTTGGAGCCCTGCAGCCGGGGGAGGTCCTCCTCCCTGTCCACACGGATGTGCCTGACAGTCAGGTCTTCGTCAAAGGCGGCGCCATAGACGGTGCCGCCCTGCCGGATCACCTGGGACGCCAGGGCCATGAACACCCCGCCGGAGCGGGAGCGCCGGCGAATGGCGTCGTCCCGGTGCTTCACGGCGAAATATCCGGCAGGCTCCAGCGGCTGACTGCCCTTGCCCTGCATGGGACAGACTGCCTGACACCGGCCGCACTGGACGCACAGCTCCGCCTGAATGACCGGATATAAAAAGCCCTTTTCGCTCTCCCGCATGGAGATGGCGTTCTGTGGGCAGATGTTTTGGCAGGCCGTGCAGCCGCAGCACTGGTTCTCGTCTGCCGCCAGCTGGACCGGCGCGTTGCAGCCGGGCCTCCACAGCTGATCCTCCGGGAAAAAGCGCAGCTTACTTTTGGCAAAATACCACGGGATATCCTTGCGCTCCGCCCACTCCTTCAAAATGGAATAGGCGGGCTCGGAGATCCCCAGGGACACGTCGTTGGTAGCCATGCGATAACCAATCAGATTTTCATAATAACGGCAGCACAACGCGTCCCGCTCCACCTGGGTAAAACGGCCGCAGTAGGGGAAGAACTCAAACTCGGCAATGCGCAGAAATTCAACCTTCAGTGCTAGCGCGGAGGCGCTGAGCGTGCCACCCGCCGGGTTCGCAACGCCGCCGGCGCGGTGGCGGCAGGCGATGAAATCCGCCCCGTGGATATGCTGGCCCAGGCGGGTGATATGGGGAAAGAAATAGCCGTCCTGGCACAGGCGCACATAAGGCGCCTGGAAACCGCCGCACAGGTCGAACAGCTCCCGACGGTAGGCTGTGCTGGAGGGAATCGGCCAGAAATCCTGATACATTTTGCGGTACTGCGCTTCCGCAGTCAGGCAGTTTTCTTCCGCAAATTTTTCCGGGGCGAGGCACAACTGCAGAGGATTCAGCTCCATGTCGCAGTAATACCCGTTGGCGCTGACCACCCGCTCCTCTGGCGGGAGGGCGGTAAATTCCTTCGCAAACCGGGTTAGGACATCGGGCGTGTTTAGCGTATCATCGCCGTCCAGGAACAGGATATAGTCGCCCCGGCAGTAGGCCAGCGCCGCGTCACAGTTGGCAGCCGTGCCGCCGTTGACCGCACTGGAACGAACCGCTACATCCTCAATATTTTGCTTCTGATGGTCGCGGATGTACGTTTCCACCAGACGCTTGGGGAACCCCGGCGTTCCGTCATCAGATATAATCAGTTGAATACGGGGATAGTCTTGGTTTAGAACCGATTGCACGGTTTCCTGCCAATAGGCCCGCTGTCGGTATTGGAGAATGACCACGGAAAACAGCGGCTGTGCGGACCGTTTGAACTTTCTGTTGAATGTCATCAGATCTCTCCATAATTACGGGACCAGCCGTGACCGGGCCCTCTCCTGCTCTTCTGTCGCTTACTGCTGGGCGGCGTATGCCGCGCAAATCTCCTGGGTGGGGCCAGCCATGCGGATATGACCGCTGTCAAGCCAGACTACCCGGCTGCACATTTTCCGAATCTGATCCAAGTTATGGGAGACGAACAGCACGGTGGTGCCGCCGCTCATCAGTTCCTGCATCCGGGCGAAGCTCTTCTTCTGGAAGAACTCGTCACCCACCGCCAGGATCTCGTCCACAATCAGGATCTCCGGATTCACCACGGTGGCCACGGAAAAGGCCAGCCGCATCATCATGCCGGAGGAATAGGTCTTGATGGGCATATTGATGAAATCCCCCAGCTCGGAAAAGGCGATGATGTCATCCAGCTTTTCCCGGAGGTACTTCTCCGTATAGCCCAGGATGGCACCGTTCAAAAAGATGTTCTCGTAACCGGTTAATTCCTGGTCAAAGCCGCTGCCCAGCTCCAGCATGGGGACCACGTTGCCTCCCAAGGTCACGGAGCCGCCGGTGGACTTGTAAATGCCGGAGATGATTTTCAGGAGGGTGCTCTTGCCGGAGCCGTTCCGGCCGATGATGCCGATGACCTCCCCCTTTTCCACGGTGAAGGAGACACCGGACAGGGCCCGGAATTCCCGGATGTCCCGCTTTCCCGTGGCGAAGTTCACCACCCAGTCCTTCAGGCCGCTGGGGCGGTTGATGTCCATTCGGAACGCCATGGAGACGTTGTTTACTTCGATCATTGTACCCATGTCGGTCTCCTTACAGGTAGAATACGAAACGGTCCTGGGTCTTGCGGAACACCCACAATCCCAGAAGCAGGGGCACCACCGCGCACAGCCCGCAGTACAGGAACGTATAGGGCCCCGGCGCTGTGCCGTCGATGGTGATAGTGCGCAGGAAATAGATGAACTGATACATCGGATTCATGTGGTACAGCCGCAGGAACTGCTGGGGGATGATGCTCTCGGGGTAGAAAATGGGGGTCATGTACATCCAGAGCATGGACAGAATACCCCACAGAAACTGGGTGTCCCGGAAGAACACCATGGAGCTGGACAGCAGCAGGCTCATGCCGGTGCAGAACAGCATGGTGCAGAACAGCACCAGCGGGAACAGCAGCATGGACTTGCGCAGGGGTAGCCCGGAGAAGAGAATCATGCAGCAAAGAGGGATCATGGAGATCAGCACGTTCACCGTGGAGGAGAGCACCCGGCTGACGGGATAGATATACTTGGGAACGTAAACCTTGGTGATTAGTGGGGCATTCATCACGATGGAGGTCAGGCCCAGACCCACGGACTCCGTGAAGAAATTGAAGATGATGCCGCCGGTCATCAGGTACACGGCGAAGTTGGGAATGGTGGATTTGAACAGGGACGAGAAGATCAGATACTGCACGCTCATGGTGAGCAGCGGGTTCAGAAAGCTCCACAGCACGCCCAGGACGGATCGCTTGTACTTGGTCTTGAAGTCCCGGGAGACCAGCTGTTTCATGAGGAAGGTGTACCGGCTCAGGCCGTGGACGGTGGAGAACAGGCCCGCCCTCCCCTGCCGGTAGCGCCGGTATCCATACCAGTAGGCAAAGGACAGCAACAGACCGAGAACCACGATGGCCGGCCAGTACAGCCGCTTTGCCGCGATCAGGTCTCGACCGATCAGGGACAGGCACAGCATCCCGTTGACGGCCTCGCCGTTGATCCGCAGGGGCTCGTCCACCCGGACGGCCACCTCCATCCTGCTGGCGGAGACCGTGTTTCCGTAATAAAAGGTGATGGCCTGGTCGCCGGGCACGTCTTGGGTGAGGATGCGGAGCAGCAGCTGCTTGCCCTTGACGCCCTGGAGCGGCTCGTCCAGCATAAAGGCGTTGACCGCCATGTTTTTCAGCCCATCCACCGGATATTCCTGCTCCCACAGGAGCTGGCCGTCCTCCAAAATCTGCAACCGGACGGTACTGTGGTTGCTACGGCCGAAGGTGCCTGTGTACAGCAGCAGCTGGTCCAAGGTGTCCGTCCCCACCGTGAAGGGCTGCTCCAGAACGTTGGAGCCCACCAAGCCGCCGTCATTGGCCATGGGCGAGACCGTGGAGGTCTGGGATTTGACAGCTTCCAGCTGGTCGCCGCAGATCCAGTACAGAGCGCTCGCCAGCACCAGATAGGCCGCCAGCAGAACGAGGAACAGCTTGGTATACTTTTTTTCGCCTTGCAAGATATTCATACGTAAACGTATCTCCAATTGAAAGGAAGTTCAGCCTACCCGGAGGGTCTCGCCGGGGAACCGCCGGATGGCCAGGAATAGCTTTTCCAGTCCCATGACCAGAATACACAGCAACCACAGGGTAAAGGCCATCCTTGCCAGCACCAGGAGCACGGCCGCCGCTCCGTAAGCGGAAAGGGTCGTCGCCGTTTCAAACATCCCGGCGATCACCGGAGTGAAGAGCCAGAGGCTCAAAAAGAGGGCCAGCAGGGCCTTGTGGCACCGGGACGCCCAGCGGCTCAGCCGCTCTAGCAAGATGGTGAGGACGTCCCCCGGCTGCTTGAGCGCCAGCAGGAACATTTTCAGATAGTTTCGGTCCGACCGGGCCATTTGGTACTGGATCCAGTGGAGTTCCCGCTTCCGTTGGCGGATGACCTTCGTCCGCTCCGCCCTGTCCAGCAGGGCCGTGTTTTTCAGCAGCAGATCTTCGATCATGCGCTGGCTGTCGCGGAAGTAGAGGACGGTGGAGTGGGAGAGGGTGTCCTTCTGCCCGTGGCTGATGCCGCCGCTGCGGTGCTTGATAGCCACGAAGTTCTCGTAGTGGATGATCCAACCCTCCTCTGCCAGCCGGACGTGCATGGGATAGTCCTCCACCAGAGCGTAATCCTCGTTGAACCCGTGGAACCGCTCAAAAAAGCCCTTTTTGAAACAGGTGCTGGTGGAGGGCAGACAGGCACCCTGGCTGACCAGGAGTCTGCGCAGATCGGAGGAGTCCGTCTCCGTCTTTTCCAGGGCGGCCTGAACCTGGGGCTTCAGATAGAAGCCTTGCCATACCTCCAGGTTTTCGTCGTACATGGCCGTCTGGGCCATTTCGATCCAGCAGTTCTCCGGCGCGTGGGAGAAGCCCGCAGCGTAGGAGGTGAGGACGTGGGCGTCGTACAGCACGTCGTCTCCCGCCAGCAGGGCGATGTAGTCGCCGGCGCACAGGGGAACGGCGTGGTTCAGATGCCGCACGGTGCCGCAGTTGGCTTCCTCCTGGTGAAGAATAACGTTGGTGACGTTGGGACCCTTCCGGGCGGCGATATAGGCCTCCAGATCCTCTTTAGGGAAGTTGGGCGAGCCGTCATCGGAGATGATGAGCTCGATGTTGGGATAATCCTGGGCTAGGACGGAGTCGATGGCCGAGGGGAGATACTCAAAATGCCGGTAGCAGAGGATGATGATGGAAAAACGTGGTTTGTTCATGCCTTATCCCCTCCTTCCCCGGGCGGACAGAACCGCCCGCATCAACTTCAGGCAGCACACGCCCGCGATTTTCAGCAAAAGCCACAGCGCCATGGCGAAAAACAAGACCGACCACAAAAAGGTGGAGGAGCGCCCCGGGATCAGCTCCACACCGAAGATGTAAAACACTATGCACAGCGCCATCACTAGCACCGGGCCCTTCACATGGGTGAGGGCCGCCCCCTGCTGCCGCTTCCGGTACAGCCAGGAGAGCAGAAGGAAGTCCAGATTCTTCACCCGCCAGAGGAACTGCTGCCAGACTGTCCAACTGCCCCAGTCGCTTTCCGCCACAATGCGGTTTTCCAGGCAGCGGATGGCCTGCTTACAGCGGATGATCTTTTTCCGGTCACCGGCGGCCTCAAAGGGGGTCAGGCCGTATTGCCGGAGCATCCGGACACACTCCCGGTAATACTCGTTTTTCAGGGACTGGTCCGCCGGGTCACCGCTGGTAAACGGGCCACCGTAACGGAAGATGGCAGCGATATCATCCACCGTGGTGATGCGCTGGCCGGAGGCAGTGGCCTTCAGCAGCAGATGCCAGTCGGCCTCATAGCGGTAATTCGGGTCAAAGCCCCCCAGGGCGTCAAAAAAGCTCCGCTTCCAGAACATGGCGGGAGCGTGGAAGTAATCCTGCCAGCCCTGGGTGGCCAGCAGGTTGAACTGTGTCCGGGCGTCGGCATCCAGCACGCAGTTGCGCGCGTATTCCACAGGATAGTAGTGCTCCGTCATGGCGCCGTCGTACTGGCAGGCGACGGCGCGGGCGGCAAGAACCTTGACGGCAGGAGCAGAGAAATGATAGGACGCTTTTCTCAGGACGGTTTCGTCATAGAGCAGGTCATCGCCGGCATGGAGCTTGAAAAAGGCGCCCGTGGACAGTTCCACGCCCGCCTGGGCGTTTTGGGTGATGCCCATGTTATTGGGCTGTTTATGAACCACTACCCGGCGGATATTCTCCCCCTTGTGGGCGTCAATATAAGCTCGGACCTCCTCCTCGTCAAAGTCGGCGCTGCAATCATCGCAGACTACCAGCTCGATATTGGGATAGGTCTGGGCAAAGATGGAGTCCAGACAGTCGTCCAGCAGATGCCGCTGCAAATAGGTCAGAACGATGACGGAGAACAGAGGGGCTGTGTCAGAGCTGCCCCGGATATCCGGTTTATTCATGAGGCAGATACCTCCCGTTTGAATGAGATTTGATTATTACGCACTTATGAGAGCGCCTGTTTTTTCAGCAGCCTTTGGCATGCTGTGTCAAATAAATAAAGCGCAAGGGTCACTACAGCACAGAGCAAGCTGGCGAGGAGAAACGTTTTCCAGTTTCCGTGGACCGCAAACCACTGGGGACGAGCGGAGACCAACTTCCGTATGGGAGACCAGAGGAAGAATTGTGCCATAAATATTGGATAAGCGAAGCCGCTAAGTGTTTTCAAAGCGACACCCCACCGGGGAGCGGAGCTCCGGCCAAGTTCCGCTTGAACTGCGCCCGTCAATAAAAGGAGAAAAAGCGGAAAGGTCAAAAAGCCGTAAGGCACATAATGGCCCAGGCAGTATTCCTGCCTGACGAACCAACTTACCACGCCGACCAGAGCGGCGGCACTACCAAGGGCGAGCACGCCCCAGGAAAACGGAGAAATCTTGGGAACTCGGGAATTGCCCTGAAACACCAGAGCGGCGGTCAGCATCCCAGAGAAGAATTGCAGCATCCGCAACAGAGGGCTGGAATAGATATTGGGCAGCTCACAGACAATCACCAGATGGGGAGAAACGGCACACAGCAAATAGACAAGGGCCAGGAGCATACAGAGACGCCTCTTCCCTGCCCGCTCCAATGGAACTTTCAAAAGGGGAAACAGTAAATAGCAGAAAGCCAGACAGGATAAAAACCAAGTTCCGCCATTATGGGAGTATGAAAAGAGTCCGGAGAACCAGGATTGCAACAGCAAGAGCTGAATGGGAAGCTCCAGAATCTTCTGCGTCAATGACGCGGGATCCATGACTAGCAAAAAGACCAGCACGATCACTAGATATAGGGGATAGATGGCGAACAGGCGTTTTCGATAGAAACCTGCCAGCGCTGTGCTGCCTGAAAGGGGGGTATTCAGGTATCCGTAATACAAGGCAAAGCCAGACAACATGAAAAACAGATCCATGACCACTGCGCCTTGGGAAATAAAGGGCGTAAGGGATTTAAACTGTATGCCCAAGTGCATATTGCAGTGGAACAAGAATATGACCGTTGCGGAGGCAAGCTTTAAAAAATCAATTGCATAAAGCCTGCCCTGAAATGGCAGATTGGTATAAATGTTATTTTGTGAGATTTCCATAGCCCACATCCTTGTGCTTTTTGTGTCAGGAGGTGTTTCAGACGGAGAGCTTATCCGATTCATCTCTTGCAGCAGTGGCGTAACCGTCCGCTACGCCTTCCGTGCTCTCTGCTTGAAACAGAATTTTTACTGTGGCAAACAGAAGGGCGATATCCTGGAGGATGGAGGGCTTTGCGATGTACATCAGATCCATTTCCAGCTTATCGTAGGGGTTCGTGTTGTACTTGCCGTATACCTGTGCGTAGCCGGTCAAACCTGCCTTCACCTGAAGCCGCAGGCGGAACTCCGGGATAAGTTCCTCGTACTGGGCCGCGATCTCCGGTCGCTCTGGCCGGGGGCCCACCACCGACATCTCGCCTTTGAGGATGTTGAGAAACTGGGGCAGCTCATCCAGACGGTATTTTCGGAGAATATTTCCCACTGGCGTGATGCGGTCGTCGTGCTCGGAGGCCAGCCGGGCTACGCCGTCTTTTTCCGCGTCCACACGCATACTTCGGAATTTCAGAATGTCAAAGGTCCTCCCGTTTTCCGTCAGCCGGCGCTGCCGGTAAAATACCGGCCCGCCGTCGCAGCAGCGGATGGCGACGGCGGAGACCAGCATCACCGGGCTTGCCACCACCAGCGCCAGGCCGGAGATGACCACGTCCATGGCGCGCTTGGCGATGCGGTACCAGTAGGAGCGGTTGTTGCGGGTGCAGTGCAGGAAGGGCAGGTTCATCAGGTGGACCCGGCTGGCGCTGCTGACCAGGATGTCGCCGATCTTGGGCTGGATATAAGCCTCGATGCCATGGGCGATGCAGAATTTCAGAATGGTGTTGCGGGTGCTGGAGCGCAGGCCGCAGAGAAAGACCGCCTCAGAATTCTGAATGGCGGCAAAAATGCCGTCCAGCCCCTGGTCGATATTCAGACTGCCCGTGACCTTGAATTTCCAGGACAGCTGCTGGATAGCGGACGCCGCCTCGTAGGCGTCCTCGTTGTCGTAGACGATGCACACCCGCTTAGGAGGGAACAGATGGTCGTTTAGCCGTACGGCCAGCATGGCCCAGAGGGCGGAGAGCAAGGCGGACACCGCCCAGCAGGCCAGCAGCGGCAGCGGCGAGACAAGCCGGTAGCTCAGCAGGCAGATGACGCAGTAGATGATGAAGTAAGTAATGACGGAGCCGATGGCGAGGGAGTACGCGATCTCCCCCGCCCGGGCGGTGTTGATCTGCAATCCGCCGTACAACCGGGCAAAGACCAGGTACAGCGTCATGAAAACACCGCACATGACCCAGTTGCCCCAGTAGTAATAGGGGTGCAGCATATTGGCCTGATAAAAGCTGAACCAGGGAACCATAAAGAGGACTGTCTGGACGGCTATCAGGAGGACTTTTATCAGATTCAGACAGGCGACACGCTTGGAGCTCTCCCACTCGCTCATCCGAACAGACTTGGGCTGTTTCATGCTGTTGTAACCTCATATTGTCGTGTGTAATATCCACTTATGGGGGGTCTGCGCACAAATCAAAAGGTGTGAACAGGCGCGGTCCACGCATACGGAATTCCGCACATGGGAGCGCACTCCCCTGCTCTACACCAAAATAAACGAAAAATCGTCATAATTTGTATGATAAGTGTAACATTACAGTCGCTAGAAAGCAAGTCTTTTACTCATTTTATATGTTATATCCCAGTGGTATTTATAAGAAGGTTTGAATGAACTTCTTGTCCCGGTTCCAAAGCAAAATTCTCCCGCAGGCATTATGCTGAAAAAAACTCGACGGGAGGTATGCTTTTGAATCAGGACATCATTTGCGCGGGGCCACTGACGGAGGACGCCCTCTCCGACGCCGTGGCCCAATTTCTCCAGAGGATTCGCCCGGAGCGGGAAAGGCTGTTCGACTACTACCGGGGCGACCAGCCGGTGCCAAAGGGCGAGGCCGTCCGAGGGCGGCCCAACAATCTGCTCCGGGCCCCCTTCCCCCGCTACATCACCGAGGTCCACACCGGCTATTTTCTGGGGTTGTCCCCTACTCTGGATTTCGAGGACCAGCGGGCGGCCCAAGCTTTTTCCCAGCTGTCCGCTGGTCTGCGGCTGGAACACCTGCTCTTTGACATCGGCCGGGACATGAGCGTCTGCGGCGCCGGCTTTGTCCTGGTGTGGATGGAGCAGGCGGGGCTCCGGGCCTGCCGGTGCGACCCGCTCTCCTGCTTTTCTGTCCGGAGCGGTCAGGCGGGGGCGCCTTTGCTGGGCACCGTCCGGCTGTTCCGGGACGGTCAGGGGAATACCTCCGGCGTCCTTTACCGGGCGGATGCCCTGCGGCCCTTCACATGGGACGGCAGTCACGCCCGAATGGAAGCGCCGGAGGAGAACCTTCTCCGGGCCCTGCCCCTAGTTCCCTTCGCCAACAACTGCCAGGGTATGGGCGACTTCGAGATGGTAACAGGGATGGTGGACGCCTACAACCTGCTGCTCTCCGGCGCCATGGACGATATGCAGTCCGTGGCCAATGCCTTCCTGGCCCTGTACGGGATGCAGGGAACCACCCAGAGCGACATCGAGGAGGCCAACCGGACCCGGGTGCTGTCTCTGGCCGAGGGAGGCCGGGCGGAATTCGTGGTGAAGGACCTCGACCACGAGGCCTTGGGTCAGCTGGAAGTCAATTTGCGTCGAAACATTTTACAGCTGTCTATGACCCCGGACTTGTCCGACGAGCAGTTCGCCGGAAACGCCTCCGGTGTGGCTATGCGGTACAAGCTCTGGGGGATTGAGCAGGTGCGCGCCGCAAAGGAACGTAGCTTTACAGAGGGACTGACGGTGCTGCTGGCGGCGTTGTCCGGCGGACTGTCCCTTCTGGGAACGGCGGTGGATCTGACGGCAGGTAAGCCTACGTTCTACAAGAACCTGCCCCAGGACCACACGGAGCTGGCCTCCTCCCTCCTCTCCCTTTCCTCTATCCTGTCCCAGCGGACTATTCTGGAACACCTGCCCTGGGTGGCGGACGTGGAGGAGGAACTGCGGCGAAAGACGGCGGAACAGAAAAAAGGATAATATATCAAACTAAACTATCAATTAAGGAGCGGTTTTATGACGGAAGACGAGAAAAAAGAATTGGAGGTTCTGCGCCGGGAGAAGCAGCAGCGCCTCCAGCGGGACCGGGCCAGAGCGGCTCTTGAGACCGCCGGTGTTTCGGTGTCCTTCGCCTCCCTGCTGGCGGGCAGTGATGACAGCGACACCGACCAGCGGACCCAGGATTTCTGCGCCGCCTATCAGGAGGCTCTGGCGGAGGATGTACGCAAGCGCCTGCCCCAGCAGCCTCCGGTGGTGACGCCTCCCGCCCCTAAGCGGGCCCGGCGCGGTATCCAGCGTATCAGATAAGGAGGAAAAGGAATGGATATCCAAGGCTATTTTACAAAGAAGGGGCTGGCTCTCAGCGCAAAGCTGGCCACCGGGGCGCTCCTGACTATCACCAGAGTGGCGGCTGGTGCGGGGCAGACGGCAGACCACATGGCGGCCACTTCCCTGCCCCAGCCGAAACAGACGCTGGCGGTGAACAGCCCTGCCAGAAGTTGGAATACTGCCACGATCCCCGTTACCTTGGCGGCAGCCCAGGCAGCGGAAGACTATACCTTGACGGAACTGGGCGTCTATGCGCAGGATCCTGATGAAGGGGAAATCCTTTACAAGCTCTACCGGCTGGACACGCCGGTGAACATCACGGCCGGCTCCCGGATGGTGCTGCGGTTCTATCTGGAGGAGACCGTCAGCCAGGATGTGAACGTGACGGTCAGCTGCTCTCCCGCGGGGCTGGTCACAGAGGAGGACTTCCTCCCTGTGCGGGAGACCCTGCAAACCTCCCTGTTGCCCCCGGAGTCCGTGACGCTGGCAGCCGGACAGCTGCCGGCCTATGTCGCGGCGCTGCCCCGGTTCCTGGCAAAGGATCTCACCATTACGGTCAGTGGACCGCTGACGGAACCCCTGGTTATCCAGAACTTCCACGGAAACGGCAGCTTGCGGATCGTTGCGGATTCCATGGGCGCGTTTACTGTGCGCAATACGCGGGTGAGCATCCTCAACTGCGACATCAGGGTCGAGTTGTATCAGCTGGCCTTTGCCACCGACAGCACGGTGGAGACCGCTGGGACGGTGAATCTGCTGGCGGACAGATCCCCCCTTGTTTGGGTCATGGGATGCGCCTTCTCCGGCAACGGCGCGGGACAGGCAATCATGTCCGCCAACCGCGCGGCTGTCAGTCTGGAGAATCTGACGGTCAAAAGCTACGAGACCGCCGTGTCCGTATGGAACGGAGGCACAGCCCTCTTGACGACGGTATCCGGTGAAAGCAATACCTACGGCATCTGCGCTTACAATGGCGGGATCGCTTACCTGACCAACACAGAGCTTTTAGTGGGCGGCACGTCAAATTACAACAGCAGCGGCTTCATCGTCAGATGCGGCTCGATGGTTTAACGGGAGGAAACGAAGAACATGGACCTTTATTTATACCGCATTGGTACGGCGGAGCCTCTGCTCCGCTTTGAAAAGGCGCTGTCCTATACGGACAGCCGGGTGGTGACGGAGGAGGGCGTTTACGAGCCTCTGGCCGAGAACTGTGAGCTCTCCTCCCTGCCGGATTGCTCCGAGACTTTGCGGACGGACTGGGCGGCATCCTATCCCTCCCAGGAGACCCGCATCGAACAGATGGAGAGTTTGATGGCGGAGCTGCTGTTTGGAGGTGATGGCGAATGACGCTGGCAATGGCACTGCTGCTCCGGGTGGTGCGTCGGAGAATGGACAGGGGCGAAGCCCTGGACGATGTCTTGAGCGAATACCCGAAGCTGACGGAGGCGGAATGGGCGGAGATTAAAGGCACGCTCGGCTAATAAGACAGGAAAAGGCCCGCGGGCCGCGGTGCCTGACAGCGGCCCGCGGGCCATATTTTAGGTGGAGTGTGGCCTGGAGCCTGATTCCGGGCCAGCGGAGAAGCATGACAACGAAAAAAAGAGCCAGTGCAGGCACCGGCTCCCAAAAACTGACGTTTTTCATCACTCTATCTACATTAATTGCCAAATGAGCATAAACTATGATAACAGACTGATTTGCGTTTGTCAATAAATTTTTTGATTTTTTCTCTGTTTTTTTCTCTGGTTTTACGTTTTATTTCTCTGCACTGGGAGACGGGCAGGATCCCGACGAAGCTGCCTGATATATTTCTATGACGCGGCACAAAAAAGCGTGCGTGGATTTCAGCAGAAAGTTGTCTTCAAACAGGGGGGCGGCGTCCATGCAGCGCCCGGACAGGAAGCTCTGCAGCTCGTGATAGCAGGCCAGCCGCTTTTCAGGAGGCTGTATTAAATGATACAAGTGCAGTAAGGCGCAGTAGTCGTTGACGAATGCCTTCGTCATATTTGTATGCAGCGTTTTATTCTTTATCCCATTTCTGCTCAGAAAAACTGAGACGTCATGGGTGCGATTTTCGCACTTGACTGGCAGTTGGCTAAGGAGCGCAATGTTGTGAGCTGCCATGTTCCGAATGCGCTTCACCGAGACAATGTGGTTCAAAAACGCCGGGCCTTCATAGCCCTCCAGCAGGCCGGGATAGGATTGTCCGATAAACGACCAGAGATGTGGAAGCGTTCCAAAGTGGATCACGTCCAAAAACTGCGGGAAAGACAACTCCTCTATGCTGGAAACACCGTATTTTTCAGCTATGATATCCGAATTGTCGGGGGTATAGACCCGCAGCAGGTATTCCCGGTCAGCCCGGATAAAGCCCGCCAAGACCGCGCAGCTCTCCCCGGTGGAATAGACCCGATTCACCAGGATCGTTTTTAATGTGTGTTCAAGCTCCAAGCACTGCGTTAAAACGATACAGCGCAGCTTCTCATCCAGCTGCGCAAGGGCATAGAGCTGGGAAAAATCCAGGGCCACAAACTGGCCCTGCCTGTCGGTTCCCCTGTACCGGTCGAAGAGGGCCCCGTATTCCAGCAGGCTAAAGAAGGAGAATCGCGTTTCCATGATCTCACTGGCGGCGGCTTCGTCGAGACGCTGAAAGGAAATATTCAGTTCTCTCATCCGCTGGATGTAGTCCATGACAACTCCTTATTACTTGAGAATTTGATTGGCGTTTTCAACCTTGTCCGTCAGCAGGGCCAGACTGGAGAACATGCAGAAGTATTTATCGTACAGCTTTTCAAAATCCTCTCTGGTCGCGGCGAGCTTGGAGTCATCGTAAGCGACGATCTGTAGCAGCGCTACCATCCGGTTCCCCGCACAGGAGATGGGAATGCCGATGTATTGAGAGTATTTTACACCGTCGGTCTTTTTAAACACAGCGGAGATCTCATCCTGTGTAAACAGGAAGTTCGGCCTGGAGGAGCCCAAATCAAACAAATGCTTGTAATGATAATTCATCACTTCCGACTCGGGCATGAAGTCGTTGAACAACCTGGGGGCGTGCGCCTTATAAGCCTTTCGGGACAGCATGGTAAAGCCCGTCACGCCACCCTGTGTCTTTTTGAAGATAAAATTCACAGAGAAGTGATCCCCACAGTAAGCCAGCTTTCTGACCAGCTCATATAATGTCAGGCAAATCTGATCGCACTTTCCCTGAACCACGGGCCAGTCCTGGATCTCGCTGTGGCCCTTCTTCCTTTTGATGCTTTGATACAACTCGTTTGCGCAGCTGGAGGACAGCTCGCTTGCCGTGCTGCACGCATCGCCTAGAGCGGCGATATGCCCCTCCAACAGAGAGATCTGCTGATTCTGTTCGTCGAGCCGCCTCTCCAGTTCCTCGCTTCGCGCATGATCCTTCTTCTGCTTTGTCTCCTGCTTTCCATAATACCACAGGAAAAAAACAATCAGGGTGCCCAGGACAAAGACGGCCCATTTTGCAAAGGGCTGGCTGTTCGTGTTCCCTGAAAAGTACCAGGAGGTCACAAAAGAAAATCCCATCGGCAATCCCGTCAGAATTGCTAATTTAACACCCGTATGGTTAAAAAAACCTTTTACTGCTCCCATAATGCTGATCTCCAACTAGTTATGCAGAATGATCATACTTGTCGAATTTGGGAAAACTATACCTAAATAATACCAAATGGAGGAAATTTGTCAACACCATATTAAATCCGAGCAGGTATATGCACGGCAAGGGAAAGGCTCTGCCCATTAAGGAACTTTCCGGGAAAAGGCGGCCCCGCCTTTTAGCAGAGAGACGCCCCGGCCCAAAAGGGTCGGGGCGCTTTACTTTTCATAGGGAGTTCACCAGTGGTACAGCATACCGGTTCCCATATCGGACGCGGCACAGATGGAGCCGAAATAGGCAAGGCAGACGGCGCAGAACACGATCCAGCCCATCACTTCCCAGGGGAACTTGCGGTCCAGCAGGCTCCGAAGGCTCTTCTCTTGCCGGCATTGGTGGATGCCGCCGGAGACAGTCCCCCACAGCCGAGGCAGGATGGGCCCTGCCAGCGCTACGCCGAACAGCATCGACTGGAGGGAGAGCGTATAGCGCATTTCCACAGTCATAACAAGGACGGGGATCATGGAGGCCAGAGCCCCCAGCACCAGCCAGAGCTTGGCGCAGAAGAGGTCCCGCAGCCGCTTCAAGCCTTTAATGGCGGTCACAATCGCGAGATACACCATGGTATAGCACGGCAGCAGAGAACGCAGGGCACAAATTCCGCTGTCGTCGCTGATGGCGATCATCAGGCGGTTCAGATAGAGCATGATGAAGTCCACGGGATGCTGGAAAAACGCCCGGAAGTACTCGGCAATGGTCCAGCCGTATCCGCCGGCGGCTGCCAATTCCAGCAGCCGCGTCCCCTCCTCCGCACCGTACAGGCTCATGACGATCTCATGGCCCCGGGCGTCATACAGCTGAGACCCGTAGAAAAGCCGCCCGATATCGATCATGAAAATCAGCGCACGGTGCATCCATGCTTCCGCCGGAGCGATATAGACGCCGCTGTCCTGGAAAGGCTGGAGCACAGTGGCCTGAAACGCCAGGTTGAGGAGCTTGACGCTACCCATGGCCAGACACAGGAGCACGGCCAAAGGTAGGAAACCCGCCAAAAAACGTCGGCCCAGGCGCCGCCCGGCGGGAGCGCTTTTCCAGATCTGCACACAGGCAAAAACCATGATGCAGGCAGCGGCGATGGAGTACTGCCCGCTGATATTGGCGCACAGTCCGCAGAGAAGGCCTGCAAGGCAGACCATCACCCACCGCTTCCAGCCGGAATAATGGACGATAGCCACTGCACACTGGATGGACAGCAGGAAGAAGGCACAGCTGGGCAGATCCACCATCAGATCGCTTAATGCCTTATACCGGCTCCAGAACCAGAACAGGACAACGGCCAACAGAACTTTCTGCCACCATTTCGGCTCGTATCCAGTCAGCTCCTTTACCAGCGTGGGGATGCCGAAGGCGATAATATAGCCGAACAGCAGCCCATGGTAGCACATGACAAAGAAGAATTCATTGGTGCCCAGTAGCACCGCCAGCTGATAGAGCCAGACATAAGGATAGACGGAGGCAAAGCCCTTGTACAGCACGTAGGAGGGATAGCGGTCAGCTGTGTAATAAGTCGTGATGGTTTTCCAAATATCCGCGGCGTCTCCGCTGAGGGAGATCATACTGCCGAAGCGCATACAATATAACAGCACAGCGGCAAAGCAGGCAAGGAACAGGACCGCGGTACCAAGGACACGGCCGTCCGTTTTTTTCAACTCCATGGGTGGTCTCTCCTTATAATGAGTAAAGCAGCACACCGCACACGATCAGCGCCAACGCCAGGATTTTCTTGCGGTTCAGCTTCTCATGAAAAATGGTGACGCCAAATATGGTTACATACAGATAACTGGTGGCTTCCAGTACAGGACCGAGGTTCAGGGGGATACCCCGGTAGGCCAGCATGGTCAGCAGCGTACATCCGAAAAACAAAAAGTATCCTAGCATCACACGCCAGTCGGTGTACTCCGCGATAACGGAGCGGTGGGACCGCAGAGCGGCCTTTTTCAGCAGGACCTGGGAGACAGCGGCCAGGAACACGCTGCCGAGATACAGCAGCAGATAGGGCAGCTGGACGTCTTTCATGCCTGCGCCTCCTCCCCGTCCGCCGCGGTGAACAGCAGCACCCCGGCGATGATGACGGCGGCGCCGGCCAACTGGCGTAGGCTGATATGCTCCTGAAAAAGCAACGCACCCAGCACCATCCCCCATACCACGGTAACGGCCTTGTTGGCGTAGGCGGTGGTCAGGGGCAGGTGCTTGATGACCTGCTGCCAGCCGATAGCATAGATACCCAAGCAGAACAGCACACCTCCGTATAGGAGAAAAAACGGAATACTGCCCACGGCGTGGCTGGCGGCCAGCTTGCTGCATACGCTGCTGGCGGCGTAGACCAACAAGATACTATGCAGGGCCAGCATCCACTTTCCATTGATCTTCACGTGATGCTTTCCTGCCTTTCGCTGGTAACGATTTGTCGCACCACATACTGGGGTGCGGCGTTGACGCACATAAAAATACGACCCACATACTCGCCAATCAAACCCAGCACCAGCAGGATCACACCACCCAACAGCAGCAGGATCGCCATGGTGGAGCTCCAGCCCATGGGCGCGGTATGGTCTACAAAGTAACGGGCGACGATGTACAGCAGGTATAAAAAACCGCAGCCGGCGGTAACAGCGCCGAAATAGGTGGCCATCCGCAGGGGCTTGACGGAAAAAGAGGTAAAACCGTTCATCCAGAGGGTCAGCAGCTTCCGCAGGGTGTAGCCGGATGTGCCTACGGCTCTGGCCCGGTGATGGACCTCCACATTACAGATTTTTTGCGTTGTCCGCAGTACCAGACCGATGACATAGGGATAGCAATGCTCATAGCGCAGCATCTCTGCCATGACAAAGCGCCGCATGGCAAAGTAGCTGGTGACGGCCAGATCCTTCGGCTTACCCAGCATGACCTCCGTCATTTTGCTGTTGACCCGGCTGCCCCAGTTGCGGAAGCCGGAATGCTGTTTGTTGGTATAGGAGGCGTAGACCACGTCATAGCCCTGCTGGAGCTTTTCCAGCAGCTTGCCTACCTCATCCGCTGGCGTCTGCCCGTCGTCATCCAAACAGACGATGATATCCCCCCTGGCCTGGCGGAACCCCGCCATCAGAGCCGCGTGCTGGCCGAAGTTCCGGGCCAGGTCCACGCCCACGATGCAGGGAAAGTGCTCCGCCAGCGACTGGATCTCGGAAAAGGTGCCGTCCGGCGAGCAGTCGTTCACCAGAACGATCTCATAGCGATAAGCGGGAAGTCCCCCCATCGTATCCGCAATCTCCTGTACAACAGAACCCAGCGTCTCCTGAGAGCGATAGCAGGGAATTACAAAAGAAACAGTTTCCATCAGCGTCCTCCTGCCTCAAACAGATGGCGCCAGAAGCGCCATGAAAATGACGTCCCGGTACGCCCCATCCAGAAAGACCATATCCCTCGCGACGCCTTCCCTCTGGAATCCGGCGTGCTCGTAGCTCTTATAGGCCTGGTCATTGCCGCTGAGGACCCGCAGGGAAATGCGGTGGAGCCCCAGAGCCCGGATGCCGAAGGCGGTGAACAGGCGGGCCGTCTCCGAGCCGTAACCCTTTCCCCGGGCGTCGTCCTCACCGATAAAGATCCCGTATTCAGCGCTGGAATTCTCGCGGTCGATGTCCCGGTAATAGACCGAGCCCACCGGGCGGCCGGTGGCGGCCTCCTCAATGATATACTGCACGACTTCTCCGCCGGCGACCTTGGTGTTCATCCAATTTCGGTGCATCTCCGGGGTGAAGGTATCACGAAATATAAAGTTTTGCCGGACCGCCGGGTTGTTACGCCACCGAACGATCAGATCCGTGTCCGCCAGCGTAATAGGGCGTAGGGAAACATTGACGCCCGACAGTACCTCTAAGTCTTTATCCATTTTGTAAATCTCCTTTTATATCTGTGCAAGCAGCAGCGACCAGTTTGTGCATGAGTAAGAAGCAAACGCATAAACCCCCATCACAAAATGGCCAAAAAACAGGAACTGACCGAAATAATACAAATTTCCTTTAAACAGCGGCTTCATTTTTTCAAAACAAATAACAGCGATGCAAAACAAAAGATACTGGGCGCACAAATAACCCCACATAAGATTCAGCGAACCTTCTTCACCATTTTGCACCCAAAGGAAAAATTCCAATGCACCGACTATCCAAACGGTAATCCCTATCAAAAGCATACTGCCATTTTTACGGAACACATACCCGGAAACTGCCACAAAGATTACAAATAACAATGACTGCGCAATGGCCAGTAAAATAGAGGTGCTATTGTAAATGTGATATCCTTCCAGCGGGGAATAGCGCAGTGAAATTGTGCCATCCATGTTCATGAGTACCCAGGCGGTGGCAGGTACAAATGCCATCGCCAATTTACAGCAAAACAGGAACACGCGGTTCCCGTAATATAGCCAGCAGATGACCGCAATTAATGCACCGGCAGGTGCGAAGATCTGATAAAAGTTGGGCTTTGCCAGAACAGAAAGCAGGAAAAGAATCGAGAACATGACCAGCATGCGGTTTTGATTTCTAGCTGTCGCTTTCGGACAGGGTGTTTGCCCCGGCAGGGAATCTATCAATAAGTAGTAGAGAAAAAAGCAGATAAGCGCAAAAGGCTTTGCAAACAAATATGTAGCATTATGAACAGGTGCGGTCGCACCAGACAGCAAATACAACGTAGAAATATCATAACCCAAAAAATTCCATGGCCAAATAAAACTGAGCGCAAAGCCATAGACTGTGATTTTCCAATTGCAGCAGGTATCCTTTAGAAAGTAGCGGAGAATCCTGATCTGCAAATAACACGTAGTTGCTGCTGAGAGACCAATCACTATGGTTGCGGCTAACGAGTAATCTTTGAATAGTTCACCCAAACACGCCACAAGTGCATAGAACAATGGGTAGGTATAACAGGCTTGGGGAGCGTTACCGGCAAATAAATTTTGGGCAAAAGAAATGTGAGCAATTGTATCGGTATATCCATTAAACTCAATTGTTTGAGGCAGGAAGTTTACAGCATAGATTATAAATGTTAAAACGCAAGCGCTTCCTGTCAGTATATATATATATATATATGCGATTTTTCCCGCTAATCATTTAAAAACATCCTCTTATTGATTAAAAAAGTTCATAACCCATTTGATGGCAGCAACCCGGTCCTCTTCCGTAAGTCCGTAATACATGGGCAGGCGCACCAGGCGGTCGCTTTCTTTCGTGGTATAGACATCCTCCCCGTCAAAGCGGCCGAATTTCAATCCGGCGGGGGCGCTGTGCAGGGGGACGTAGTGAAATACTGCCAAGACGCCGTGCTCCTTCAAATAGGCGATTAGCGCCGTCCGCTCCTCCAGGTTCTTACACTTGAGGTAGAACATGTGGGCGTTGTGGGCGCAGCCCTCCGGGATGGTGGGCAGTTCCACCTTGCCGGCGTCGGCCAGGGGCTGGAAGGCCGCCCGGTAGGCGTTCCAGGTAGCCAGGCGGTCATTGTTGATCTCGTCGGCCTTTTCCAGCTGGGCCCACAGGTAGGAGGCGTTCAGCTCACTGGGCAGATAGCTGTCGCCAAAATCCACCCAGGTGTATTTGTCCACCTGGCCCCGGAAGAACTTGGCCCGATTGGTGCCCTTCTCCCGCAAAATCTCCGCCCGCTCGTTGTAGGCCGGGTCGTTGATGACCAGCGCGCCGCCCTCGCCCATGGAATAGTTTTTCGTCTCATGGAAAGAGTAGCACCCCAGATCGCCGATGGTGCCCAGAGCACGGCCCTTGTAGGTGCTCATGACGCCCTGGGCGGCGTCCTCCACCACCTTCAGGCCATGGCGGCGGGCGATGTCCATGATGGTGTCCATCTCGCAGGCCACACCGGCGTAATGCATGGCCACGATGACCCGGGTCCGGTCCGTGATGGCAGCCTCGATCTTTGTCTCGTCGATGTTCATAGTGTCGGGGCGGATGTCCACAAACACCAGCTTGGCTCCTGCCAGTACAGCGGCCGTGGCAGTGCTGGAGAAGGTAAAGCTGGGCAGAATGACCTCATCGCCGGGCTGAAGATCGCACAGCAAAAAGGCCATATCCAGGGCCGTGGTACCGCTGGTGGTCAGCAGAACCTTCTGGGCGGAAAAACGCTCCTCCATCCAGGCATTGCACTGCTTTGTAAACTGGCCATCTCCGCAGATCTTATGGGAGGCAATGGCCTGCTGGATATAATGCATTTCCGTTCCAACGCAGGGAGGGATATTAAACGGGATCATGAGGTTCCACCTTTCTTCTCTATAAATATCAGTCAGAGCGCCCCCTGGGTTCCCAGGGGGCAGATCAAGGCGCGCCTTGATCTGATCTCTTTTGTACGCTTGCGGGAAAAGCGGTTGATTCAGCGGTTTCCGTACATCTTCTCGTAATAGTTCTGGTACTCGCCGGAAATGATGGTCTCCCACCACTCCCGGTTGTCCAGATACCACTGGATGGTCTTTTTGATGCCCACCGCGAAGGAGGTCTCCGGCAGCCAGCCCAGCTCGTTGTGAATCTTGGTGGGGTCGATGGCGTAGCGCAGATCGTGGCCCTTCCGGTCCGTCACGTAGGTGATGAGGCTCTCCGGTTTGCCCAGTTCCTTGCAGATCAGCTTCACGATGTCGATGTTCCGCATCTCGTTGTGGCCGCCGATGTTGTAGACCTCCCCTTCCCGTCCTTTGCGGATAATGAGGTCGATGGCCTTGCAGTGGTCCTCCACATACAGCCAGTCCCGGACGTTCAGGCCCTCGCCGTACACCGGCAGGGGCTTATCGTTCAGGGCGTTGGCGATCATCAGGGGGATGAGCTTCTCCGGGAAGTGGTAGGGGCCGTAGTTGTTGGAGCAGCGGGAGATGGTCACCGGCAGGCCGTATGTCCGGTGATAGGCCAGCACCAGCAGGTCAGCGGAGGCCTTGGAGCTGCTGTAGGGGGAGCTGGTGTGGATGGGGGTCTCCTCGGTGAACAGCAGGTCCGGCCGGTCCAGGGGCAGGTCGCCGTAGACCTCGTCGGTGGAGACCTGGTGGTAGCGGCGGATGCCGTATTTCCGGCAGGCATCCATCATCACCGCCGTGCCCATAATGTTGGTCTGGAGAAAGACGCCGGGGTCCTCGATGGAGCGGTCCACGTGGCTCTCGGCGGCGAAGTTCACCACCACGTCGGGATGCTCCTCCTCAAAGAGGCCGTACACCGCCTCCCTGTCGCAGATGTCCGCCTTCACAAAGCGGAAGTTGGGCCGGTCCATCACCGGCGCCAGGGTGGAGAGGTTGCCGGCATAGGTCAGCTTGTCCAGGCAAACGACGCGGTCCTCCGGGTGCTTGTCCAGCATATAAAAGATGAAGTTGGCGCCGATAAAACCCGCGCCGCCGGTGACGATGATAGTCATGGGAGGTCCTCCTCTATGTATTACTTATAATAGATTTTATCGTTTGCCACGTTCCGCAGGTGCTGGCCGTAGGGGGATTTTCCGTAGTGCTCCGCGCTTTCCAAGAGCTGTTCCTCCGTGATCCAGCCGGACTTGTAGGCGATCTCCTCCGGGGCGGAGATCTTGATGCCCTGGCGCTTTTCGATGATGCGGACGAAGTCCGCGGCGTCCACCAGGGAGTCCATGGTGCCGGTGTCCAGCCAGGCGTAGCCACGGCCCATCAACTTCACGTCCAGGATGCCCTGCCGGAGGTACATCTCGTTGAGGGTGGTGATCTCCAGCTCGCCCCGTGCGCTGGGTCTTACCTCTTTCGCCATGGCGGAAACGCCCTTGGGGTAGAAATACAATCCCGTCACCGCGTAATTGCTCTTGGGCTGGGCGGGCTTTTCCTCGATGGAGGTGGCATGGCCGTTCTCGTCAAAGGCCACCACGCCGAACCGCTCCGGGTCCGGCACATAGTAGCCGAACACCGTGGCCCGGCCCTGCTCCGCGTTGGTGACAGCTTCCCGCACCAGACCGCCCAGACCGGCACCGTAGAAGATGTTGTCACCCAGCACCATGGCACAGCAGTCCTCACCGATGAACTCCTCGCCCAGCAGGAACGCCTGGGCCAGACCATCGGGAGAGGGCTGCACCTTGTAGGACAGGCGGACACCGAACTGGCTGCCGTCACCCAGCAGCCGTTCAAAGTTGGGCAGGTCCGTGGGGGTGGAGATGATGAGAATGTCCCGGATGCCCGCCAGCATCAGGGTGGACAGCGGATAGTAGACCATGGGCTTATCATAGATGGGCAGAAGCTGCTTGGATGTCACCATGGTCAGGGGGTACAGCCGGGTGCCGGCTCCGCCGGCCAGAATAATACCTTTCATATCGGTCTCTCCTGTCTGTTTTTGTTGAGGATTACGGGGCCGTTTCTTCCTGAAGCCGGGACCAGGTCTTATACCCGATCCCCGCCCAGGGCATTCCCCGCTCAAAGGTCTCCCGCCAGGGGTACACCAGCGCTCCGGTGATGTGGTCTTTCAGCTTGTCGATGGTGGAAATTACCTTTGCCGGATTGCCGCCCACCACGGTCCCGGGCTCCACATTCTTTGTGACAATGGCACCTGCGGCCACCAGAGAATCCGAGGCGATCTCCACACCGGGCAGAATCACGCTTCCCGTGGCGATGACAGCGAATTTCCGGACAGTAACGCCTTCCTCCCGCTCAGAGGGCGGGATGGGGTCGTTGGTCAGGACGGTGTAAGGATAGATCCAGACGTAATCCTCGATCCGGGATGCTTGGGAGATGTGGACGTTGCTGTGGCAGCGGACATAGTTACCCAAAACACAGTGGCCCTGGAGGTCACAGAGGGTGCCGATGCTGCAATGGTGGCCCAGAACAGCAGCCTCCCGGATGGTAACCTGATGGCCGGACTGGAAATGGTCACCGATCGTCACGCCGGCGTACACGATGCTGCCGCTGCGGATCACGGATCCGGCTCCGATGACCGTGGGGGCCGGCTGCCAGGTGTGGTCCCGGTACCAGTCCGCCGTATACTCGCCGATGATGCAGTTGGCACCGATGGTGGTGCCCTTCCCGATGGTCACGTTGTCTCGGATGATGCAGTTGTAATCGATATAGATGTCATCCTCCAGCACCACGTTCTCTCCAATGTGGCAACCGGACATGATAGTCACATTCTTTCCTTGCTTCATAGCCCGCTCCTATTACCGAAACTGGTTCAGCTTCTCCACCACGTAGCTGATCTCATTCTCCGTTATGCCGTAATACATAGGCAGGCTCAGTTGCGTGGCGCTAATCTCCTCAGCGATGGGCAGGCTGCCCTTTGGAATGTTCAGCTCTGCGTAGGCCCCCTGTAGGTGCATGGGAATGGGATAGTGTTTGTTGGTGGCGATGCCCGCTGCTTTCAGATACTCCGCCAACTCGTCCCGGCGGCCGCAACGGACGGCGAAGATGTGCCACACCGGCTCCGTGTCCGGCAGAACGTAGGGCAAGGTCAGCAGCGGGTTGTCGATCTCCGCCAGATAACGGGCCGCCACACGGCGGCGCTCCCGGTTCATGCGGTCCATGTGGGGCAACTTGGCGGAGAGAAATGCCGCCTGCAGCTCGTCCAGCCTAGAGTTGTTTCCCTGGTAGATGTGGTGATACTTGTAGTCGGAGCCGTAGTTGCCCAGGGCGCGGATCTTATCCGCCAGAGCCTTGTCATTGGTAATGGCCGCGCCGGCATCACCCAAGGCGCCCAGGTTCTTGCCGGGGTAGAAGCTGAAGCCTGCGGCATTGCCGAAGGTGCCGATCAGTCTGCCCTTGTAGGCGGCGCCGTGAGCCTGGGCGCAGTCCTCCACCACGTACAATCCGTGCTTTCGGGCGATGGCCATGATGGGGTCCATGTCGGCGGGCTGGCCGTACAGGTGTACCGGCATGATGGCCTTTGTCCGGGGGGTGATGGCCGCCTCTATGCGGCTGGGGTCGATGTTGTAGGTGCGGATGTCCGGCTCTACGAACACGGTGGTTGCCCCGGTGTAGGTGACGGCCAGGGCGGTGGCGATGAAGGTGTTGGACGGAACGATCACTTCGTCTCCCGCCCCCACGCCCAGGGCCTTCAGGGCCAGCATCAGGGCGTCCAGGCCGTTGCCGCAGCCGATGCAGTGCTCAACACCGCAATACGCCGCGAAGGCCTTCTCAAAGGCCGCGTCCTCCTCGCCCTCGATATACCAGCTACGCTCATACACTCGCTCAAAGGCGGCACGCAGTTCCGCGTCCAGTTCCCGCTCCATGGGACGGAAGCTGACAAATGGTACGTTCATACGCTCTCTCCTTTTTGCCCGGCCAGATAGGCCAGAAACTCGTCATAATTTCGGATATAGTCCGCTTCGTCGTATAACTCCGAGGCCAGCACCACCAGAACGGCGTCCGGGGAGAAGTCGAACATCTCCCGCCACATGGCGTTGCCCACATACAGTCCCTCATTGGGGCTGTCCAGCGGTACGACGGCTTTGTCTTTACCATCATCCAGCAGAATTTTGCAGCTGCCGTGCATACAGATCAGGACTTGCTCCAGCTTTTTGTGGGCGTGGAAGCCCCGGCGGATGCCCTCCCCCACGCCGTACATATAGTAGACCCGGTGAATGGGAAAGGGGATGTCCTTGCCGGTCTCCACAGCGATCAACTGGCCTCGCCCATCGCCATGCTCCGTAAAGCGGTATTTGATGATCTCCATAGTTGCTCCTTCTATTTCAGCGGCGGAATATCAGGCCGTAGAGCCTACGCACCAGGACAGAGTCCCGCAGCTTCAGCGTCAGCCAGGACCGCAGAACGGTCCCAGCTCCGACTCTCTTCCAATAGGGCCTGATCTCCCGCGCGAAAGTCCTCTTTTTGTCCGCCAGATAGGCGGGATTCACCCCGGTGGCGGCCCCTACATCGCAGCGGTATTTGGCGGCGATGAAGTCGCCAAAGCCAATGCGGGCCCCCTCCCTGCTGACACGCAGCCAGGTGGGCCAGTCCTCCAGCAAGCGATAGGATTCGTCAAAGGGGCCGAACCGGTCAAAAAATGCCCGGGTGAAAAAGACGCCCACACCCACGATCTCATTGTGGACGCACAGCCGCCGGAAAACCTCCTCCGGGCTCCGCTGGGGCAGTGCCTGTGCGAAGCCGTCCCGGAACAGGGTCTGGGGCGCCAGATCCGGGCCGCACTTCATGACCCGGGTGGTGATGATGCCGTCCGGGCTGGCCTCCAGCGCCTCTTTCGCTCTGGAGAGCACCTGCCCGTCGTACAGGGCGTCGTCCGCGGCCAGCAGCTTGAGATAGCGGCCCTCCGCCCGCTCCAGCGCCCGGTTGATGCTGCGGACGGTGCCCAGGTTCTCCGGATTCTGATACACCAGCGCCTGCCGCAGGTTGGGGCCCCGGTGGGCGGCGATATAGGCTTCTATTCCCGCACCATCAAAGGTGGGCGAGCCGTCGTCCGCCACGATCAGCTCCAGGGCGGGGTAGTCCTGGGCCAGCACCGAATCCACGGCGCAGCGGAGATATTGTTCATTCCTGTATGCCAGGATGATGACGGAAAACAGTTCAGGCTCCCTCATGCTGTTCCTCCGGGGGACCGATCAGGTCCCGGTAAAGCGCCAGCAGCTTTCTCTCCTGGGTCTCCCAGTTGAAAGCCTCGTCAATGGCCCGGCGGCCGGCCTGGCCCATGCGGGCGGCCTCCTCCGGGTGATCCGCCAGATAGCGGATGGCGTTGGCGATCTGGCCCACATCGGCGGGGTCCACCAGGATGCCGAAGGGGTATTCCTCCATCACCCGGCGGGCATAGGCGGAGTCGCTGAGGACCACCGGCAGGCCCATGGCCATGTAATCGTACACTTTCATGTTAAAAGTGTCGCATATATTGTACTGTCCTCCATTGGGAATAACGCACAGGCCCATGGAGGCCTCCTGATATACCGCCGTCACCCGGTCCCGGTCCAGGACGCCCCTGAAATCCACGTTCCCGTATTCCGGCATTTCCCGGACGCGCCGGGCGTAGTCCTCCGGCTCAAAGTCTCCCACCAAAATCAACCGCACCCCGGCTTTCGCCGCGGCCAGCACCATGTTCTCCGCCCCCCGGTCCGGGGTCATGATCCCCACGAAACAGGCGGTGGGCACTTCTTTTGCCGTGGGTACATAGCGGGCGTACAGCTCCTCCCGCAGGGCGTAATTGGCGATCATGACCGTCCGGCGTGAGATCCCTTCAAAGGGGTCCTTCCCATTCCGGGGCGCCACGAAGATCACGGCGTCGATACGGCTCATTGCATACCGCTCGAATACGCCGTAGCACCAGGCGATCAGGGGCGCGAAACCCTTCAGGTAATGCTTGGAACGAAGCAGCACCGTGTAAAGCTCATGGCTGTCAAAGATCACCTTTTTGCCCTGCCGCTTCAGCTTCAGGGCATAGGGCAACAGCTCCGGATCGTGGATATGGTACAGGTCAGCGTCAATGTTCAGCGCCGCCTGACAGATGGTTTTGGAAAAGGTGCGCATCCGCTTCCAGCGGCTGGCTGGAGGATCTCCCACCCCGATGACGTGAACGCCCCGGTCCTCCCGGCTTTCGCCCTTAGCCACCAGGTATGTCTCATACCCGGCCCTGGCAAGGGACACACAGGACCGCTGGAACATACAGAGGTCATGGCTCTCCCGGACGCTGGACAGATGGCAGACTTTCATGGCATCCTCACCCTTCCCGCGTTTCCGCCGGAGCATACATCTGTGTCAGCATCAAATAGGCGGCCTCATCCGGCAAGCCGTTTTCTCTCACGGAGGCAACGGTGTTCAGAAATGCAGTGTTCTCCTCTGTCAGCTCGATCTCCTCCAGACGGCCCTGGCTGTATTCCTCCAGATAGGCCTTGGTACCCAGTACGCCGTCCAGGAACACGGAGACATTCTCCTCGCCAATGGCGGGAAGCACTTCGCAGCGATAGAAATCAAATTGCAGGTTCCAGGCGTCCTTATTAGATGCCTCCTGGGCGATACCCTCCCGGGAACAGGCAAACAGCTCCTCCCACTGCCCCTTCGGCAGGTAGTAGTACTGGGCCAGGCCGGAACAGGCGGTATAGGTGCCAGAAGCCTGCAGCTTCTCTTTGTAGATGCGCATATCCCGGTTATAGCTGCTGTCGTTCAATATGACCGCGTTTCCAACGTAAGTCAGCTGCATCTGCTCGTGGTCGAAAATATCCCGTTTTACAAGGCTTCTGGTATACGCCATAAATTCCGAAGCACTGGACGCAGGCAACCCCTTTTCCAAATCTTTGACCACCATCCGGTGGCTGAGATACGCGCCGCCAAACACTGCCAAATACAACCACACGAGACCTGCGGTCAAAAGCCCACCCAGCTTTGCGGCCTTTTCAGACAGCGGCTTTCCATAAAGCACACCGGGAAGTAGCAGAAGGATATACGCCAGACACTGGTAGGCACGGACGGAAAACGTAATTTCCATCAGGCCGTGGAGATTCATCATGACCAGACAGGCCAACAGCAAAGCCGCCAAGCGGTCGTGCTCACCACGTAGCCGCTGAAGCAGCAGCCAAGCACCGCCGCCCAACAGCATCAAATACGCGGCCAGACCCAAAAGGCCTGTCTCCTCCATCATCTGCAGAAGGTGGCTATGGACGTATTTTGACTCATAGTAGTAGGACTGCACGGAGGTCAGCAGGCCCTCGGTGCTTCCCAGTCCGTGACCAAAGATGGGGCTGCTGAGAAACAGCGTCCAGCCATCCTTGAAAAACTCCAGCCGCTGGAGGAAGCTGTTGCTGGTCAGCAGGCTATCCTGGAGACGGTTCGCCAGGGACGCCGGAAGCAACGGATAATTCAGCTTGACCTCCGTCCCGTCCGAGAACCGCAGCTCCCGCAAGGATTGCCCTGCTTCCCCGCCTATCTGAATGGAAAGGCGGAATTCCTCGCCGGTAACAGTAAAGGACATTTCCGACAGCGGACCGTTATATAACGACGTACCGCCTCCTGTCCGCCGCAGCACATCCATCTTGCTCTGGGATAGAATATTCGCATAGGGATTTCCATCCCAATCGCCGGATACGGTATAGGTGCCAGGCGCTAACTCAAAGGCCCGGTCCACATAGCCGCTTTCATCAAAGGTATACGGCCCCGTCACTATCACCGCGGCTACGGCATATCCCACGCAGAGAACCGCCAGCACGGCTGCCGCGCCCAGCAGCAGCTTCTTATGGCCCTCCAGCCGAGATGCCAGACGCTTCCCCACAGCCCAATCCAGCGCAAAAATGACAGGTCCTGTGGCCAGATGCAACACATCCACAAGGAAGGAGCCTCCCTTGAGTGCCGTCGCCGCGGGAATGGACAGTCCAACTACCACGATGGCTGAGAACATCATCAAAAAGAACAGAGGCAGCCGTTCTCCCTTTCCTGCCGCCAGCAGCCACACCAGCAGAGCAACTGCAAAGCACAAAAGCGCGCCCCGGCTCATAGAGAGAAACAGCCCCATGGCCGATACACCCAGGAGGAAACAGGCCAGCGCCCGCTTCCACAGCTCTTGGCTGTCATTTGCCAGATACAGGGCCACCAGACTGCCCAAGGCTAAAATACTGCCGGATACATTGGCGTCATTGTAAATGCCGGATATGCGGTTGCCCAATATATCTTGTTCTACGGTCGAAAAAGAAGAACCCAACACTTCAGCAAGCTGCTCAAAGCCTCCAAATATAAAACCATGGACAGCCGCATCTACGCATAGCAGCGAGATCATCGCGCAAACAGCGGCAATGCCCCACAGAATACCGCGGATATGCTTCGTTTCAATGCGGGTCAACAGCAGAACCGCCAAAGCGAACACCGCCAGAAATTTCGAGTATTCCTGAACCGCGTATTCCCCAAAATGAGAATAGATGGCAGCGAACCCCTGCATGAACGCAAAGCCAATAAACCCAAGCACCGGCACACAGAACCGCTGACGCAGGTTCCGGAGCGGCGTTCTGCCGATGGACAACGCCAGGGCCAGTACTGCCAGAAGCATCGACATCCGCCCGGTCTGAATCGTCATGGATACAAACAATAATCCCGAGAACAAACAAACCCATACGGTATCCATAGCGGTTTGCTTCGTTTCGGGAGCCTCGGCAACAGTCTGTTCAATGGAGGCCGGAGCCGGCGTCACGGACTTTTTTCGTTTCAAAATAGGTTCCTCCTGAAAGCGTCTTTCTTAAAAGTAGGCGCACTAATCCCAATGTTACGATTATATGACAAATAAGAACAACTTTCAACCCTTTGCCCCACTCTTTTCCACGGCGCTTTTTGCAAAAAAAGGCGCTCTTTGCCGGAAATCTTTTATACTGTCGTTACCACGAAAATCACTTTTGTGGATATGACTTCCGAAGGAGAGAACACCATGTCTCGAAAAGCACTGCAAAAAAACATTTCTTATGATGACCGGCGAAATCTGTACTATGTGACGACTGTTGGAAATGGACGAAGGAAAAGCCGTACTTACTCCACTTATGACCAAACTCTGGCGGCACTGTATCCCGGCGTTTCTCAAAACAACTGGCCGCATGAACGCCCTATTCCTGAGCCATCTGCCACTTTCGGCCAATGGTTGGACTGGTGGCTTACGGAAGATGTTGCCGCCAGCCGGGCCGTGAGCACCTCTTACGGCTACCGCAATATTGTGCGCCGTCACTTATTGCCCACAATCGGAGACATTCCTTTGGCAGGATTGTCTTCCTTTCACCTCCAAACATATCTTTCCATGAAGCTGAGCGAAGGACTTTCTCCCAATACAGTCCTCAAGCACTATAACCTGCTCCACACTGCCCTTCATCAGGCAGTCCGGCTTGGTTTACTACCTGGGGACCCATCCCGTGGCGTAACCCCTCCCCGTCTGACTCCCTCGCAATATACCTGCTATTCTCCCCAGCAGATCCGCATTCTGTTCCAGCTCACTAAAGGAAGCCCCTTGGGTCTGGCTGTGCGACTGGCAGCATATCTGGGCCTTCGCCGCAGTGAGATCACCGGACTGCGCTGGCAGTGTGTGGATCTGAACGCTAAAGTAGTGCTCATTCAGGAGGTACGCACAGAGGTCGGTGGGCAAGCGATCCTGAAAGAGCCCAAAACCCGGCGGTCCGTTCGGCGGCTGGGCATCAGCGGCTGTTCGGAACTTATCGCGGAGCTGGAACGGGCCTGGATTGCCCGGAAAAGCGACGACCCGACAGAATTCGTGCTTCTTCGTACCAACGGAGTACCTCCTTCCCCAGACCTGCTGACCCGCCAAATGGCTCGGCTGACCGAACAGTACCGTCTTCCAAAGATAACCCTCCACGGACTGCGGCATTCCTTTGCCTCAATCGCTAACAGCCAGCATATCCCCATGCATGACATCTCCCACATTTTAGGGCACAGTTCCATTGCTGTCACCAGCACTATCTATACCCATCTGTTCGATGAAACCGAAAGCACCACTCTGCGGACAGTAGCGGAGGCCATCCAGGGCTGACGCTACCAAGAAAACCCGCCAACCATTGCCACACAGCGAGTTTTAAATATAACAGGGGTGTATATCACCTCAGTCAAAAAGGGGCGTCTGGGAGGTAAATTCAAAAGGAGGAAAAACCCCTATGAAGAAGTTCCTTTCTCTGGTTCTGGCACTGGTTATGACCATGTCCCTGGTCACTATCAGCGCCGGCGCCAAGGACTTCACCGATGCTGACAAGGTTACCTATACCGAAGCAGTTGACGTGCTGTCCGCTGTGAATGTCATCGACGGTTATCCCGACGGTGCTTTCAAGCCCACCAACCAGCTGAACCGTGGTCAGGCTGCCAAGATCCTGTGCAACATGATCCTGGGCCCCACCACCGCCAGCGCCCTGAAGGCCGACGCGGCTCCTTTCAAGGATGTTGCCGCTGACAACACCTTCGCCGCATACATCGCCTACTGCGCCAAGGAAGGCATCATCGATGGTTACACCGATGGCACCTTCCGTCCCGCCGCCCCCCTGACCGGCTATGCTTTCATGAAGTTGCTGCTGGGCGCTCTGGGCTATGATAAGGACCTTGAGGGCTACAACGGCAACAACTGGTCCATCAACGTTGCCAAGCGCGCTCTGGCCATCGGCCTGGACGACGGCCTGGTCGAGGACTTCGACGGCACCAAGATCGTCACCCGTGATGAGGCCTGCCTGTTCGCTCTGAACACCCTGAAGGCCACTATGGTCGACTATGACTCCCGTACCTCCGTTTCCGTCGGCGGCGCTGAAGTCGTAATCTCCGGCTCCAAGGCTTATGAGGTTTACAATGGTGCTGCCACTGAGGGCATCAAGAACGATGACAAGATGCAGTTCGCTGAGAAGTACTTCACTAAGCTGACCAAGACCGAGGGCACCGACGACTTCGCTCGTCCCGCCACCACTTGGCGCAACAAGGGCACCAAGATCGGCACCTATGCCGATACTGCTGACAAGACCTACAGCGAGAACGTGAAGCTGGGCACCATCTATGCCGACCTGGGCATGACCGAGAAGGATTCTGCTGCTGAAGTCTTCATCAACGGTGTTGCCGGCGACTCTGTTGCCGTTGCAAAGCAGAACACCGCCAAGATCGCTGACAAGATCGCTTCCACCTACTACAACTATGACGGCACCAACACCAACAAGCTGGTCAACACCGGTTCCACTGTTGAGGTCTTCTATGATGACGACACCAACAATGTCCGCATCTGCGTGATTGACACCTATGTTGGTACCATCCAGAAGAGCGTTGAAGCTACTTCTGCTAAGGACGCTTACATCGTAATCGATGAGGCTTCTGTGAAGTTCCCCGCCGGCTTCAATGATGAGTTCGAGACCGATGAGAAGTTCGAGGACGACGCCGTCGTTCTGTATACCTACTCCGATAAGACTGGCGAGATTAAGTCCGTGGAGTTGGCCGAGGCCGTTACCGGCACTCTGACCAAGATTGTCACTGGCGACAAGCTGACTATTGGCGACAAGGAGTACGATTATGCAATCCAGGCTGACTTCGATTCCTCCATCGGTACCGAGGCTGGTCTGAAGACCAAGAGCGATTACACCGCTTATCTGGATCCCTACGGCAACATCATTTACCTTGTTGAGGAAGAGTATGTTTCCGGTGATTACGCTCTGATCGTTGCTATCGAGAGCGCTGGCAGCTCTGCCTTCACCACCAACCGCGTGAAGCTGCTGACTGCTGACGGTGTTGTGAAGATCTACAACACTGAGAAGAACTATCTGAGCGCCTCTTACGGCTACACTGCCACCGATATTGTCACCTACAAGGTCCGCGATGACGGCACCGTGACCCTGAAGAAGGTCAGTTCTCCTCTGGACAACATGGTCACTACCGGTACTGATCCTGTTACCATCACTTGGAACGGTGGTTCCAACGACAACGGCAGCGCCACCTTCAACCTGACCAAGAACGACGCTGAGGTCACTGTTGTTGCCGGCACCACCAAGTTCTATGCCAACAGCAAGACCGTGTTTGTCGTCCGTGACGGCAACGGCGATTACACCGCTTACACCGGCATTGCCAACGTTCCCACCATCACTCCTCTGTCCGGCAAGAAGGTCGGCGTGGCTTGGTACTGCAAGACCACTGACCTGGCTACCGTGGTGTTCATCGACGCTGCCAACGCCAGCATCGTGAACAACAGCAAGGACGTCATCTTCCTGGCTGGTAAGTCCGCTTCCAACAAGACCATTGACGCTGATGACAACGTGTACTACACCTACAACGCTGTGGTGAAGGGCGAGCTGACCACTGTCACCGTCCAGGCTAACGCCAACACCATCGCTGACGGCGTGTTCGATGCCTCTCACGATGTTACCAAGGCTGACCTGGTGTTCTCTGGCGCCACCTATGACGGCGATGGCATCATCACCGACTTCTCTGCTATCGGCGGTTCTGTGAGCTCCGCTAATATGGTCTCCGGTACTGTGAAGCTGTCCGGTGAGTATACCATCGGCACTGGCACCGCTGCTGCTCCTGTCCGCTGGACCGTGGCGAAGGACGCTAAGATCTGGACCATTGACGACAGCGGTAAGATCAAGGCTGCTGAGCTGAAGGACATCAAGACCGATGCCAACAACAAGCTGACCTACACCAAGGAGGACGGCGAGCTGACCAACATCTTTGTCCGCCTGCCCGCTGACAGCAACACTGTTGCTCCCAGCACTCCCGTTGTGACTAACGTGACCAACATCACTTATGATGGCAGCGATGTGCTGACTGTCGCCGTGACTTCTGTTCCCGTTGCTACCTCTTACAGCGTTACCATCTATGAGATTAACGGCGGTACTCAGGTCAAGCTGGGCACCTACACTGTGCCTGTTGCTGCCAGTGCTACCTCCGGTTCTCTGAACATCGGTGCGCTGAATGCTGGCTACACCCACCTGGCCGTCTGCGGCGATAAGACCTTCGGTATCTGATTTCCGCATAACGCAAACTATCGCGATGCTCCGGCATTGAGATAAAACAAGCCCCGCTCCGAATGGAGCGGGGCCTTGTTTTGCTTAGACTAGTTCAGTTCTCTGACAAAGCGATTAGGCCTTGGCCAGGACGATCATATCGACCTTGCCATTGTCCAGAGAGAAGGTGATGGTGTCATAGGGATCCTTGGTGACACCGTCGTCGTCAGTACGGATATCGCTGATGTCGCCAGCGGTGATCTCGGCGCTGTCAACGAAGAAGACCTTCACGTTGCTGGTGGTGGCATAGGAGACACCGCCCAGGACCAGAACGTCGTTGCTCTGCTTCTTGCAGTCGGTGACGCGCATAAAGTCGTTACCAACACCCACAACCGCAGCAGTCATAGGATCGCTGACCTTGTCGGTATCGACGGTCACGTCCTTATAGACGGCGATCTTGGCGGCCTTCTTGATGGCGGAAACGCCGCTGTTGGCATTGGCAACGATGGTATCGCCATCGGTGTCGTTGACCAGCAGGGTCACGATCTCGCCATCCTGGATAGCCTGGAACTGATAGTAGGTAATGTTGTCGCCCACATCGACCTGCTTGGCGTCCTTATCACCTGCGATGAACACCAGGTTGGCGCTGGTGCCGGCCAGCTCGCTCTTCAGGCACTCAATCACGACCAGAGTGGCAACGGTCTTGCCGGGCTTGACGTAAGAAGTGACCTTCACATTGGGATTAGCATCGGTAGTCACGCTGGGAGCGGACTTGAAGCCAGTGTAGGAGTAGTAGTCGCAAGAGGCATTGGCAGCCAGGTTAGCAGCGGTGGTAGCGGTCTTGTAGACAAACACGGTCTTGGAGTCGGTGTTGATGTTGCTGCCGCCAGACACAGTGATGGTGGGCTTGCCCTTATCAAAGGTGAACACCTTGTTGCTCTGAGTAGCGGTAGCGGTGTCAGCACGGGTGACCAGCTTGTAAACGCCGTCGTTGTTCTTGAAGGAGACGATATCGCCGATCTGACCAGTAGCGTCATCCTTCACATCAACGGTCTTGACAGTGCCGTCAGAGAACAGCAGCTTGGCATAGTCGGTGCGGTCAGCATCGGCATAGAGGACATAAGCCAGGTTGTTGACGCTGATGGCGCCATCAGCCAGGACAACCTTCAGAACATAGCCATAGGGATCGAGATAGAAGTCAACAGTGTCCTTGACCTCGACATTGCTGTCCCAAACCAGGCCGTAAGCAGCCTCGTACTCCTTACCGTCAATGGTGAACTTGGACAGGCCTTCCTTCTTGGTCATAACGCCGGTCTGCTTCTCAGCAGCAACCATGCTCTGAATCTTGTCGTCGTTTGCAGCGTCAGCGTCCTTGGTGTACATGACCCACTCGTCCTCGGCGAACTGGGTGGTGGCATACTTCATGGAGCCGATCTTCACGACCTCGTCCTTCTTGACGTACTCGTCAATCTGGTCGATGTAGGTGTTGATGATGGAGATGGTGCGGGTATCGCCAGACTCAGGGCCATAGTAGACCTCAACCAGAACGCCGTTGCCGCCGATCTTGGTGGAAGAGGAGCTACTGGCAGTCAGGGTGCCGGCACCATGAGCATAACCGTTCAGCAGGTCGTCGTTGGAACCAGAGACGGGCTCACCGTCGATATAGACGTTGAAAGAAGTGTAGCTGCTGTTGACGCTGACATCCTTGTACAGATCCTTCATCTTGACGGCCTTGGTGTAGGTGGCGTCAGCAGTCTCGGTGATGTTGCACAGGGTGTCGTTCTTCAGGGTCCACTTCGCAGAGGGACGGCCAAAGTTGTCGGTGTTGGAAGCCTTCTTCAGGTTGGGGAAGTACTTCTCGGCGAACTGCAGGGTGTGGACGCCCAGGCCATCATTCATGTTGTCCTTGTAGCCGGTCTGCGGAACAACCTCGGCCTTGGAAGCACCGGTCTGAATCTCCACGCCGCCAACAATGATGGAGGAACCACGGTCATCATAGTCGACCATGTCGGCGTCCAGAGTGTTGAAGGCATACAGGCAGGCTTCTTCACGGGTCACAGCCTTGGTGCCGTTGAAGTCGTCGTTACCGTCGACCAGGCCGGCGCCCAGAGCGGCCTTGGCAACCTGGATGGACCAGTTGTTGCCAACAAAGCCCTCGAGCTGAGCGTCATAGCCCAGAGCACCCAGCAGCATCTTCAGGAAAGCATAACCGGTCAGGGTGTTGCCGGGCTTGAAGGTGCCGTCAGCGTAGCCGGAGATGATGCCCTGCTTGGCGCAGTAAGCAATGTAGCCGGCGAAGTTGTTGTTGGCGGGGACATCCTTGAAGGGAGCCGCGTCAGCAGACAGAGCGCTGGCGGTGGTGGGGCCAAGAATCAGGTTGCAGATGATCTTGGCGGCGGCACCACGGGTCAGGGTGCCCTTAGGATTGAAGGAACCGTCTTCGTAACCGTCGACGACCTTCACGGCGGAAATCACGGCCACAGCATCACTGTAGGTAATCTTGCTGCTGTCCGTGAAGTCCTTGGCGCCGGCGCTGATGGTGACCAGGGACATGGTCATAACCAGAGCCAGAACCAGAGAAAGGAACTTCTTCATAGGGGTTTTTCCTCCTTTTGAATTTACCTCCCGGACTGCCCTTTTTGGCGGAGGAGATATACACCCCTGCCCCTTCGGACCGACCGTTCGGCATTTAGATTTTGCGGAACGCTCCCGGCCGCCGATTCCTCCGGCACACATACCGTGGCTAGCCTAACCCGTATCTGAGCCGGCCTTACCGTCGAACGGTGTTGTTCCACGGTTGCATCTTAGCAAAAGAAAAAGCGGAGTGCAATAGATTGTTTTGTTTTGTAATATAACTGTAACATTGCAACAAAGGCGAAAAAATGCCCCGCCAGTAACGGCGGGGCAACATATTATATCGTCACAAACAGCGGTAAACGCCGTGCCTTTCCTTTCGGAGCGTACCACTTGCCAGAGCCTCTTTTATATAGTAAGCCAGCAGGCCGGGGGCGAAGCCTGTCTCCTGCCGCAGTGCTGCGGTAGTGACGGTACCGCCCTGATGGGCCGCCAGGACGGCCCGGAAGCGGGCACGGTTATCCGGTGGTATCCGGCCCTGCTCCGTTAATGTCTGAACCATCTCAGCAGCACGGGTTTGGGAAACGCCCAGCTCACGGCGCAGAGACGATACCGTTACCGGAGCGGATGGAAGATCTTCCAGCAAGCGCTTTTCCCCCGCACGGCCCCGCACAGACGCCAGCGTGACGCTGTCCAGCCCCTCCCGCAGGAAGAACTCGGAGACACGGCGGACCAAAAATGCCGGCTCCGGCACCGTTTGGGACGATACGCCCCGCAGGATGGGGCCTGTGCCGCCGTCCGCTCTCCGCCAGCGGCGCAGCAATGGACACAGCGTTTCGGGTACTTGGCTGGACTTCCCTTGTACAGTCCACTTCCTGAAAGACGGCGAGATGTCCTTCCAGGTCAACGGCAGCATCCCTTTTACCGTCAGACCGCCCTGCCAACTGAGCCAGACGGCCCGGGCGGCAAGGGTGTCCCCTTCCTTCTCTAGCGCCGCCAGGAGGTCGGCTTCATCCAGCCGTGCGGCGGTCCTTCGGGGACGGGTCGGCAAAGGTCCCTTTCGATTACGGTCCCACAAAACACGGAGGCTTCGGACTTCGTAACCTGTGGCGCGGGATACTTCTTCAATAGGACTGGTTTCCAGCAGTTCCAGGATGCGGAGGGTGCGGAGGGAGGACGCGTCCAGATGGGGGAATCCAGCTCTGTCCAGGGCCTGCCGCACCTGGCGGGACAGGGCCGCCCGGTTGATTGGCGTTCTGGCGTCTCTCACAGCAGGCAGAACATAGGGGCCCTGCCAAGATATCTCTTTCAAAAGGACAGCTGTTTCGGAGGAGATGGGCACTTTACGGCCTGAGAGGGACAGCGTTTTGGCATCCAGGTCCACATCCTCCCAACGGAGAGCAGACGCTTCCTCTACAGTTAAAGCACAATCGCCGATCAGGCGGAGCGGCAGGACGGTTGGGCCAGATACCTGAAATATGCGTTCTTTTTCCGCCGGGGTCAGCGGAGAAAGAATCTCTTTTTGAGCCATGGGCCGCCCTCCTTTTCATAAAATGGATTTGCTACATAAGTATAACCTGATTACATGGGAAGCGCAATGCCCGGCAAACAGTATTTAGGACAGGCCTCACGTGAGTTTTGTCCGGGTTTTCAGCCCTCCATAAAACAGGAGAACGCCGGGTAGTAGCGCAGGGGGATGGGCTGGCCCAAAGCCGCGGAGCGGTTTTTCAGGATCTTCAGTTCCAACTCCCGGGGGTCCTTCCGTTTCTCCTCATCAATATTAAAGCCCTGGCGGCCCGCGCCCCGGGCCTGGAGGCCCAGAAGCACGTCGGCGGAGTAGTCGATGCCGCCGGATTCCTTGAAGGCGTTCATAGAGACTTCCAGATTATAGTTTTCTCGGTTAAAGGAAGAAATTGCGAAAATCGTTAGCTCATACTGGCGGGACAGCTTCTTCAGAGCGCAGACGATGCGATCCAGATTCTGCTTGTCCGTGAAGTGCACGTCCACCGGGGCGATGATCTGCAAATAGTCAATGAGGACCACGGGCTTCACGCCGGTCTCGGCAATGTGGCGGGCAACTTCCTTTCGAATGTAGTCCAGCCCTGTCTCGTGGTCGCCTTCCCGGAAATAGAGGTGGCCGGCGTAGCTTGCGTAGCTGGTTTGGGCCAGCTCCAGGTGGGCCTTTTCCTGGGTCGTGTAATTGGCCCAGCGTCTGCCATCCAGCACGCCTCGGGCGGTCTTTGCCATGTGGCGCCGGGCGGAGGTGTCCATCTGGAAGCTCTCCCGGGAGATGGAGCGGGCCATCAGCTCGTAAGTCATCATTTCAAGGGAGAATATCAGCACGTCCCTCCCCTGTCTGGCAAGCTGGTCCGCCATCTGCATACAAAAGGCTGTCTTGCCCAGGGAGCTCACCGCACCGATGACATACAGACCGTCATATAGGCCGCCGTCCAGGGCTTCATCCAGCTTGGGGAAGCCTGTTTTCAGAGCGGGCCGGCTGGCCTGCTTCTCGATGTAGGCCCGGAAAGCGTCCATCTGGCCTGCTGCGGAGCTCTCCGTGTACGGAGGCGGCTGGTGGACTTTCCAGTCTGCCACACACTGGGAGAGGAACCGGGCGGCCCCTTCCCTATCGGCACAGAGATTTTCGTTCAGGTCTTTACCCACGGGCACCGGGGGACAGCGGTACAGCCAGGGAAACTCGTCGGTCAGGGTCTTGGCCCAGCTCTCCCCTGCCATGTCGTTGTCCGTCAGAATGAGGATAGGTGCGGGCTTGGGAAGCGTCCGCAGGAGTGCCGCGGCCTTCTCCCGGTTGCCTGAACCATTCAGGGCGCAGGCGGGATAGCCCAGCTCCTCGGCGGAGAGGGCGTCGAAGGTTCCCTCCAGCAGAAAGATAGGGCCTCTCCCCTCTCCTGCTGTCAGCAGTTCCGGCTGGAACAGAGGCGAGGGCTGGCCTTTTTCATTGAGGTAGCGCTTTTCGGAGACGGAGCGGCGGACACAGCGGCCATCCGCACAAGGCAGGATGACGCAGTTATGCTTTGGGTCGTAGCCCAGGCGGAAGCGGACAACGGTGTCCGGGGACAGGCCACGCTGGGAAAAATAAGAAGTCTCTTCCCGGTGGGCAAAGCAGTCGTCCAAATAAGAGGAAGAAATCGTTTCTTCGCTCAAAAACGAGGGGGCGGAGCCCCCCGTGCTCCCCCGCCCCTCCGACTCAGGAGCGGCCCGCTTTGCGGGACGGTCCGCGGAACCGTCGCCGTAGCGCTTACTGGCGGAGATCAGGGCTTCCAGCGGAGTGGAGAGGTTGTTATCGATGGTCAGGAGGTCAAAGAGATCGTAGTCTGCACCGCAGGCGAAGCAGTGGACCTTATTCCGTTTTGGGTCGAAGCCCATGGAGGGGTCACGATCGAGATGCGCAGGGTTCAGACAGCGGAACCGCTTCCGAGGGTCGATGCCCCGTTCATGGAGGTAATCAACGATGTAAGGGCGGAGAGAATCAAAGGTGTCTGGCATAGCAGTGCCTCCTTGAGACGCCTGTTAAAAGTTTTTCGGTTCTTTTTTTACAAAAAAGGAATAAAAACCCTTCGTAACGCAGTATAACATACCGCCCCGGGCGGAGCGGAGCGACCCGGGGCAATAAGATATCTTAGTATATCTATAAGGGGATTTCAGGTTAAAAAGGGAGAAGCATGAAAAAGTTTGATTAAATGGGGTATTTGTTTCCTTTTTCAAAAAAATTCCTAGTATAAAGATTTTGAAAACGGGGAAAACTGCAATGGGCCTTTTTGCCTGTTCCGCACGATGCGGAGTCGTGATTGCACGGGTTGAAGTCGTCCTGGCACGAGTCGGGGGCGGAATTGGACAGCTTTTTCGGCGCTTTGTGGAAAGACTTCTCCACATTTGGGCCGTCTCACCCGGGTTTTTCACAGAAAACAGGCCGGAACAGGGGCTTTTGTGAAGAATAGCCGCTTCACTTTTTCACATAGCCTGAGATACAGCGTTTTTTCAAAGAAGAGTTCTGACGTGGTTTCGTGCAGAGGGTGGCCGTCACGTTTCGCTGTCTGTTTTCTTTTTCCGGGACTTCTTTCCTTCTAGCTGCTTCACCGTCTTGGTCTTTTCGATCTTCTGGATGTAGCCCTGCATGGTCTGGTCGATGCCTACGTTCATCCGGCCTGCCAGGAAGGTGTTGATGTCGTCGTAATCGAAGTCCATGTGGATGGAGCCGCCGGAGATGTTCTCGATCTCCTCCACCGCCTTGTTGAAGGGGCGGATGATGGCCTCGTCGTAGTTGCGGTTCTTGACCTCCTCCTTGGTGGGCAAGCCGATGTAATGGATGATGTCCTCGATCTTCACCCGGAAGGTGCCGTCCTCGTCGATGGGGGCCTTTCTGGCCCGGTAAAAGAGGTAGAAGGCCAGACGGTAGCTGTTTTCGCTGAGCTGGCCCATCCAGTCCGGGATCAGCTGGTAATACTGGGTCAGGAAGTGGCGGACGTTTTCCGCGAAAGAGATGCGTACCTCGCCGGTGTACTTCTTGATGGACGCCTCCGTGGCAAGATGGGTGATGTAGAAGGACTCGAAGTATTTTTTGAAGGACTCGGCGGTGATCTTCATGTTGGTGATGGACTGCATGTCCTTCTTTAACTGGCGGTACGCCGCGTCCCGGCTTTTCAGCCCTGCCCAGGCCATGTACTCCTCGATGGAGAAGGTGGCGGTGTTGTTCCGCCAGTTGTCCGCGTTGCCCCGCATCAGGGTGTAAATGAGCAGGCGGTGGGCCGTCCAGCTCAGGTTCTTCGTGTACTCCGTCACCGCCTCGAACACCAGCGTCATCTCATAGTCTTTGTTGCGGTAGCGGATGTTCTGGTTGCCGTAGGCGTCGGGCTGGTCGTAGGTGACGGTGATGCCGTTGGACGCCGGGTGAAACTCCCGGCCCCGCTTCATGTTGGCCCATACGCCGCAGATGAAGTAGGTAGCCGGGCTGTTGCCCAGAATGTCGTATTCCTGCACCCGCTCCGCCACGGTGGTCTCAAAGATGTTCAGCAGGGTGGACGCAAACACGGTACTCTCCGGTGCGCCCTCCGCGATGACGGCGGCCACGGCCTCCGGCGTAGACAGGTCGTGGGACTGGAGATAGTCGTCCATCAGGGGGTAGATGTCACCGAAGTCGTAGGTGTTCATCTGGTTTTTGAATTTGCGGGGATGGTCTTTTTCCAGAGGCTTCAGCTTCTGGTAGGTGGACAGCATTTCCTGGAACTGCTCTGTCTCCAGAAAGCGCAGGGGCGTGTCCTTGAGCTGTTCGATGGGCTCGGGGAGCTGGGCCATGGTGGGGGTCCCTCCTTTTTAGAAAAGAGATATTTTTTCAAGGGTAGTGTAGCATAAAAGCGGGAAAAAGAAAAGAAAAAGGATGTATTGTAACAGAGTTGTAAAATTGCGTAGTCGGACAGGCCTCACGTGAGACCTGTCTGCTTTTTCTGCTTGTGGGGGTTATGAGCGGACACCGTTGATGATTTTCCGGATCTGCCGCTCGCTCAGGCGGAACTGGGCCGCCAGTGCCCGGTAGTTGCCGCCGTCGAACCGGGCCCGGATGTCCCGGTCACGGGCGTTTCGCTCCAGAGATTCCCGCTTGGGGATGTACAGGCTCTGGCCGCCGCACAGCAGCGTCAGCTGGGTGAAGGCCTCCATGCCGATGGCCTCGGCAATATCCCGGTACTCCTCCGGGATGTCGCTCATGGGGATGGTACGGGTGGTGGTCATGTAAGGGGTTGACATAGACATGCTTCCTTTCTGTGTGTAAATCGTGGAGTGAGTTTGAAAAAAACTCACGTGAGACTTGTCCGAGAGTTACAGCTGCAGGCCCGCCAGATTTGCGCTACGGCTCTGCTTCCGGGCCAGGGTGCGGGCACCCTCCAGGGCGTCGGGGCCGTCGTCGTGGGCACCCAGGGGGAACTGGGAGAGCTGCTGCAACAGCAATATCTGGTCCTTGCGGAACAGAATGTAGCCGTTTTTCACGTCCGGCTGCAGCGTCTCGATACGCATGGTCTTGTCCTCCGTGGCCCGGACCCCCTGAATGGGCAGGTACAGCCGCTGCCGGGCGGATTCCCTCGCCAGCTGCTCCTTCAGGAACCACTGGAACTGGTTGGTCTCCGCACCGAACAGCGTGTAGCCCCGGCCCGTCTCCCGGCGGAGCTGCCGCTCCTTCTCCAGAATGTCCGCGATGATGCGGTCCGGGTGGCGGCGCTGGATGTCCGCGTCCCAGACGTAGGCAAGGCCCGTGTCGCGGTCCACTGCCAGCGTGAGGATGGCGGAGTAGTCGCTGGTGGCTGTCCGGCCCAGGGAGGGGTCGCAGTAGCCGTAGAATCGGAAGGACGGGGTGCGGAAGTCGACTTCGGCTGGGTTAAAATACCGGAACCACTGGGATGAGAATAGGCAGGCGTTCGGGTCGATGGGCTGGTTCTGCATCTCCGAGTTGAAGGCCGACTCCCCCTCCGTCAGCCGCATCAGCCGCAGGTCGTAGTAGCTGAGCTTTTCGGGCCAGAGGACTTTGGAACCGTCCAGCATCTCTTTCCGGTGATTGTAGAAGAAGGCGTGGGCGGTCTTTTCCCGGTCTGGGTCGGTGAGGTCGGTGGCGAGGCGCTCCCAGTCCCCCCACAACGGCGAGGGGGCGTCGGACAGGACGGCCTTGTACTTGCGGCTCTGGAAGCCGGGGTTTTCCAGCAGGTTCGCAAGCAGGGAGTCGTGGTGCAGGATGGTGCCGATCACCAGAATGTCCGTGTAGCTGTCCCCCGACTTGCAGACCGCCTTCCAGAACCAGTCGGCGGTCTTTTGACGCTGTTCGGCGGTGCGGACGCCCTCGTCGTTCTCGATGTCGTCGCAGAGGATGAGGTCCGGGCGGCGCTCATAGTTTCTCCGGCCCCGGAGCTTCTGCCCGCTGCCCACTGCGTCGATACGGCAGCCGTTGGCCAGGACGATGGAGCCGGTCTTCCAGGTCTTGCCCGGCTGCTCCCCGAAGTCCGCTAAAATGCGCTCGTTGGTCTCCAGCTCGTTTTTGATGGCGTCCAGAAAGCTCACCGCCTGGGCTTCCGTATCCGATACCAGCAGGATATACCGCTTGTAGCCGTACAGGGCGGCGTGGAGGACGTTCTGCAGGCTCATCACTGTGCTTTTCGCGTGGCCCCGGGGGGCGGCGATGGCCGACCGGGTGCCCTTCTCCGTCAGCATGGCGGCGCAGTCCGTCACTGGGTCCCGGTTTTTCATCACCCGGCGGCGCCACAGGGCCGACAGCTGGCGGTGGAATGGGGGAGAGGGCCGGGTAAAGTAGTGGGAGAGGTAATATTTACCAAATTCTGCCGGGTCTCGGGCCGCTTTCCGAAATGTTTCCGTGGATGACAAGTAAAAACGCTCCTTTCGTAAGGCTGGAAACACCGTACCACCGGCGGGGGAGGAGGGCCAGTGAAGAAATTCCTGTGGGAAGGGTCTCTGTAAAAGGGGGAGAGGGGCGGTTTGTTGCACGGTTATGTTACACTTGTAAGTAAATAAATGAGATTGTTTTGCGCGATGGTGTTACGTTGATTTACATAAAACAATCAGATTACCTGTTGCAATGTGGGAGAATCTATGTTATCTTTGTACGACAAATAACGATTTCTGACACTTTGGGTCAAAATGTCAAAAAAAGAAGCGCCGGGAAACGGCGCGGGAATGGGTCGGATATGATTTTTGGCGAGAGCGTATTGGGAAAGCTGGCGATGACGTTCGTCATGGCGATGGTGCCGGTGGTGGAGCTGCGGGGAGCCATTCCCCTGGGTGTGGCCGCCGGACTGCCGCCGGCCGTGGCCGCTGTGACGGCTATGATCGGGAACATGGTGCCTGTGCCGTTTATTCTGCTGCTGATTCGGAAGATTTTTCGGCTGCTGCGGAAAATATCTTGGCTGGGGCCGAAAATAGACGCTTTGGAGAAGCGGGCGCATTTAAAAGGGCGGAAGGTGAAGAAGTACCGGACGCTGGGGCTGGTGCTGCTGGTGGCTATTCCACTGCCGGGGACCGGGGCATGGACTGGGGCCCTGGTGGCGGATGTGTTGGACATCCGCATGAAAACCGCCCTGCCCGCCATAGCGGTGGGCGTTGTCATCGCGGGATGCGTCATCACGGCATTGACCTGCGGGGTCGTGAGCCTGTTATGAGGGTACATAAAAATAGGGGAGCCTTCTTCCGAAGCTGGGAGAAGGCTCTTTTTTCGCGCCTGCGGGCGAAAATACAGTTGCCCCGCTTTTGGGAATCACTTCCCAAGGCGGGGCGGTTTTTTTGCGGTATCGTGGGTCTATCGGGTCAAAAAAGCCGAAAATTCGAATACCGGAGGTATAATAATGGCATTTGATTACGCAAAGGCATACCAGCAGTTCATCGATGAGGAGCTGGCGGCTTCCTCCGCCACCGCCTGGATGATCCCCGAGGCGGGCAAGGTCCGCTTCACCGGCGGCAGGGACATCGAAATCTCCACCCTGTCCACCACCGGCCTGGGCGACTACGACGCCACCAAGGCCGACGGCTCCGCCTATCCCCAGGGCACCGTCACCAACAGCTGGAAGAGCTACACCCTGTCTATGGACCGGGGCGTCAAGTTCTCCCTGGACCGCACCGACCCCAACGACACAGGCTTCATCGTCACCGCCGAGAACGTCATCCGGGAGTTCGCCCGCAACGCGCTGGTGAAGGAACAGGACACCTACCGCATCCACCGCCTGTACGCCCTGGCTGACGGTGACGCCGACCACAAGGCCACCCACATCGTGTCCGCCGCTCTGACCAAGGCCAACGCCATCGCCACCGTCAGCGGCCTGCTGCAGACCGTCCGGGACGACGCCGAGGAGATGGACGGCTACGTGGCCCTCATCAGCCACAAGCACAAGACCGCCTTCCTGGAGGCCGCCAACGGCACCTACCACGACATCTCCTTCGGCAACGCCGTGTCCATCAACGGCATCACCTACGAGAACGTGATGATGCTGGACGACCTGCCCTGTATCTTCGTGCCCCAGAGCCGCATGAAGACCGCCATCACCGTCCAGAGCGGCGACAGCAACAGCGGCGGCATCGTCTCCGGCGAGGGCGCAAAGGACATCTCCTGCCTGATCACCCACTGCGAGACCCCCCTGGCGGTCAGCAAGCTGGACGCCATCAAGCAGTTCGGCCCCCAGGAGAACCAGCTCTTCGACGGCACTGCCATCCAGGCCCGCTACCTGTATGACCTGTTCGTGCCCTCCAAGCGCCTGGCCTCCATCGGCGCCGTGGTGGCTCCCTGATGATCGGCGCTGACAAGGTCGCCGCCATCCGGGCGAAAGCGGAAGCCCTTGCGGGGCATAGCCTTGGGGACAACGGGGATGCCTTGACGGAGATGGCGGCAAGGGCCGCTATGGCCTGGTGCAACCGGGAGGACATTCCGGAGGACATGGAGGTGGTGATTGCCGCCCTGACCGTCTCCCTCGCCGAGGGGCGGGAGGCCGTGAAGAGCCTGACAAGGGGCGACACTTCCGTTACCTACGACACCAACGCGGGCATGACGGGTCTTGCGTCCCTTGCCGCTCTGGCGCCATGGCGGCGTCTGGGGCAGTTGAAGGAGGGATGAGCCATGACGAACAGCGCTATGGCGGCTATTCTGGCCCGGACGTACTTCCACACTGTCACGGCATGGCGGCCCACCTTGGAGGACGGCGAAGAACGGCTCTGTGAGGCCGCACAATGCGCGCTGAGCCGTTCGGCGCATACCAGCGCCCCCACGCCCCCGGACGGCTCCTACGCGCTCCCGGAGGCCCTGTACAGGCTTTCCCTGTACACCCGCCCGGAGTTGGCTTTCCGCTTGGGCGACAGGGTGGAGATCACCGACGAGGGCGGAAACGTCTGGCACGGGCGGACTTCCGACAGCTTTCGGTATCCCTCTCACTGTGTAACGGTGGTGGAGATCAGCCATGTGGAGGCCGCTGCGGAAAGCGGTGGACAGGACTCACGTGAGTCAGAAGATACAGCGGGGGAGGGGAGCGCATGAAAGCCATTCAGGACGCCGTGACGGCGTACCTGCAGAAAGTCACGGGTGTACGAACTGTGGCGGACAAAACCAGAGTTGCCGGGGAATACCCCCTGCTGGCGGTGGCCGTCCGGGAGGACGGCACCGTGCTGGTGGACGGCGGACGGCAGGCGGAGCACACCTACCGGGTGACGGTCACGGCGGCTTCTGACAGAAACCGGGACGGAAACACCGCTTTGCTGGCGTCTCTGGCGCCGTATTTGCTCCGGGGGGTGCCGATGGGGGACAGGGTCTTGCACCCTTTGGAGGTCAAGACTGAGGGGGAGGAGCTGACCTTTTCCCTGGAGCTGTGCGTGCCGGTGCCGGAGCCGGAGAAGCCCGGTATGGAACCGCCCGGAGTTATGGAGAATCTCCATCTGGGCGTTTAACGATAAAATCTTACGAATTTGGAGGTATTTATGGGTCTTCCTGAAATTTTCATCAACTTCCAGACGGCGGCTGTGTCCGCCATCACCCGCTCCGCCCGGGGCGTGCTGGCGGTGGCGCTGACGGACGCCACCGAGGGCGGCGCGGACGAGGATGTTTACAAGAGCCTGGCGGAGGTGCCCCAGGAGCAGTTTACCGCCGAGAACTACCGCCTGCTGGAGCTGGCATTCCTGGCGGCCCCCAGCAAGGTCCATGTTCTGCGTGTGGGCGAGGACGCCGAGCTGACCTATCAGGCCCTGGAGCGCCTGCGCTTCGACTGGCTGGCGGCTCCCGGTCTGGAGGACGCCACTGTCATTTCCTTTATCAAGATGCTCCGTGCGAGTGGCCGGGGCGTAAAGGCTGTGGTGGCGAATGCCACCGCCCCCGACTGCGAGGGCATCGTGAACCTGTGCGCCAGCGATCTGGTGCTGGAGGACGGCGCCATCGACGCGAAGGACTACACCGTCCGTGTGGCGGGCCTGCTGGCATCTCTGCCCCTGACCCGCTCCGCCACCTATGTGTCCCTGCCCGAGGTGGTGGGCTGCGCCGCCCTGGACGACCCCGACGGCGACGTGGACGCGGGCAAGCTGGTGATGGTCCCCGGACGGGACGGCTACCGCCTGGGCCGGGCCGTCAACTCCCTGACCACCCTGACCCCGGACAAGGCCGCGCCCTTTCAGAAGATTAAAATTGTCGAGGGCATCGACCTGATTCGCGGCGATATTGCCCGGGCTTTTGAGAGCGGCTATGTGGGCAAGGTGCTCAACGACTACGACAACAAGCTGCTGCTGGTCACCGCCATCAACGCCTATCTCAAGGGCCTGGAGGGCGATGTGCTGGACAAGACCGCGGACAACCGCTGCTTCGTGTCCCTGTCCGGCCAGAGAAGCTATCTGGAGAGCCGCGGCACCGACACTTCCGACATGAAGGACGCCGACATCCTGCGGGCCAACACCGGCAGCCAGGTGTTTCTGGAGGCCAACCTGACTTTCTGCGACGCCATGGAGGATCTGTCGCTGGTCATTGCGATGTAAGTAAGGAGGAATGATAAATGGCAACCAATTTGCAGGCAAACAGAACCCTTTCGGGCTCCTTTTCCGAGGTCTGGGTGGACGGCGCCCGCATCGCGGAACTCAGTCAGCTGACCCTGACTGTCAAGGTACAGCGGGAGAAGGTGCAGTTCGGCATGGACGTGGACAGCAAGATCACCGGCTACTCCGGCGAGGGCACCATGACCCTCAAGCAGGTCTACACCCGCTTCTATGAGGTGCTGGAGCAGGCCAAGCGCGGCATCGACAAGCGCTGCACCATCACCACCGCCCTCAAGGACCCCGACGCCGCCGACGGCGCCGAGGAGCGTTACAGCGTGGACAACGTGGCTTTCACCGAGCTGCCCTTCATGAACTACAAGATGGGCGAGGTCAACCAGCAGAAGCTGCCCTTCACCTTCCGGCCCTCTGATCTTCAGTGCCTGGACAGCATCCAGGCCGCTGACTGATGGCCCTGGCGGACGTCCTGCGGGAGCGTGTCTCCCGCAGGGGCCGCACGGCGGAGGTCGATTGCGGTGAGCTTGGTACCGTGACCGTGGAGGCCCTGTCCCCCCGGGAGTGCGCCGCCCTGGGTATGGCTGACGGCGGACGGACGCTGCTCTACGCCGCCTGCCGGGAATTGCAGATGGCCGGTGAGGCCCTGCGCCGGGAACGGCGGCTGTTCACCCCCGACGAGGTGACGCAGTATGTGTCCGACGGCGAGGCCCGGACAGCCGCCCGGACGGTGCTGGCGTTGAGCGGCGTGACGCTAAATGAGGCTATGGACGAGGCGGACGGTCCGGATAAATCCGAGGAGACGGACATCCCGGACAACGACGATACCTTCAGAGAAGATGGTGGGCGGTCGGACAAACAGAGAAATAATGTTTACCCCGTCTATCCTGAAGAGGCGGATTTCGGAAAAGCGACCGTGCCGACAATGGTACCGGAGATTATACCAACAGCGGAACAAGCAATTATACCGACAGCGGTATTATCCACGGCGCCGCAAATCCGACGTGAAACCGTGCAGATGGAATTGGATTCAGAGGGCGAAGAGTTCGCAGAGCTAGCTGTAGCAAGGGAAAAACGACTTGAGACCGTGCAAGGAACTGTGCAACAAATGTCCGAAATCCGACCCGAAAACGTGCAGTTCCCGGAGGACCCTCCTGCGGATGGACAAGTCTCACGTGAGTTTTTTGGAAATGATAAAGTTAATCGGTCGACACCAAGCGTGGGGGCGGATTTGGATTTTGAACCACTAAATCTTGCGTTGTCCGAGAAAAACGGCGGGTTTATGTTACCTTTGGAACTGTCCGGGGAAACGCAGAATTTTTCGGCGGAGCAGTCGGCGGTGCACGAAATCAAGCCGGAAGTTCGGGAGGCTGTGCACGAAAACACATCGGAAATTCAAACTTCCGCTGAAATGGGCCTGCACGAAATCACATCGGATTTCCCGGAGACTCCGCACGAAACTACGTCGGAATTTGGCGGCAAACCGCTGGAGGCCCTGCACGAAACTGAGTCGGAAGTTCGGGAGACGGTGCACGAAATCAAGTCGGATTTTGCGGCAAACGGGCCGCAGGCTCTGCACGAAACCAAGTCGGATTTTCAGAACACGCCGCACGAAACCAAGTCGGAATTTGACGAAGACCGCCGGGAAGCCCTGCACGAAACCACATCGGAACTGGCGGAACAGGTGGCCCAGCGCCTTCTGGAGGGCCTGCGGCGGGCCGCTGCGGTGAGATAGGGGGTTTTTCATGAACACCAGAACCGTTTTGCTTTGGCACAACAACGGTGAAGAGCGTATCTACTTTACAGTCAATCCCGCCCGTCTCACCGTCTCCCGGCCCAACGAGAACCGTGTACGGAGCCTTGCCATGGGCGGGACGGTGAATATCTGGGGCGGACGGGGACTGCGGGAAGTGAAAATGACCACCTTTCTGCCTGCCTCAAACTCGCCCTTTTTTGGAGGGCAGGAGCCGGAGAGCGTCCTCGCCATGCTGAAAAGCTGGCAGGACTCCGGAGACCCCGTCCGGCTCATCATCTCCGGCACCGACATCAACGACGCCTTCCTCATCGAGGATGTGTCCGAGACGCTGGCGGAGGGCGACCGGGACGTGGGGCTGACTTTGACACTGCGGGAGTATAAATTCAAGTCGGCTCTGGCGGCTCTGGCCGGGGGGAGCGGCGGCTCACCCGCCCAAAAGCGGACGGATGAGCGGGTCACGCCCCAGACCTACACCGTCAAAAAAGGAGACACCCTCTGGGACATCGCCTGCCGCTTTTACGGCGACGGGACAAAGTGGGGGACTATCGCCGCCAAAAACGGCGTGACAGACCCCCGGAAGCTACAAATCGGAAAGGTGCTGACGCTGTGAAGCTGTTTATCGGACAACAGATGGTGCTGCCCGCTCTGGAGTCCGTCCGGCTGGGCAAGACCCGGAGCGAGGCGGCGGCGACCCTCGCTGCCACCGTGCTGACGGCTCCGGCGGACACCTACTTTCTTAAGCTGTCTATGGGGGTGGGTGACCCGGTGCGGCTGCTGGACGACGATGGGAAAGAAATTTTCCTTGGCAGTATCCACGAGATCGATCGCACCCCGGAAGCGGTGAACTTGACAGCCTACGACCGGGGTGTTTACCTGACAAGGAACGAGCTTTACGGCGTGTACGCCGGGATGGGAAAAACCATTGCGGCAAAAATCGCCGAGGAGCTGGGTATCCCCCTGGGCACTGTGGAGGACGACGGCCTGCGGCGCACCATTGTCACCGGGGCGGGGCAGTCCGCATTTTCCATCCTGCGCAAAGCGATGGGGGAGGGGCGGGAAATCGCCATCCGGGACGGGGCGCTGACCGTCACCAAGGGGGGCGGCGAGGCCGTCCTCCTGCGCCCGGAGCGGGTGCTGGAGGTCACCAGCAGGGCGTCCATCCGGGAGATGGTGAACCGGGCCGTGGTGGTGGGGCGGAACGGAAACCACCTTGCCAGCGCCCGGAACGATCAAGACGCGGCCCTTTACGGGCAGTTCCAGCAGGTGCTGGGCAAGGACGGCGACCCGGCAAGTCAGGCGAAAGCGGCCCTCAAAGGGCGAACCATGTCCGCCAGGGTGACGCTGCTGGGTGATCTGTCGCTGCGGTGCGGCGGCACGGTGGAGGTACACCGACCTCAGTGGGGGCTGGAGGGACTTTACACCGTCACCGCCCATGAGCACCGCTGGGAGAAGGGCCTTTTCACCACTTCACTGAGTTTGGAGGGTATCAATACATGAACGTTTACAGTGAGCTGCTGGAGCTGCTGCTCCGGTCGCCGGAGGTGGCGACAGAGGGGCTGTTCGGCACCCTGACCAGCATTTCACCCCTGACCGTCACCGTCCGGGGGACGAAGCTGACCGAGGGGTTGTTTTACCCCGCAGGGACTGTGTTCCGAAAAGAGGACATCGGCCGGGAGGTGGCCCTGCTGCTGTGCGAGGAGGGGTTCTGGATTTTGGGCTTTGTGGGAGGTGGCGGTGCATGATTTTTCCTGATTGGGGGGAAAACCCCGAAGCTGCTTCCGAAGAAGCGGTTCTGCCCCTGTTCCGGGAGTGGGCCGTGGACTGGGAGAACCAATGCTTTGCCCTGCGGAATGGGGAGCCGTACCTTGTCTCAGGAGACGAGGCATTGAAAATCTGGGTGACGAAGGCCCTGCGGCCCGAGAGTGAGCGGTTTCGCTACACCGCCTGGTCGGCCGACTACGGCAACGAGCTGGCACCGCTGCTGGGCGGCTGCGTAGATCAGGGTATTCTGGAGAGCCAGGTGCGCCAGTATGTACGGGACGCCCTGCTGGTCTCGCCCTACATCCGGGAGGTGGACGGGTTCACCTTCACCAAGGAGGGCAGCGGGGTGGAGGCCCGGTTCACCGTCCACACCGTCTATGAGGAGTTTACCCAAACAACGGAGGTTCCAATCACATGACGAAAGAAGAAATGCTGCGGCTGCTTTCAGCCGCTTACACCGGCCCCGGCAGCGCCGGGGAGGGCACCTTCGCCGGAGATGTGCTCCGGGCGTGCGCCGACGGAATGGCCCAGCTCTGGAGCATGGACATCGACGGCCTGGAGCGCCGGGCCTTTGTGTCCTCCGCTGTGGGGGACTGGCTGACGGCGGTGTGCGCCGACAGGGGCTGCGTCCGCAAAGAGGGGGAGACAGATGGGGAGCTGCGGGCGCGTACGCTGGCGGCTCTGGCCGCCACCCCCGCCTCCGGCAACGGTGACCACTACGCCGCCTGGTGCGGCCAGGTGGAGGGCATCCTGCGGGTGAAGGTGCTGCCTTTGGCACGGGGCAACGGCACCGTGGACATCGTGGCGGTGGGACGGGACGGCAAGGCCCCCGCCCAGGCCGTCATCGCGGAAGCGCAGGCCATCGTGGATCGGGAGCGGCCCGTGGGGGCGGACGCCAAGGTGTTGGCGGCAACGGAGACGGCGGTAAACGTGACCGCTACCGTCACACTGATGGACGGCGGCGATCTGGAAGCCGTGAAGACCGCCTTTGACCAGGCGTTGGCGGACTTTTTCCGGGACACCGCCCTGCGGACGAATGTGGTGAGCCACGCCAAGGTGCTGCGGCTGCTGCTGGACTGTGAGGGCGTGGCGGACGTCGCCGGCTTCACCATGAACGGCAGCGGCGACAGTCTGACGATGGCGGACGGTGCGGTGCCTGTGGCGGGCACGTTGACCCTGACGGAGGTGGGCGCGTGAGACTTCCCAAATTTGTGACGGAGCTGTCTCCCGTCCGGGAGACGCTGGAGGCTATCGGGGCAGGGGAGACCGCCATGGCGGACGCTGTGGCGGAGAAAAACGCGCAGGTATGCCTTGCCTCCGCGGACGAGGGCTTGTCCCTGTGGGAGCGGGACTACGGCCTGCCTGTCCGGGAGGGGGCTTCTCTGGAAGACCGCCGTGCCGCCGTTCGTGCTGCCATGGCTGGGGGACGGACGCTGACCCCCGCCCTTTTGCGGGAGCTGTGCATCACCCTGGGCGGCGCGGACAGGGGGGAGGTCACGGAGGAGTTTCCCAACTGGCGGGTGACGGCGGAGGCCGTCAGCCGTGGACGTATTCCGGAGAATACCGCATTGCTGGAGCGGGCGGTGGAAAAGCTGAAGCCCGCCCATCTGGAGGTCCTTATCACGCCCCGGGGCGAGCTGCCTGCCGGGATGGAGCGGTACGCCGCCCTCACCGGGGGCGTGATGGTGGAGGTCACCGGAGACGATATCCAGCGAGGGGACCGTGCCCGGTATGCCGCCCTGACGGGGGGCGTGATGGTGGAGATCTGGGGTGCGTAAACGCAACACACGCAAAAAAGGGGAAGGGGCGCATATTGCGCTCCTTCCCTCAATTTTTATGGGAAATTATTTCTGGTAATTCCGCATTCTCCAGACGATGGCGGAGACCTGGCCCCGGGTCAGGGTGTTGTTCGGCTTATAGGTGCTGGTGCCGCCGGAGAAGTAGCCCTCCACGATGCCAGCCGCGTTCAGGGCCTGGACGCTGGCGTCGTCCGTGTCGGTAAAGGGTTTGACGCTGGAGAGATTGCTGGTATCCAGCTTCATGGCCCCAGCGGCCAGCTGGGCCACCTGCAGGCGGGTGATGGGCTTGGTCAGGTCCACATTGCTGCGGGTGATGATGCCCTCGGCACGGGCCTTGGTGAGATAGCCGCTGAAGGCGTTGGCGCCGGTGGGCTTCTGCTCGGGATAGCCGGCGGCCAGCATGATGAGCTTCAGCGCCGCACCGTAGGTGATGGTGTTGTCAGGCTTGAAAGACCCGTTGGCGTAGCCGTCGATGACCTTACCGTCCGCCAGCTCCGCCACATACTTGTAGCACCAGGTGGAGGAGGTCACGTCGCTGAACTTCTTGACGCCGCTCACCACGCCCAGACAGAACTTTCCGGCGGCCACGGCGGCGCCGCTGCTGTTGTAGGCCACATAGGGGATCTCCACAGAGCCGGTGTAGCCGGTGGCGGGGACGAACCGCAGCTGGCTGATCTGCTGGGTGCCGCTGGAATAGCCGTACTTGGTCAGAGCGTTGGCCGCGGTGGAGGTGCCCACATACACGGTGCCTACATTGGAGGCGGGCAGTTTCAGAAGCTGGATGCTGTCCAGACTGGCGCCGGTGGCGCTGAACACCGCATTGTAGAGGTAAGAAGCAAAGGAAGAGAAGGGGACAGCCGTGTTCTTGGGTGTCACGCCGTAGACCTCGCCCACCGCGCTCCGGCTCACGCTGATGAGAATGGTGCCGGTGGCGCTGACAGCGCCGGTGCCGTAGGCAGTGAAGGGGATGGAGGTGCAGTAATTGGTTCCGCTGGGCACATACAGCAGCTCTGTCAGGGCGTACTGGCTGGCGGAGGAGGGATTGGCGTAGAAGGTGTACTGCTTGCAGGTGGCGGCATTCAGCAGCAGCTTGGAGGTGCCGTAGGGGCTGGCACCGTAGTAGTTGTAGTACAGGCTGCCGGTGGCGGGTACGCCGCCCAGCACCACGGACTGCAGCGTGGAAGAGGGATACTTGCTCTTGAGGAAGCGGCTGATGTCGCTGGCCTTGACCTGGACCGTGGCACCGGTAGAGCTGTACACGATGTCGCCCAGGTAGCCCAGGTTGATGACAGGCGCGCTGCCGGGCTGGATGACCAGCTTGCCGCTGACCTTCTGGGTGCTGGAGTACCAGGCGGTGAAGGACAGGGTGATGGGCGCGTTAAAGAGAGAGCCGGCCACGAAGCTCAGGCTGTCCAGAGCGTAATCGCCGTCGGAGGACTTGCTGTAATAGAACTCGAAATCCTCGATGGTGGTCTTGGTGAAAGACTTCTCTCCGCTTTTGCCGTAGTTGACGTACAGCAGTCCGGTGGCGGTTTTGTTGAGGGTGTCATCGGTGGAGAAGGTGACGTACTTGATGGTATTTGAGGTGCCTTTCTTCTTTTGAAAGAAGTCATTGAAATCTTCGCGGTCAAAAGAAACTTCCTTGCTGGGCTCCACGGTGTAGGTGATGTCGCCCTTGGCAGCGGCCGAGGACTTGATGACCAGCTTGCCGCTGGCCTTCTTGGAGCTGGAATACCAGGCGGTGAAGGACAGGGTAACGGAGCCGGTGAAATCGTCGGAGGCCACGAAGCTCAGGCAATCCAGAGCGTAGTCGCCATCGGAGGACTTGCTGTAATAGAAGTCGTAATCCTCGATATTGCTCTTGGTGAAGGATTTCTCTCCGCTCTTGCCGTGGTCGGTGTACAGCACGCCGTTGGTGGACTTGCTGAGGGTGTCAGTGGTGGAGAAGGTGACGTACTTGATGTCATAGCTGGAATTGGCCTTGTCCTGGAAGAAATCGTTGAAGTCATCGCTGTCGAAGGAGACTTCCTTGCCAGGGGCCACGGTGTAGGTGACGTCGCCCTTGGTGCTGTCCGAGGACTTGATGACCAGCTTGCCGTTGGCCTTCTTGGAGCTGGAATACCAGGCGGTGAAGGACAGGGTGACGGAGCCGGTGAAATCGTCAGAGGCCGCAAAGCTCAGACTGTCCAGGGCGTAGTCGCCGTCGGAGGACTTGCTGTAATAGAAGTCGTAATCCTCGATATTGCTTTTGGTGAAGGACTTCTCGCCGCTCTTGCCGTGATTGGCGTATAGCACGCCGTTGTTGGACTTGCTGAAGGTGTCGGTGGTGGAGAAGGTAACATACTTGATGTCGTAGCTGGAGCCGGTCTTGTCCTGGAAGAAGTCGTTGAAGTCCTCGCTGTCGAAGTAGCCTTCCTCGCCGGGAGTGGCCACATAGATGATGTCGCCGTCGTCATCGGTGTCGCCGATGCGGATCTCCACCGTGGCGTCCAGATAATCGTCGTCGCCGTACAGGCGGCAGTCCAGCGTGACAGTCTTGCCGTCGGCGTCCTCGTCGGCTTCAAAGGTCAGCTCGTCCAGGGGATATTCGCCGTAGCTGGAGGAGCGGTAGTAGAAGTCGTAATCCTCCAGGTCGCTCTTGGTAAAGGATTCCTCGTCCTTGCCGTCGTAATCATAGTAAAGCACGCCGTTGGAGGACTTGTAGCTGCTGTCCGGATAGAAGCGCACGAACCGGAAGCTGTCGTTGGGGTATTCGTCGTCGAACAGCTCCTCGAAATCGTCCCGGTCAAAGTCCACGGTCTCGCCGGCTTCCACCTTGTAGGTCAGGTCGCCGTTTCCGGTGGAGCGGTCATCGTCGATCTCGATTTCCAGAGAGCCGCTGACGAAGCCATCGTCGCCGTACAGACGGAAATCCAGCGTGACGGTCTTGCCGTCAGCGTCCTTGCCGGCCACGAAGGTCAGAGCGTCCAGGGGATATTCGCCGTAGCTGGAGGAGCGGTAGTAGAAATCATAGTCTCCCAGGCCACTCTTGTCGAAGGCCGTCTCGTCGCTGCCCTTATAATCGTAGTAGAGCACGCCGTTGGAGGACTTGTAGCTGCTGTCCGGATAGAAGCGCACGTACCGGAAGGAGCCGTTCCCGCTGCCGGTGTCAAAGATGTCCTTGAAGTCGTTCCGGTCCAGGGACACCGTGTCGCCGGGGTCTACCTGATAGGTGATGGTTCCGTCATCGGTCACGGTGTACACGGCGTAGTAGGTGGTGTTGGCGGAGACCGCCTTTGATGCCACCTGAGCGCTGGTCAGGACGGACTGGCCGTTGTACACAGCGGAGGAGCCGGGATTGGAGGTGGTCCAGCCCTTGAAGGCGTAGACCTTGCCGCTGACGGACTTGGTGGGCGTGCCCGGGTTGGCGGGAGCGCTGCCCTTGACCACGTTGGTCTGGGTCTTGAAGGTGCTGGTGCCGTTCTGGAAGGTCACGGTCACATAGGGCGTGCCGGTGCTGTATCCGCAGGTATCGCACTTGCCGTCCAGATTCTTGTCCAGATGGCCGCCCTCATTGGCCCGGTAGCCGCAGGTGGCGCACTGTTCCCAGTGGCTGGTGGCATCTTTTTGCAGGTCGGTGCGGAAGTTGTGAGCCACATGGTTCTGCTCCGCACCGCAAACCGAGCACTTCTTCCAGTGGTTATTTGCATCGGTGGAATAGCTGCTTTCCCAGGTGTGGGCGGCAGTCTCCGTAGCGGTGCAGCCGCTGACTAGGCAGGTGCGGACGTGCTTGCTGTCGTCCTGCTTCTGCCAGGCGCCCCATCTGTGCTGCCCGTCGGCGCAGTTGACGGCCAGAGCGGACGGCATGACACCCGCCACTAAGAGCACGGCCAGCAGGAACGCGGGCAGCTGTTTCTTCCAGAAGTTTTTCATTGGTACCCCTCCCATAAAAGTGACTGTTGGTTACGCTTGTATGACAATATATCTATACACTTGTACCATAACGGAAATACATCTATAAATCATGAACAAACTGTGAACAGGAGAGGATGCGCACCGGATTTCTGGAATTTGGGTTACGAGTGTGAAACGGCTCTGCTTGACAGGGATATCTCGATTATGTTTCATCTCTTGCCAAGCTGGACTTGCTGGCGATTGATGATTTCGGCCTTATGGATCTCGACTTGGATAAATGCAGTGACCTTTTTGAAGTTATTGATGGACGCGACGGCCGGAAGCCCACCATTATCGTTTCACAGTTCCCAATCCACACATGATTTGACCTGTTCCAGGAGCACACCTATGCTGATGCCTGCCTTGCGCGCATCACGGACAAGCGCCACAGCTACCGCCTGGAGATGAATGGCATTAGCATGAGAGACGCAGTCAAGTAAGCTTCCTTGGGTGGCTTTTTCAGGCGACTAGCGGCCTAAACTCTGTGAGGAATTGTGGCCGCTGGCCGTTCAGAACGGATGGGCGGCGCTTCACGCCGTTTGGAATGGAACGGCTACGCCGTTTGCGTTGGAATGGGCGCACCGTTCCTCCGGAACGGGCACTCCGTTTGACTGGAATTCGCAAATCCCTGCACGAGACTGTACATCGCTGCTGCGCTTTGCATTCGTCCATACTTTGCGTAGGGCCTGCTGAGGGTATTTCTGTCAGGGAAGCTTTCCGGGAATTTTGGCAAAGATATTGCTGTATCGCTCAGCGGCAAACGAAGATTATGTAATGTCTACTGAACAATGGCCCATTTTTCCTTCGGCAAGAAAATAGCCAGCAGATATGTAAGCAGACGCAAAATGGCGCACTGAATCTTGCGGAGATTCAGCACCAGAACGGACAAGGCGATCACATGGGCAGCGGTTTC
>JAGBDS010000047.1 GCA_017937405.1 Oscillibacter sp.
ACCGAGACCGAGATGAAGGAGAAGAAGCTCCGCATCGAGGACGCCCTGAACGCCACCCGCGCCGCCGTTGAGGAAGGCGTGGTCGCCGGCGGCGGCACCATCTTCGTCAACGTCATCCCCGCTGTCGAGGCTCTGCTGACTTCTGTCGAGGGCGACGAGAAGACCGGTGTCCAGATCGTTGCCAAGGCCCTGGAGGCCCCCATCCGTCAGATCGCCGCCAACGCCGGCCTGGATGGCTCCGTCATCCTGGAGAAGGTCCGCAATTCCGGCAAGAATGGCTATGGCTTCGATGCCTACAAGGAAGAGTACTGCGACATGGTCGCCTCCGGTATCATCGATCCCGCTAAGGTGACCCGCTCCGCTCTGGAGAACGCCGCTTCCGTTTCCTCCATGGTCCTGACCACCGAGTCCCTGGTGGCCGACAAGCCCGAGCCCCCCGCGGCCGCTCCCGCTGCCCCCGACATGGGCGGCATGTACTAAAAAATGCCTCAATCCCTTGAAATTGCTTGATTTTTGCGAGGCTGAGAAGCGGATTTACGCCAAACTTACGCCACATACGCCAAAAAATCAAGCGCATAATAGGATAACAAAGACCGACACTCATTCAAATGGGTGTCGGTCTTTTATTTGTGCACCTATCAAGTGAAAAGCAGCATGGAAGATGCTATGTGCTTCGATAAAGAGCAACGAGGGAAACGCGGTTTTCGCACCCGGTTTTCTTCAAGAGATTGTGGATGTGAAATTTCACCGTGCTCTCCGAGATATACAGATTCCCGGCCATTTCCGGGTTGGATCGTCCTGCAAGGACCAGCTGCAGGATCTCGCGCTCTCTGGAGGAGAGCTCATACTGGGCCGCAAAGCCGTCGAAACGCTCCTGTTCGCTTCTGACCTGGATGGGCGCGGGCAGGTAGACCCGATGATACAGGAGGAAAAAAGCGAGGATTGTAACGGCAAACAGCACCGCCGCGCTGCTCACCAGGGCCACCGTGTGACCGGTCAGCGAGATGCAGCTATATGCAGGACATGCCTGTAAGCCCTATCTGATACCCGAAAGGAAGATAGCACGATGAACGATTCTGATACCTATAGAGAGCAGCTTCTTCTGGACGCTGTCAGGTCGGCAGAAAATGTTGCCATCCAGCTTCGGCAGTATGCCGCCGCTGTTCTGGAGCCTGCGCAAACCGTTCCGGGAGATGTGTTTTCTGACAACAGCCAGACTGCGGCCGCGGAATTCGCCCCGGAGGGCTGGCTGGCAGCCCCCCTTCCGGGGTTGATGCCCCGTCGGGATAACGCTGACCGCTCCCGGTTTCTTGCCGGACTGCTGCGGGATGCCATCCACCGGGCCTTCCCGGTACAGGACCAGCCAAAGTTCCGTGCCTGCGTGTTGGTATACGAGCACATCTATGACATCAGCCGCAGCCGCCGCTTTATCGACCACGACAATCTGGAGTTGAAACACAGCCAGGATGTGCTGGAAGCCGCCTTCCTCACAAACGATACGGCCGCCCTTTGCTCGGCGTTCCAGTGCAGCCACCATGGAGAGCAGGACGGGGCCCGTATTTGGATCTTGCCGCCGGAGCAGTTCCCGGAATGGTTGAAAAGTCATCCGGAATGCTGGAACAGCACCACCGAAACTATGCAGGAATAGGCCGAAAAATACATACCTATTTTGGTCGAAAACCCCTTGCGGATTTTCGGCGTTGTGCGGAACCGCCAACCTCTTGGGGCGCAAGGGTTTTCTGACGCCAAAACGGTCGGGGGTGGGTTTGAGTTGGTAAGAATTTTGATAATAGGCAAGTAGCGCAGCCAGGTAGCCTGTTGGAAGGGCGCATGGCAGTTGTTGAGAACTGCGGGTGTGAAGACTGGGCAGCCTGGCGGACAGGGTTTCGTGTTTGCTGCTGTGGGCCTGTTGAGTGCGCTGTTACTGCGAGAATGCGTATGGAGGATATGAAGATGCAGTTGAAGAATGGATGTATGGCAGTGAAGCTGATGGAGTTTGTCGGCCTGTGTGGAGAGGTGCCAGTGTAGCTGGTGCGGAAGCTGCCGGGGTACTATGACTATAATCGCCGCCTGGTTACAAGGTTGGTGCGAGAGGGGTATCTAATAAAGGAACGGCGCATGAAGGGATACCGGCGCAGGACGGTCCGCTCCCTGAGTCTGATGGAGACTGGCTTGGGTCAGCTTCAAAGGGTAAGCCCGGGCCAGGCACAGCGTGTCCGTGCCCATTTGCTGGCTCCGGAGAATGGTCACGGGAACTGGAAGAAAACACTGCGGCTCCACCGGGGAGCGGCCTGTCTGCTGGCTGCTATAAAGCCGGAAGCGGTCTGGCAGCCCGGGCGACAGAAGGATGCCGCGCTGGGCAACCAGCTCACCTATTACAGCGCTTATGAGCTTGCCAGGGAATACGGCTGGGATAATACGGGTGCGCGTCTGTCCGGTGTCCTTGTGACCAAGTATACCTATTATCCTCTCTACTACCTCGGCGACAGCAATCTGCGCTAGTCCGGGGAGGCGGAGCGGATGTTCCTCGACCATGTGGAGTCCTCCCCGCTGGGACGTGGTCGAACTCTCGGCAGCAGCCTCCTGTTGGGAGAGAGTCGGGACTTGGTGGAGTCTCTGATCGCCCACGCAGTCAATCCCCGCAGCCGCTTGATTCACTTCACGAAGGACAGCAGCTTCCATTACTTTACCTTGGACGATACATACCTGTTTACTTTCCAGCAACATTTGCTGCAAAGCGGCGTGTGTCAGCCGTCTATGCTGCCGGGGTATCTGTCCAGTTTGGAATCGCTGTCTGAGCATTATGACCCGGGCAAAGGGAAACGGGAGGCGCGCTGCCTGGACAGAGGCACATTCTTTGCGTGTCAGATCGACATTTTGAAAAGGGTCTGCAAGATTGACCCAAATTTGCTCGTCATACCTGACCGCTGGCTTTTAGATTTTGAGATGAATGGAGATCACAACGATGTTTGAACGAGAACCGATTACCGCAGGTGAACTGATGGACAAGCAGTTTTTGCCCAAGCCCGTGATTGTTGAAGGAATGCTGCCTGCTGGGACCTATATTCTGGCAGGCACGCCAAAAATAGGCAAATCATTTCTCATGACCCAGCTCTGCTGGAGCGTAGCAGAAGGAACACCTTTCCTGGAACTGGCTACGCGGAAATCCACCGTATTGTATCTGGCCCTGGAAGACACCCAAGAGCGGCTGCAGAGCCGCCTAGCCAGAATGTTCGGAGCAGACTGGTCCGGCTCCGAATTCCATCTGCTGTTTCAGATCAATCAACAAGGAGACGCCTTGATACAGCAGTTTCAGGATTTTATTCTTACACACCCTGACATGAGGCTGATCGTAATCGACACACTTCAGCGGGTACGGGAGAGCGATGGATCGTCATACAGCTACAGCCATGATTATGAAACCATTATGCCGCTGAAGACATTTGCAGATGCATATGATGTCACTCTGATTGTCGTTCACCACACACGGAAAAACGCGGACGAGGATAATCTGTTCAATCAAATTTCTGGGACCAACGGCCTGCGGCTTTTTCGCGCTCGGGTTTGGCAGTAGCGGGGGATACGCGGCCCGGGGCGCAAAAAGGCCGCCGTCCTCAGGCAGCGGCCCCCATGTCCTCGTCGCTGCCCCGCTGTTCCCAGTAGAGCCAGCACCAATACAAAATGCGCGCGTACGGGCCTGTTTCGTCGGGGGCCAGCAGCTGCGCCCGGACCTCCGCGGCGGGTCTGCTTCCCCAGAAGATGTGAAGCAATTCGGTATCTGTGAACCTCTCATTTCTTTGGAGTCGACAGCCTGTAATCATCCGATGCATGATGGCTGCGGAGCGTTCAAGTCTCCGAATCCTGCGAAGTCTGGAACGTTCCTCCCCCTGTATTAAGCCGAGGGCACTCAATACCAGACCAGCAACAGTCATCCAAAAGCCGTTTCCCATTGCAAATCCTCCTTCTTACGGGAGGAAAGCCAGCAGCCGTGGTGCAATATAATATATGAAACGTTATCGCGGACCTCTTGGCAAAAACGCGTGCGTATGTTACAGTAAAATCACGTAAACGGAGCTGCTGGATCTTCCTCAGTTCCCTTTTCTTCTCCCCGGGCAAGCCTGCTGCAACAGGTTTGTCCGGTTTTGCTTTAGGTCACTGTCCATCGCGTCCACCTTCTTCTTTTGCAAATTTGGGCGCAATAACGCCCGCCAGGTCCGCGCCGCTGTGCGTAAAATACTCCAGCGAAACCGCGCTTCCTGCCGGGCTCACACCAAAACCGCAAAAGGCCGCGCGGTCACTATATCATAGAAAACTGCTTCTCCATACTCAATCCTTCTATGCGGGATGCCTGTCAGCCTCCCAGCACGTCCGAGTTCTTCTGTCTTACCATGACAATAGTACCAAAAATCCGCCGCCTTGTCAGCCGTAATCTTTGGTCAAAATGCACAATCTTCTTTCGGTATTTTTTTCCAGTCTCTTTTTGGCAGTGTACGGAACTGTTGCCCTGCCTCATGCAATTTTCCTTTTGTTCATGGTATTTGTAGTTCTATCATAACGAAAGGAGCGCGTGATATGCAGCAGACAAACAACTATGGGCTGAATCAATGGGAACTGACGGACCTCATCAAAATGGAGGATTTCAACGGAGACAACAGCAAGGTGGACGCCGCGCTGAAGACGCTGGCGGGGCAGGTGGCAGGGAAGGCCAGCAGCTCCACGGTGAGCAGCCTGAGCGCCGCGGTAAACGCGAAAGCCGCCCAGAGCGACCTGACGGCGGCGGTGAACCGCATCACGGCGCTGGAGAGCGGCAAGGCGGACAAAACGGCGCTGACGGCGGAGCAGACAGCACGGGAGAACGCCGACAACGCGGAAAAAGCCGCCCGGGAGGCGGCGGACACGGCGCTGGGGGCGCGGGTGGACGCGCTGGTGCCCAAGGCGGGTGTACAGCTTTTGAAAACCGTGGGGCTGGAAGAAAGCATCTCTGAATTTACAGTCCCGCTGGATGACATCGACTGGAGCCAGTGGAAAGCTGTCCATGTTTTATTCGACATCACATCCACCTATTCCTCGCAGGCGGAAGTTCTGATCAACTCCAATACGATCGCCTATGTCTACGGGAATAACCTCACGGACCGGAGCCAGCACAGCAACTTCGGACACCTGATCTTCTATCCCATGTTTGACAGCCGCATGAAAGTCGAGCTGATCTCCTTGCAGGAGGGCAAGGTCACCGCCACCGGATACCAGTATCAGAATTTCACCCAGTTTCGGGTCAAATTCGGCAGCAGCGAAAAGGCATTTCCCGGCACAGAGATCACCGTGTGGGGAGAGAAGTAAGGGGAAAGCCCCCGCTCCGAATGGAGCGGGGGCTTTTGATTATCTCAAACGCGGATGCATTCTTGATAGATGTGATTCAAGGAGAATCAGGTAGCATCATAGTTCAGGGTAACAGACGTGTCAGAGGTCAGAGAATTAGCCTTCAGAGTACCAACCAACTTGGCAGCAGTGCTGTTATCGGTATCCTTCACGAAGGTCCAACCAGCGGGATTGATAACAGTAGCAGCACCGCTCCAATTACCGCCATTAGCGCTGTCGAACGCAACATTGCCGGCAACACCGGACTTCAGATAAACATCCTTAGTAGCGATGTAGTCACCAGAAACCGTAACCTTGTAGCAATCATACACCAGAGCCGTGGCATCAGCAGTCACAGTGCCCCGAGTGCCCAGAGCATTGGCGGCAAACGCGGTACCGCCAGAAGTCCAGGAAGAGGTGCCCTTCAGAGCCAGAGTCACGGTAGCGCCATAGGGAACCTTGCCATCAGCGGGAACAGCCACGTTGATGTAGGTGTTGCCCAGAGTGTACTTAGCAGTGACAGTATCATTCAGGGTCACAACAACAGTCTCGATACCAGCGGTCATGGTATCACCGTTACCAGCGGTGTAGTACCAACCGCCGACGTCGGTCAGGCTGTCTCTGGAGCAGGTAAGGGTCGCGATGGCGTCCAGATCGTCATTGCTGAAGGTAACTTCAACCAGATACTCAACGCCGGGAACCAGGGTCACGTTTTTGCCAGTGTTAGCAGAAGCGACCTGAGCGCCAGTGTTGGCATCCTTGAAGGTGAAGCGGGCGGGCTTGCCAGCCACAGAGGAAGCCAGGGAGACAACAGCCTCAGTAACAGGAGCAGCGGAAGTGGTCACGGTCACGGTGATCAGGCTCTTCACGTTCTTCACGGTGTAGACGCCGTCCTTGACGGGGACGTTAACGCCGCTGACCTGAACGCGGTCGATCTGATAACCAGCGACGGGCTCCACGGTGAAGGACACGTCGTCGCCCTTTTCTTCAGCCTCGATGGGAGCGGGAGCGGCACCGTTCACGGTGAAGTTAGCGCCGGCGAAGGTCACGCCATAGGTGGCGGTGGGCTCTTCCACTTCCTCAACGAACAGGTACTTCACCAGGTAATCCTGAACCACAGCGTAAGCGTAGTCGGTACCATCCTGAGCGATAGCGTTGTAGCTGCTCTCAGTGATCTTGCCGTCCTTGTCGACGTAGTAGATCTTAGCGGCGTCATCCACAGTGATGGTGGCATTCACACCGGAGGTGGTGCCCAGGGTCACGGTGTAGTCGGCGCTGCGCTTGGCAATACCAACAGCGTTGGCAGGAGTAGCGATAGTGACGCTCTGCTCGGTGCCAGAAGCATCATCAGCCTTCAGAGTGGCACTGTTGTTGCCGTTGATGGCTTCCTTAGCATTGCCAGCGGGAGTGCCCTTGCCATAGTAGTCATAGGAAGTCAGGCGGGTGATGACGCCGTACTTATCCACAGAGTAGCTGGCGAACAGGCCGTTCAGCTCAGCAACCAGAGCATTGGTGGTGAAGGGCTTAGTATCAACGATCACGTCGGAAGCGACCTTGGCGGTGGTGATCTCACCGTTGACCACAGCGTTGAACTCGAAGTAGTCGCTGTTGTTGGTGTGGATCAGGTTGGAGACAGACTCGCCAGCCAGGAAGATCATCTTGTTGTTCTTGTCATCAACGATGGAAGAATCGGGAACAAAGATGAACATGACCTTGGTCATGCCGTTCTTCACATAGGTGAAGGAAGAAGCGGTCTTAGAGGCGGTAGACTGAATGGTGGGAGCGTTCTTGATGCCGGTGTAGACGCTGTAATCATCGTCAGCCTGGTTGTAGACCACAAAAACAGTGTTGCTGTTGGCATTCACAGACTTGCTGCCGGTAACACCAGAAGAGGTGGTCTTGCTGCCGTTCTTATTGATGGTGTAGTAGGTGTCAGTGCTGTCTTTAGCGATAACGATACCAGCCTTGTCGTTCGTCAGGTTGAAGTCCTGGTTAGTGCTGGCATGGGTGGTGATGTTGGGATAGGTGCCGCCGAGAGTAACAGAAGCAACCGTACCATTAGCAATGGTCTGAGCAACGGGCTTCAGGGTGTAGACACCATTGTCTTCCTTATAGGTGACGATGGTGCCCAGAGCCAGTGCATAGTCACCGTTCTTGTAGTTCTTGGCGGTCTCAACGATCTTCTCAGTGCCGTCGGTGAAGACCAGCAGAGCCTTGTTGGTGGAGAAGGTGCTCTTATCCTGATAATCCATCAGCAGAGCGTAGTTGCCGATCTCCTCGATCTCCTTGACGAAGATGGCATAGCCGTACTCGTCCAGATAGACGTCGTAATCGACGTTCACGCTGGCATCCTCCAGCGTCACGCCGGCGGACTTTTCGGAGAACTTGTAGGCAGTATCCTCAACGGTGATGGCCTTGTTCTCATCGGTGTTGTTCTTGCTGTTCTCAATACGGGTGGCGGTGCCGGAGACCACCTCGGCCACGGCAACGGACTTCACCTCGTCAGCGGACAGGGAGTAGGTGTACAGGACCTTGGTCTCGTCATCAAACTCCTCGTCGGTCTCGAACTCCTGGTTGGCGGTAACGCCAGTGGGATGACTGTCGAGAGAGACAACAACGTAGGCGTCCTTCTTGGCAGTGGCAGCCACGGTCTTAACGATCTCACCAACATAGGTGTTGACCTGGGTAACGACCACGGTATCGTCGTTATCGAAATAATAGACCTCGGTCCGAACGCCGTTGCCGGACTTGCCGATCTTGGTCTCGTCACCCTTCTTAATGGCGACGGAGGAGTCATACTCACCATCGACATAGACATCAACGTCAGCGGAGGAAATGGTGCTGCTCAGGCCCAGATCCTTGTAAACGTCGCCGGACTCGACCTTCTTGGTGTAGGTCAGGTCGGGAGTGATGGTGTAGGTACCGACAGTCTCAGCCTTCACCTTCCAAGTGGTGGCGGGACGGGCGAAGTCGTCGGTATCGGGGACAGCCTTCAGATTGGTGAAGTACTTCTCGGCAAACTGCAGGACGCCATCGGGATCAATGTTGCCGTCGTACTTGCCGTTCTTGTACTCCACGGGCTCAGCCTTGGAGCCGGCGATGACAACCTCGGCACCGCCAACGGAGATGGAGGTCTTGGTGTCGTACTCGACCATGTCGGACTCCATGGTGTTCAGGGCAAACAGGCAGGCCTCTTCACGGGTGACGATCTTGGTGCCGTCGAAGTCCTCGACCAGGCCATCGTCCAGGCCGATGTTCAGAGCGCGCTTGGCAACATTGATGGACCAGTTGGGGCCGTTGTAGCCTTCAACGTCCTTGTCATAACCCAGGGCGCCCAGCAGCAGCTTCATGAAAGCATAGCCGGTCAGGGGAGCGGTGGGACGGAAGGTGCCATCGGTGTAACCATCGATGATGCCTTCCTTGGCGCAGTAGGCGATGTAAGCGGCGAAGGTGTTGTCAGCGGCAACATCCTTGAAAGGAGCCGCGTCGGCCTTCAGGGCGCTGGCGGTGGTGGGGCCCAGGATCATGTTGCACAGGATCTTGGCAGCCTGACCACGGTTCAGCTGAGTGGTGGGCTTGAAGGCACCGTCGGTATAACCGTCGACGACCTTCACGGCGGACAGCACGTCGACTGCTTCGGTGTAGGTAACCTTGTCAGCGTCGGTGAAGTCCTTGGCGCCGGCGCTGATGGTGACCAGGGACATGGTCATAACCAGAGCCAGAACCAGAGAAAGGAACTTCTTCATGGGGTTTCCTCCTTTTGAATTTACCGGTTTCCCGGCATTGTTTGTCAAGGCGGCTTGCGGGCCGGACATCCGGCGCACATACAGAGGCTAGCCTGTTCGTCGTGGCCTCTGGGGTGCGCCAAAGTCGCACGCGGCTTTTGCCGCACCGGACGAGGCCCCTCCTCACCTTCCAGCCGCACCCGCTTCGCTGGGCTGCGGTTGGAGCCGGGGAGAACGGTTTCTGTATCTGAGCCGGCATACCCATAGCGCTCTCCGCCTTGCAAACGCACTATAACATCCCGCTTCCCCGGCGCGCAATCATTTCGGCCAATATGTTACGCATCGGTAATTTAGTCTGAAAATATGGGAGTTATTTGATTATGAAAGTAACAAAAATCAGGGTTTTGGGCGGGACGTGGGAGGGGGCAGCGGTGCATGAAAGAGGGCAATTCGGGGTACGGGGATGTGCAACAGCGCGGGGGTGGATGGGACGCGAGGAAGGGAAATGGTGCACGGAGGAGGGCAATTCGGGGCACGGGGATGTGCAACGCTGGGGAGATGGGGCGGCGGGGGAGGCAAAAAAAATAACGCCGCCGCTGCACGGAATCGGGCAACGGAGGCGGGGCGGGCACGGTATATGTTACACTTATGTAGCAAATAATTGACTCGTTTTGTACGGGAAGGCCGCAGAAACAGCAGGGGAAATTTCCAATTTTGCCGTTTCGCGCCGACGGGCAGTTTTGGAAGGGAGGTTTTTTTCGGGATTTTGGGAAAAAGGGCCGGATTTTTTCATAAGACAGGGGGAAATTCCGGAAAACAGCGAAAATTTGGTTGCACACAGTTGTGCAATGGGAAAACGAAAAATTTTAGGAGGCCGCGATGAAACAGACAAGCAATTACCAACTGAACCAGTGGGAACTGACGGACCGCATCAGAATGGAGGATTTCAACGGAGACAACGCGAAAATCGACGAAGCCATGAAGGCTATAAGTGACACCGTGACTGAGCACGCGGCGGCGTTGGCGGATATGGGACAGCATCTAATAAAAGAGATGACTATTCCATCCACTTGCAAGTCCTTCGATATCCCCATGAACGATATCGACTGGAGCCAGTGGAAGCACGTCCATGTAGTAGTCGAAGCCATCACTGAAAGCGCCTGCAATGTTTATCTCGCTGTCAATGGTGGCAGTGTGGAATTTGGCGGTGGAGGGGGCAACGAGGACAGTACACCCCAGTCTTCCCGCAAAGTTCTGCATCTGATGCTGTTCCCTTATCACGACCCGCGGCTATACGCCATCGCCATGAATCTGAACGGCGGCAATTTTTTCAGTTCTGGCATACAATACCCTGGCCTAAGCAGTCTGCGGCTGGCCTGCAGCAACTCCACGTATAATCTGTGCGCAGGCACCATGATCCAAATTTCAGGTGAAAAGTAAGAAAAGACCCCCGGGCCGAAGCCCGGGGGTCTTTTTCATTTCTAACCCTGATGCGCTAATGTGTCTAACTTCGTTTTTAGCAAAATTAGGACCAAGCCAGGGTCACAGTACCGTCAGCACTAATATTGCCGATGGTGACGGGAACAGTCTGCACCTTGCCGGTACCAGTGGCGGTGCCAGCAGTAACAGTCATACCAGAAGGAGTCCAAGTTCTGACAGTATCCCAGTTGGCGTAGCCGTTAGTGACCTCAACCTTGACCATATCGCCCTCAGCAGCATAAGTGCTGGCGGGAGAGCAAACGACATTAGAGTCAGCGGTGGTGAAGGTAATCTTATAAGCCTTCTCCACGGTCAGAGTAAAGGTCTCAGTTACGCCGTTCTTGGTAGCGGTGATGCTGGTAGCATTGTTAGCAACAATGTTGGTGTATTCAGCATCCTGCAGCATCTTGATGGCGACGTTTCTGGCGTCCAGAGCGCTGGTGCCATTCTTTACCTTGACGGTAATAGCATTGGAACCAGTGATGGTGGCAGAGGCGGTGTAGCCATTGTTAACGATGGGGCCAGCGGGGATCTCGTCGTCGTCAACTTCCTGGATGAACAGGGTGTTGATCATGCCGTCCTTCTCGATGGCATAAACCAGATCGTTGTCGTCCTTCACGATGGCCTTGTAGGTGCTCTCGGTGATGACGCCGTCCTCATCCACATAGTAGATAGCGGCATCGTCAGCAACAGTCCGAGTAGTGCCATAGGACACATTACCGGAACCGTCAACAGATCTGTCGAACAGCACGGTGTAATCAGCAGAGGTCTTGTTGATGCCAACCTTGGCGGAATAGACGGTATCAGAGCCGCCAGTGGTCTTGGGAGTCATGCCGGTGATGACATCGTGCTTGTCGAAGTTGTAGTTGGAGTAGAAGCCATTCTGGCTGTAACCAACAGTATCGGCGACCTTCACGGTCTTGATCTCGCCGTTGACAACAGCGTTGTACTCGAAGTAGTCGCCGTCAGCGTCGTGGATCAGGTTAGAGACGGACTTGCCAGCCACGAACATGACCTTGGTAGCGCTGTTGCTGACCAGGGCGTCATTGCCGGGCATGACGAACATAACCTTGACCATGCCGTTCTTGACGTAATAGTAGGCGGAAACCTTCTCAGCGGCGTTGTCAATAATACCAGCAGAACCAAAGCCAGTCAGTGCGGCAGGCTTCACGGTGGGAGCGGCCTTCACGCCGGTGTAGGAATCCCAATCGTCATTGGTGACGTTGTTCACCACGAACACAGAGGCGCTGTTGCCGTAGACAGTCTCGGTGGCAGAATCGTCGGCCTTATTCACGACAATGCTGGCACGGTCAGTCTTCAGGTCGAAGAGATTGGTGGTGCTGGGAGCGCTGTACTTGGTGGCAGCGGTGCCGCTAGCCTTGACCTCGCGCAGAGCGTACTCGCCGTCAGCGTTCACCTTCCAGGTGACGATCTTGGCAGCGCCAGCATCGGCCATACCATCAGAGTCGGCATCGGTCATGGGAATCTGATAGGTAGTACCGGACTTCTTATAGTCCTTATCGGTGTCAACGATCTTCTTGGTGCCATCAGCAAAGACCAGCAGGGCCTTGTTGGTGCTCCAGTCGCTGCCGTTCTTGTAGCCGAGCAGCAGAGCATACTCGGAGGACAGATCGGCAACCTTCTCCACCTTGATGGCATAGCCATACTCGTCGAGGTAAGCGGTGTAGTCTTCCTTCACGGTGATGGTGCCGACCTCATCGCCGCCGAACTTGTAGGCGGTCTTGTAGGTCTCGCCATCAATGGTGAGGTTCTGGCTCTCCAGGTTGTTGGTATCCTTGTTCTCGGCGCGGGTCACAGTGCCGGTCACAGCCTCGGCAACCTTGACAGACTCGACCTTCTCAACACCCTCCATCTCAGAATAGGTGTACAGAACAATAGCCTCATCATCAAACTTCTCGTCGGTCTCGAAAGTCAGCTTGCCGGCGGGAGCGGCACCGTTGGCGATGACGCTGGCGTCAGACAGAACGATGTAAGCGTCCTTGCTGGAGGTGGCCTTCACGGTCTTCTCGACCTCGCCGACATAGGTGATGACCTGAATGATCTCAGCAGTCTCATTGTCGCTGTCATAGTAGACCTCGGTCAGAACGCCGTTGCCATAAGCACCGACCTTGGTGTCGCCGCCCTTAGCAATAGCAACAGCCTTGTCGTCCTTCTTAAGGCCGTTGATATAAACGGAGACGTTCTCCTTGGCAACCTTGCTGCCCAGGTCGGAGTAGATAGCGCCGTTCTTCACGCCCTTGGTGTAGGTCAGGTCGGGAGTATCGGTGTAAGTACCGACCTTCTCAGCCTTGACCTTCCAAGTGGTGGCGGGACGATAGAAGTCATCACGGTCAGCCTGCTTCTTCAGGTTGGTGAAGTACTTCTCAGCAAACTGCATCTTACCATCGTTCTTGATGGTCTGGTTGACAGCCTTGTTCTCAACGTCCTCAGCCTTGGAGCCAGCGATAACGACCTCAGCGCCACCGACAGAAACGGTGGTCTTGGTGTCATACTGGACCATGGTGGCCTTCAGGGTGTTCAGAGCGAACAGGCAGGCCTCTTCGCGGGTGACGATCTTGGTGCCGTCGAAGTCCTCGACCAGGCCGTCGTCCAGGCCGATGTTCAGAGCGCGCTTGGCAACGTTGATGGACCAGTTGGGGCCGTTGTAGCCCTCAACGTCCTTGTCATAACCCAGGGCGCCCAGCAGCAGCTTCATGAAAGCATAGCCGGTCAGGGGAGCGGTGGGACGGAAGGTGCCATCGGTGTAGCCATCGATGATGCCTTCCTTGGCGCAGTAGGCGATGTAGGCGGCGAAGGTGTTGTCAGCGGCAACATCCTTGAAGGGGGCCGCATCGGCCTTCAGGGCGCTGGCGGTGGTGGGGCCCAGGATCATGTTGCACAGGATCTTGGCAGCCTGACCACGGTTCAGCTGGGTGGTGGGCTTGAAGGCACCGTCGGTATAACCGTCGATGACCTTCACGGCGGACAGCACGTCGACTGCTTCGGTGTAGGTAACCTTGTCAGCGTCGGTGAAGTCCTTGGCACCGGCGCTGATGGTGACCAGGGACATGGTCATAACCAGAGCCAGAACCAGAGAAAGGAACTTCTTCATGGGGTTTCCTCCTTTTGAATTTACCGGGTTTCCCGGCATTTGATTTTGCGGAACGCCCCCGGCCGCCGGTTCCTCCGGCACACATACCGTGGCTAGCCTGACCCGTATCTGAGCCGGCCTTCCCGCCGTTCGGCGTTGTTCCACGGTTGCATCTTAGCAAACCGAACTTTCAAAATCAATATATTACCGTTGTTTGTAACATAACCGTAACAAAACACTTTCGTGGTATCAAGCACCAGAACACCACAAAACACATTTAAACACAAGGAACTTTGCGGATCAGGTAAAATATGGCAGTCAATTATTTGATATATAAGTGTAACATTTACGCATTGGACGTTCCGCACTTGCCCGGAAGGGAAAAATCAGGTAAGATAAGAGACAACACATTTTGACAGGAGGCACCCGCATATGTGGTTCGACGAAGCAGTCATTTATCAGATTTATCCCCTGGGGCTGTGCGGCGCCCCGGCGGAAAACGACGGCGTCCAGGCCCACCGCATCCTGCGGCTGGCGGAGTGGGCGGCCCACATCCGGCAGCTGGGCGCGGACACGGTCCTTTTGAATCCCGTGTTCGACAGTGACCGCCACGGCTACGACACCCGGGACTATTTCACCGTGGACCCGAGACTTGGCACCAACGAGGACCTGGCCCAGGTCTGCCGGGTTTTTCGCGACGCAGGCCTACGGGTAATTTTCGACGGCGTGTTCAACCATGTGGGCCGGGGCTTCTGGGCCTTCCGGGACGTGCGGGAGAAGAAGTGGGACAGCCCCTACAAGGACTGGTTCCGCGTCAGCTTCGACGGGAACACGGAATACAACGACGGCTTCTGGTACGAGGGCTGGGAGGGCCACAACGAGCTGGTGAAGCTGAACCTCCAGAACCCCGCCGTGGTGGAGCACCAGTTCCAGGCCATCCGGGCCTGGGTGGAGCAGTTCGGCATTGATGGGCTGCGGCTGGACGTGGCCTACTGCCTGCCGACTGATTACCTCCGCCAGCTCCGGGCGTTTACCCAGGGGCTGAAGCCGGATTTCGTCCTGCTGGGCGAGACGCTCCACGGCGACTACAACCGCTGGATGGGGCCGGAGCGGTGCCACTCCGTCACCAACTACGAGTGCTACAAGGGGCTGTGGTCCAGCTTCAACTCCATGAACCTCTTTGAAATTTGCCACTCTCTCGCCCGGCAGTTCGGCCCGGAGCAGTGGACGCTGTACAAGGGCGCCCACCTGCTGGGCTTCCTGGACAACCACGACGTCACCCGCATTGCCTCCCAACTGACTAATCCCGCCCACCTGCCTCTGGCCTACGCCCTGTTGTTCGGTATGCCCGGGGTGCCTGCCATCTATTATGGCAGTGAGTGGGGCATGGAGGGCGTCAAGGGCGGCGGCACCGACGCCCCTCTCCGCCCGGAGGTGGAAACGCCCCGATGGATGGAATTGACAGATTATATTGCCAAGCTGGCCGCCGCCCACCGCCAGAGTCCCGCTCTGTGCTATGGCAGCTACCGCAATGTGGTGCTGACCAACCGCCAGTGCATTTTCGAGCGGGCCACAGAGGGTCAACGGGTGCTGGTGGCGGTCAACGCCGACAGCCAGCCTTACACCGCCCACTTCGACGCTGGCTGCGGCCGGGCGGTGGACCTCATCACCGGACAGTCCCATGACTTTGGCGGGGGCGGTGAGCTGCCACCATACAGCGCCTTTTACTGGCAGATGGAGCGGTAAGGAGGAATGGCTATGTCCACGCTCATCGGTCTTGACACCGGCACCACCTCCATCAGCGCCGTGGCGGTGGATACCGTTTCCGGCGCGCTGCCGCGGGCCGTCACGGTCCCCAATGACAGTGCGCTTCCCTCCCCGGACGGCGTGTCCCGGCTCCAGGATCCCGCCCGCATTGCGAAAACCGCCTTGGCCCTGAAAGAGGCGCTGGCAGCGGAGTTTTCCCCGGTGGCTGCTATCGGTGTCACCGGCCAGATGCACGGCATCCTCTATCTGGACCGGGCAGGCCGGGCGGTGAGTCCGCTGTACACCTGGCAGGATGGCCGGGGAAACCGTCCCTACGGAGACAGCAGTTACGCCGCCTATCTCACCGCCCGGTCCGGCTATGCATTGGCCTCCGGGTTCGGGCTGGTCACCCACTTTATCAACCGGGAACAAGGCCTTGTCCCGGCGGAGGCCGTCACCTTCTGCACCATTCAGGACTACATCGCCATGCTGCTGGCCCACCGGGAGGCCCCGCTGGTCCATGCCAGCAGCGCCGCCAGCTTCGGCTGCTTTGATTTGGCGGCGCACACTTTTGACAGCTCCGCCATAGAAAAGGTGGAGCTTGACAGTGCCTTCCTCCCCGCCGTGATGGCGGAGACGGCGGTCATCGGACAAGATTGCGGCGTTCCCGTGGCTGCGGCCATCGGGGATAATCAGGCGAGTGTGCTGGGTTCCCTCCGGGAAAACGCCGATATTCTGGTCAACATCGGCACCGGCAGCCAGGTCTCCGCCGTGGTGTCCGCTCCTATTCCCTTCCCCGCCGGGGCGGTCCGCCCCTATGTGGACGACAAATTCCTGTTGGCGGGCTCGCCCCTGTGCGGTGGCCGGGCCTACGCCCTGCTGCACCGCTTTTTCGCCCGGTGTGCGGAGCGGTTCGGCGGGGACATCAGCGACATCTACGCCGTGATGAACGACATGGCGGCGGAGCAGCCGGAGGACCACACGCTGACGGTGGACACCCGGTTCTGCGGCACCAGGAACGACCCCGCCCTGCGGGGCGCCGTCTCCGAAATCTCGGAGGAAAACTTCACCCCGGAGCAGCTGACCCGGGGCGTGCTGTGGGGCATGGCCGCCGAGCTGCGGGGGCTGTACGGAGAAATGCCCCTCCTGTCCCCCGCTGTCGGACTGGTGGGCTCTGGAAACGCTGTCCGGAAAAATCCCGTGCTGCGGCGGTATCTGGAGGAACAGTTTGGCCTGCCGCTGAAGCTCCCCGCCCACCGGGAGGAAGCCGCCTTCGGCGCTGCCGTTTTTGCCGCAGCAGCGACAGGCGTATACCGGGATATCCCCACGGCCCAGGCAGCCATGATCCATTACGAATAAGAAAAAACAGGCGGAGCGTTCAAAAACGCTCCGCCTGTTTCTATTTTACCTTATTCCGCATAGCCGTCAGGGTTCTGATTCTGCCATTTCCAGCTGGAGGCGCACATCTCGTCGATGCCCAGCTCCGCCCGCCAGCCCAGCTCCTCCCAGGCCTTGGCGGGGTCCGCCCAACATTCCGCGATATCGCCCTCCCGGCGGTCATCCACCACATAGGGCAGTTCCTTGCCGCAGGCCTTTTCATAGGCATGGAGTACCTCCAGGACGCTGTATCCCCGGCCGGTGCCCAGATTGCACACGAACAGGCCGCAGTTTTCTTCCAGTTTCTTCAGCGCCGCCACATGGCCCTTCGCCAGGTCCACCACATGGATGTAGTCCCGGACGCCGGTGCCGTCGGGCGTGGGCCAGTCGCCGCCGAAGACGTGGAGCTTCTCCAGCTTCCCCACTGCCACCTGGGCGATGTAGGGCACCAGGTTGTTGGGAATGCCCCGGGGGTCCTCCCCGATGAGTCCGGAAGCATGGGCGCCGATGGGGTTGAAGTACCGCAGCAGCGCCACGTTCCAGTCCGGCTCCGCCGCGCAGAGGTCCGTCAGGATGCGCTCAATGAACAGTTTGGAGGTGCCGTAGGGGTTGGTGGTACCGCCCACGGGGAAATCCTCCCGGATAGGGACGCTGGCCGGGTCCCCGTACACCGTGGCGGAGGAGGAAAAAATGAGGTTCTTCACCTGATGGCGGCGCATGGCCCGCAGGAGGTTCAGGGTGCTCTCCAGGTTGTTGCCATAATACTCCAGGGGCTTCCGAACGCTCTCCCCCACGGCCTTCAATCCCGCGAAGTGGATGACGGCGGTGATGTCCGGGTTCTGGGCGAACACTTCCTCCAGACCCTCCGGGTCGCAGACGTCTACCTGGAAGAGTGGGATGGTCTTCCCGGTAATGCGCTCCACCCGGCGCAGGGCCTCCCGGCTGGCGTTGACCAGATTGTCCACTGCCACGATGTCTACGCCGCCCTCCAACAGCTCCACGCAGGTATGGCTGCCGATATAACCGGCGGCGCCTGTAACCAAAATCGACATAGGCTTTCCTCCCAACGCCGTCATGTGCACGGCGCGTTTTTGATGATTCAGTATATCACTGCCGTTCCAGAAATACAAGCCGCCCTTTCGGGCGGCTTATCAGGCTGCCCAATCAACCGGGCTTTACGAAACAGTCTCCAGTTCATACAGGCGGCAGATCTTACGGTAAAGCTTTTCTGAAAATATAACTCTGAAGAAAGCCCGTTCGGAAGGCTGCAGCTCATTGACCAGATGCTTAGGCGTAAATGAATGTTCCCCCTTGAGCCTGATCTTCGTATCATGCAGCAAGCTCTGCACATCATCCATGCCGTACAATTCCGTAACGCCTACTTCGTTGACAGGGTTTTTATACTTCGATGCTTTTGCGCCGAATTCCGTGTAGGCATCCACCAGAATATGGAGGTGGGAATACTTCCTCTCCAATGCCTGAAACAAGCGGATCATCTGCCCGTTCGTCAGATACATGCTGATGCCTTCCAAAAGAACGACCGCTGTCTCGCTGTCAGGAAGCCTTTCTATTTGTTCTGCCTTCGAGGCGTCCACAGCCATCATATGATAGACAGCACTTTCCTCGTAGTATTTCTTTCGCAGCGAAAGTACCTCGGGAAAATCCGCATCGATCCAATTTATATACGGCGCTTTGACCCGCAGGCACCGGCTGTCCAGCCCGCATCCGATATGCAGGACGAGGGCATCATTCTTTGCCCGGAGCATCGCCTCTGTCCAGTCATCAAACACCCTTGCCCGCATTGCCATATTGTAGGCCAGCCATTTTGATCTCAATTTTCCGTGGACTGGAAAAGATTCCGCTTTCCAGATTTCTTCAGCAGCAGGATCACTCAAAATGATCCCTTTTCTGCTGACCTGTGATTTTCCATACAGCGGGATAAATAAAGTTTTGCTGACGCTGTTCATAAGCCCCCCTACATTCCGGTCGGTGAAGTTCATCATAGCATACCGCGGCACTGCCCGCAGCAAAGACGGTTGGGGAAATCAACAGAACTAGATCTATCAACATTTTAGTGAAAAGGGACTGAATGGAAACCCAAAGGCACCCCTCCCGGATGATCTCCGCGCCAAGAGCCGGGCCTTGCCCGGCCGCACTCCGAATCGCGCCTGCGGGTGCAGCCTCTCGCAACGTTCTTCCGCCGCACGGGTTTCCCGTTTTATCGGCAGCCGGAAGCCGCCCTTTCGGGCGGCTTGTATGGCGGTCAGTGGGTCTCTGCGGGGACATTGGCCTCCGGCAGGGGCTCCGCCGTCTTTTTCTTCCGGCGGAAACGCTTGGGCAGATCATCGATGACGGAGTAGAACACCGGGGTGAACAGCAGCGTCACGATGGTGGAGATGACCATGCCGGAAATCATGGTGATGCCCATATCGCTCATCATCTCCAGGGTATCGCCCATAGCCAGGGCCATGGGGACCATGGCCAGGACGGTGGTGAGGGTGGTCATCAGGATGGGACGGATACGGAGGGGGCAGGCATGGAGGATAGCCTCCTCCCGGCTCTCGCCCATCTCCCGGCGGACCTTGATGTAGTCCACCAGTACGATGGAGTTGTTGACCACGGTGCCAGCCAGCATGATGAGGGACACCAGGGAGATCACAGACAGGTCCCGGCCCGTGACCGGCAGGGCGAACAGGGCGCCGGAGAAGGCCACCGGCAAGATCATCATGATGATGACGGGCATGAGGAAGGACTCGAACTGGGCCGCCAGGATGAAGTACACCAGGCCCAGGGCCACCAGCAGCGCCAGCAGCAGGTCGGTGAAGCTCTCCATCATCTCCTCGTAGCTGCCGCTGATGGAGGCCGTGTAGCCCTCCGGCAGGGCGTAGCTGTCCAGGATCTGGTTGATGCTGGCGGTCATGGCGGTGACGTTACCGCTGAGGGTGGAGCCGGTGATGCGCACCTGGCGGGACTGGTTGCTACGGGTGATGGTCTGGGGTGCCTGGACCACCTCCACGTTTGCCACGGCGTTCAGGGGCACATAGCCGCCCATGGCGGTGGCGATGGACATGGAGCCCAGGGCGTCCAGGCTTTCGGCGGCGGAGCCGTCGCCCTTGACCACCACGTCCAGCTCCTTGTTGTCGATGGTGACGGTGGTGGCGGTGGCGCCGGTGAGGGATTCCCGGACGGCGGTGCCCACCTGGGCGGCGGTGAGGCCGTAGCGGGCGGCGGCCTCCCGGTTCATGGTGACCTTCACCTGAGGCACCTGCCGGGCCACGGAGCTGGTGACATCCACGGCGTCCTCCAGGGCGCCGATCTGGTCCGTCAGGTCGGCGGCGATCATGGCGAGGGTGCCGTAATCATCGCCGGTGATGTCCAAGCTGATCTCGTCGCCGCTCATCATGGCGGTCATATCAGAAGATGTAATGGTGATCTCGCAGCCCGCGATGTCCCGCAGCAGGGGCCGCAGGGCGTCCGCCACGTCGTCGCTGCTGCGCTTGCGCTCGCTCTTGCCGCATAGCTCCAGACCCACGGAGGCGGTCTCCGCCTGGGCGATATAGTACATGTCCTCCAGCTCCGGGACGTTCTCCTCGGCGATGGCTGTGATGCGGTCGGCGATAGCCATGGTCTCATGGATCTGGGAGCCGATGGGCATACTGACGGTGATGGAAACCTCTCCCATGTCCATGGACGGCAGCAGCACCGCGTTAGTGGTGAGGCAGCAGCCCACGAAGAACACCACCAGGGCCACAGAGGCCAGCATACCGACCTTCAAGTGGTGGACAAAGTAGTTCAGCAGCCGCAGGTACAGGTCATACAGCTTGCCGAACCAGCCGCCCACCTTGGCACCAAGGGCATTCTGCTTCTTCTCCGCCTTTTTCAGCTGGTCCTGCCGGACCTTGTTCTCATCCAGCAGCAGGTAGCACAGCAGGGGCACCAGGGTCAGAGCAATCGCCATGGAGCCTAAGATCAGGAAGCCGATGGTCAGGCAGAAATCGTCGAACAGCATCCCCGCCATGCCGCCGGAGAGTCCGATAGGCACGAACACCGCCACGGTGGTAAGCGTCGAGGCAATGACGGAGGTAGTGACTTCCTTGGTACCGTCGACACAGGCGCTCATGCGGTCATGACCCTCCGCCGCGAAGCGGTAGATGTTCTCCAGCACCACGATGGAGTTATCCACGATCATGCCCACGCCCATGGCGATGCCGCCCAGGGACATCATGTTCAGCGTCAGGTCAAAGACGTTCATCAGCACGAACACCGCCAGGATGCACACCGGCATGGACACGGCGATGGCCATGGTGGCGCCGAAGCGCCGCAGGAACAGGAAGGTCACCACGGCTGCCAGCACCACGCCCAGAATGATGTTCTGCAGGGCGGCGCTGACGGCCAGATGGATAAAATCGGAGGCCAGGTAAGGCAGGGCATAATGGACGGAGCGGTTCTCCTCCGCCAGGGAGGCCATCCGCTTGGCGACCTTGTTTGCCACCTGGTTCTCGTTGGCGCCGGACTGCTTGGAAACCTGCAGCAGCACGCAGTTCTCGCCGTTCATCTCCGCCAGGGCGTCGGTCTCCTTGGATTCCAGTTCCACGTTTGCCACCTCGCCCAGACGGACCTGACCGCCGGTGGGCAAGGTGAGGATCATGTTTGCCACGTCCTCCACGGTCTGGAACTTGGCGTCGGTGGAAACGGTCAGGGTCTTGGAGCCGTTATACACGTCGCCGCCAGGATACAGCAGGTTCTCCGCCTTCAAAAACTGGGCGATATAGCTGTTGGACAGGCCGAAGCCCGCCGCCCGGGTGGGGTCCACATCCACGCTGACCTGCTGGGTGACGCCGCCGCTGATGGACACGGAGGCCACGCCGTTGATGCGCTCCAGCGCGGGGACCACTACGTCCTCCGCCAGGGTCTGGAGCTCCGCCAGGTCCTCGCCCGACAGGGCGATCATGGCGGTGGGCATCAGGTCGCTGAGGTTCATGTTGATGATCATGGGGTCCATGGCGCCGTCCGGCAGGGAGAGCATATCGAACTTCTCCCGCAGCTTGCTGGCGGCGATGTCCAGATTCGTGTCCTCCACATAGGTGATCTGGATCTGGGTGACGCCGTCGGAGGAGGTGGAGCTGATCTCATCCACGCCGGGGACGGACATGATGGCCGTCTCCAGGGGCCGGGTCACCAGCTCCTCCATGTCGCTGGGGGTGGCGCCGTTGTAGTAGCACACCACCACCGCCATGGGGGCCTCCATATCCGGCAGCAGGGACATCTGGAGCTGCGTGGTGAATACCACGCCGAACACGGCGATCATAATGACCGCCAGGAGGGTCGTTACCCTGTGCTTGATGCAGAATCTCGCCGTACTCATAGGCGCTTACCCCTCTTGGCCGACCACGCGGACGGGGTCGCCGTCGGCCAGGTACGCCTGGCCCACCACCACCAACTGCTGGCCCTCGGTGAGGCCTGTGGTGACCTCCGTGACGCCGCTGCCGACAAGGCCGGTGGTGACTTCGATGTACTTGGCGGTATCCTCCTCCACCACATAGACGTACTGGACGCCGTTGCTGGTGCGGATGGCCTCGGTGGGCACCACGATGGTCTGCTCCGCCACGTCGGTGTGGAAGGTCACATCGGCGAACATGCCGCTGAGGAGGCCCGTCACGTCGGCGGGCACGGTCAGCACCACGTTATACAGCTTCGTCTGCATGTTGGCCGCCCGCTCCACAGAGCGGACAACGGCGGTGAATTTCTGGCCCGCGGCGCTGACGGTGACGTCGGCGCTGTCCCCGGCGGAGATTTTGGGCACCAACGCCTCGGAGACGGAGGCCGTCACCTTCATCTGCTCCGCACCGTCGATGACGATGAGGGGCATGGAGTTGGAAATGTAGCTGCCCTCCGTAGCATTCATGGTCACCAGGGTGCCGGACTGGGGCGCCAGTACGTTGCCGTTAGGGTCCACGTTCTCCAGGGCCGTGTCCAGCTGCTCCACGCCGCTCTTGGCATTCTGCATCCCAGCCTCCAGCTGAGACAGGGCGGAATTCCGGCCCGCCACGGCGTTCTGATAGTTCAGCTCCGCCTGATCCACCTCCAGCTGGGAGGCGGCGCCAATCTCAAACAGGGCCTTGGTGTTGGCCACATTGTCGGAAGCCAGGGCCACCTGCTTATCCAGAATGGCCTTCTGGTCCTGATAGCTCTGGACAGCAGCTTGGTAGCTGATACGGGCCGCGTTGTAGCTGGACAGGGTGCTGCCCAGGTCCAGGGTACAGAGGACGTCCCCCGCTTCCACCAGGTCGCCCGCGTTTTTATAAACCGCGGTGCACTTGGCGGGAGAGGCGATGAGAATAACGGACTCGTTGTCGGCGCTGATTTGGCCGGACACCTTGTTCTCCGTGGCAATGCTTCCTGCGGTGACGGTCTTCACCTGGACGGCGACGCCCGCCGCAGGCTCCTCCTCCACCGGCTGCTCACCGCCGCAGGCGGTGAGGGCCAGGGCCATAATGACAGCCAGCGCCGCGGCTAAAACTCTCTGATATTTCATACAGGCAGCCTCCAATCAGTTCAAAACGCCGTGTTCCACGGCCCAGCAATACGAGTTGTAGGATACGAACAGGTCATTGGCGGCGGTCTGCACCTTCTCCTCCGCCGCTTTCAGGCTGTCCCGGGCGTCCAGCAGGGCGTTCTGGGAAATGGTGCCCTGCGTGAATTTCAGTTCCGACGCCGCGCAGGACGACTGTTCGCAGGCCAGGGACACCTTGGCGGCGTCCAGAATCTGCTTGTAGTCCTGGACCTGGGCATACAGGTTGCGGAATTTCAGCTCATAGCTCTGCACGGTGTCGTTGTATGTATACTGGGCAGCCTGCCAGTTGTGCTTTGCCTGCTGGAACTCCATATTGTTCTCATTGTAGCCGTGCTCTTTTCCGGCGTCCTTGTAGTTCTTCTGTTCATCCTCCAGCGTTTTGGCAGCAGCGTAGAGGTCATAGCTCCGGTCCTTGGCGGTCAGCAGATCTTTTTCCAGATCCATGGCCGCCAGTTCCTTGTCCCGCACCTCCGGCACGGCGCCCAGGGTCAGTTCCCCGGTCTGCTCCGCCCCCAGCATCATCTCGAACTGGTATTTCAGATTGCGGATGTTCATCCGCAGGGTCTCCAGACCGCTGGCAAGCTGGGTCCGGCCCGCCTTGGCCTGCTGGAGCTGGAGGGCGGAGACCTGGCCCATCTGATAGCGCAGCTCCAGTTCCTCCACGGTGCGATTGAGAGCCGTCAACTGCCGCTGGAGGGCTCCCTCCTGGGTCTCCAGCCCCGCCAGGGTCGCAAACAGCGTCTCGCCGCCCATGACGATCTGGTCCTGGAGGCTTTTCAGCTGGCGCTTGGCACCGGCGTTGTCCTCCTGCAGCTCGCCGTCCTTGATGGCGTCAAACTGCTTGCGGAGGGCGTCATAGCCCTGCTCCATCTGGGCGTAGGCGTAGGAATCGCCTGCGCCCCCCTGGATCATCATCCACTGTCCCTGGGCGATCTGATTCAGCTGCTTCCGCAGGTCCTCGTACATCTTGTCGTAGTCCATGCTGTCGAGAAAGTCGACGTTCTCCTGCAGCGCCAGGACGTTCAGGTTGTTCTCCCGCATCCGCCGCTCCACATTGGCATAGCTGACGGTGCCCACAGCGTCCGGCTCGATGAGGGCGTCTGCAATGGCCTCCCCCGTCTTGAGGTCAGTCTCCGGGTCCGCGTCCGGTCCCGCCAGAGAGGGGGGTTCCGGCTCTTCCGCTTCTTCGGCGGACTCTCCTTCCGCGCTCTCCCCTTCCCCGGTCTCTCCGTTTTCAACCGCGGCGGTCTCCCCGGTCTGGTTCTCCGCCTTTTCCTCCGCCTTTTCCCCGGCAGCAGCCGTCACGGCACACAGGGACAGCACCAACACCAGGGCCAGCAGCAGCGCGATACTTCTCTTTTTCATATACTCCTCCTTGCCGCCCCGGCCCCGTCGGCCGTCAGGCATCCCCATTTGATGATGTTCAGCCGGAGCTCCAGCTGGTGCCGAAATTCATCTGTCCGCTCCGGCTCCGCCAGACTGTCCATGATACAGCCAGCGAGAGCCACCAGAGACAACGAAAACGCCTGCTGAGCCGTCTCTTCGCTTTCAAATCCAGACAAATCCGCCGCTTTGACGAGATTCGCCAGCATCCGGCAGCCCGGCTGGTCCTCCGAGATCATCTGCATATGCAGGCCCGGATTCAACCGCAGGACCTGGACACACCGGTTGAACAGCACATCCTTTTCCGCTCCCTGACGGGCAAAACCCTCGAAACACAGAAGCTGCGTCTTGAAAAAGTCTCCCCCGGCCTCCTCCATAATGTGAGCATACAGTTCAATGAAATGGTCCCGGGCCTGGGTCATCAGATAGGCGAACAGGTCCTCCTTATCCCGGAAATACTGGTAAAAGCTCCCCCGGGGTACTCCCGCCCGGCGCACGATCTGGTTGGTGGATGCCTCCGCAAAGCTGACGCGGGTAAACTCCTCCCAGGCGGCATCCAGAAACCGGGTGCGTTTTTCCTCCGGCAGCCGGAGGAAGGTCTCCATACACATATTGTTCCCTCTTTCAGATATGACAGGGTGTCATTTTATGACAAGCTGTCGCCAATTATACGTCCTGCTTTGTGGCCTGTCAATCGTTTTCCAGAGGAAACCGCATCAAGAAAATGTGAATTTTCCGTGAAGTGCCGGAAGGTACCGGCTTCTCTGACCGTCCTTCCATTTTACAGGCCGCCCTCCTTCTCCGATAGGTTGATTTTGCAGGTCTTTGTGTTTGTTTTTAGGAAAAATCAAACCCCGGAAGCGGCACAGCCACCTCCGGGGTCCACGGTTATTCTTCTTCCATCGCGTCGGCTTCCGCCGCGAATTCCACCCGCCAGCGGGCCAGCTCCTCGGCGTCCTGGTCGTCCAGGTCATGGAGCCCGCCCAGGGCCTCCAGGTGGTGGGTCAGCTCGTGGGCCAGGGTGGTCCGCAGCTCGTCCACCCAGGTGTCCGCGTCCCAGTCCTCACTTTTCGCCAGGGCGGCAAAGGAGCCGTAATACAGGTTGATGTACTTCCCCAGCAGGTCGTTACAGTATTCGCCCAGGATGTACATCTCCCCCTCCGGGAAATCCGGGTCGGGGACGGTGTCCTCCAGCAGGTTTACGCCGCCGTTGAGCCCGTCGAACAGCACCGGGGGAAAGGCGTCCGCCAGGTCGTCCAAGACCTCGCCCACCTGGTCAAAGGTCAGCAGCACGGCGCGCCCTCCAGAATGATGGTCTCCAGCTCCGCCACTGTGTCCGCCATAAACTCGGCCCCGGCCTCCTCCAAAGAGGCACGAGGGCGGTAACCCCAAGAGACACCACAGGTCTTGGTGCCTGCATTGTGGCCGGTGCGGATGTCCACGTTGCTGTCGCCCACGAACAGCGTCTCCGCCGGGTCGGCGGCCAATGCCTCCATCACGCCATGGATGCCGGCGGGGTCCGGCTTCACCGGCACACCCTCCACCTTGCCCCGGACCAGGCTGAACACGCCGGGGAAGTAGCGCTCCACGATGGCGCGGCTGAACTCGTCGGCCTTGTTGGAGTAGACCGCCAGCTGTACGCCCGCTTCCTTCAGACGGGCCAGCAGCTCCGGGACGCCCTGGTAGGGCGCCGTCTTCTCCATGTTGTGGGCACCGTAATAGCTGCTGAACTGGGACAGGGTATTCACCACCAGCAGAGGGCTGCGAAAGCCCGCCGGGGAGAATTTCTCCACAAAGTTTCCAATGCCGTGGCCCACCATAGCCTTGCACTCGTCCGCGGTATGCTCAGGCCAGCCGTTTTTCCGGCAGACCCAGTTGGCCGCTTCCGTCAGGTCGTCGATGGTATTCAAAATCGTTCCGTCCAGGTCGAAGATCACAGTCCGATACATAAAGGCACCTCTCGTTGTTTTACAAGCAGTACCGCTATTGTATCAGCCCGCCAAGGCTTTCACAAGTGGCGAAGAAACACAAAGGTGCGGCCTCCGCCGCGCCTTTTTTGGCTGTTTTCTGCATAATCCCGTCAAATCCGGCACTCCGCCGGGCCGTTCAGGGTGAGAATGGTGGTTTTGTCAAAGCCTGCCGCTCTCGCCAGGGCGATGGAATCGCCATAGCCATAGAGGATGGTGTCGGTGCTATGGCTGTCGGAGCTCAGGATGATGCGCCCGCCCATGGCCCGCCACTCCTTCAGCAGGAACAGCGCCGGATAGGGGGCGTCGCGGTAGCCCCGGGCCATGCCGCCGGTGTTGATCTCTAGAAGGGTAGAGGTCGGGTCCGCCGCGTGGAGGGCCTCCAGCGCCGCCTTTTTATAGCGGGGAGACGTTTCATCGAAGAAGCGGTTCCCGGCATTGAACTTGGTGATGAGGTCCATGTGGCCCAGAATGGTGGGCTTCATGGCCGCCACCCGGCTGACTTCCCGGAAGTAGCCCTCGGCCACCGCCAAGGCGTCGCCGCCAAATGCCTCATCCCGGCAGGCGGTGAAGGCCTCCTCTCCCCAGTCGGCGGCGTAGGGCTTGCCGTTTTGCCGCTGGTAGTGGGCGCTGCCGATCCAGTAGTCAAAGCCATCCGGTGTGACGTCGGACTGGCTGTCCCATTCCAGCCCCAGCAACACCTCCATCCGTCCGGCGTATTCCGCCCGAAAGGCCAGCACTTCTTCCCGGTACGCCGTCATATCGGCAGGCAGAACATAGCCCACGTCCAAGTCAATGGGCGTGTGGCTATGACAGGAGACGCCAAAGTATTGCACACCCGCTGCGAAAGCGGCAGCGGCCATCTCCGCCAGGGTGCTCTTCCCGTCGCAGCAGGTGGCATGGGTGTGGACGGAGCAGGCAAAGGGGGTCATTGCATCCGCTCCTGCTTGACCTTGTGGTCTACCACGTGGCGCTTCTCCAGCTCCCGGGTGATGTCCTCCACGGTGATGCCCATCTGGACCATCAGTACCATGACATGATAGGTCAGGTCGGCGATCTCGTAGATGGTCTCCTCCTTGTCCTCCTTGCGGCCGCCGATGATGACCTCGGTGCACTCCTCGCCCACCTTCTTCAAAATCTTGTCCAGGCCTTTTTCAAAGAGGTAGGTGGTGTAGCTGCCCTCCTTGGGGTTGGTCTTGCGGCCCTCAATGAGGTGGTACAGACCCTCGTAGCTGAACTGCTTCAGCTCCTCGGAGAGGTAAATTTCATTGAAGAAGCAGCTCTCCGCACCGGTATGGCAGGCGGGGCCGTCCTTCACGACTTCCACCACCAGGGCGTCGCCGTCACAGTCGGCGGTGATGGAGACCACATGCTGGACATTGCCGGAGGTGTCTCCCTTGCGCCACAGCTCCTGGCGGCTGCGGCTCCAGAAGCAGGTCCGCCGCTCGTCAATGGTGATAGCAAGGCTCTCCTTATTCATATAGGCCAGAGTCAGGACCTCCTTGGTGTAGTGGTCCTGCACAATGGCGGGAATGAGGCCCTTTTCGTCAAATTTCAGTTCCATAGTCTTTCTTTACTCCCTTATATCCGCATCTCTACGCCTTTTCCGCGCAGGAAGCGTTTGAGTTCCTTGATGTCCACCTGCTTCGTGTGGAAAATGGAGGCCGCCAGTCCCGCGTCCACGCCGGGATGGGTGAACAGCTCTGCGAAGTGCTCCATATTGCCCGCGCCGCCGCTGGCGATGATGGGCACGCTGACCCGCGCCGCCAGAGCGTCCAGCATTTCCAGGTCGAAGCCGTTCTTCACGCCGTCGGTGTCGATGGAGTTCAGCACGATCTCACCCGCACCCGCCGCCACACCTTTGACGGCCCAGTCCATGGCGTCGATGCCGGTGTCCTCCCGGCCGCCCTTGGCGAACAAGCGGAACTTACCCGAAACCCGCTTCACATCCATACTGAGAACTACGCACTGGTCGCCGTATTTCTTCGCCGCCGCGCCGATGATGCTGGGGTCAGCGATGGCGCCGGAGTTGACGGACACCTTATCGGCGCCGCATTTCAGCACCCGGTCGAAGTCATCCAGCGTGCGGATGCCGCCGCCCACAGTGAGGGGAATGAAAATCTCACTGGCCACCCGGCGCAGGATGTCCGTAAACAGGTTCCGGCCCTCCACGGAGGCGGTGATGTCGTAAAACACCAGCTCGTCCGCACCGGAGGTGTTGTAAAAGTGGGCCATCTCCACCGGGTCCGCCATGTCACGCAGGCCCTCGAAGTTGGTGCCCTTGACCACCCGCCCGTCCTTCACGTCCAGGCAGGGGATGATGCGTTTGGCTAGCATGCGCCCACCTCCTCAATGACCGTTTTCAAATCCAGCCGCCCGGTGTACAGCGCCTTGCCTAAGATAGCGGCGTGGGTGCCGATGGCCTGCAATTCCTTCAATTCCTCCAGAGAGCTGACGCCGCCGGAGGCCGTCACATTCAGGCCGCCAATTTTCGCCAGCTCCCGGTAGAGCTCCAGATTGGTGCCCGTCTCGGCGCCGTCCCGGCTGATGTCGGTGTAGATGACGGTGCCCACCCCCGCCGCGTACAGGCGGCGGCAGAAGTCCACGCCTTTTTCGGCGGACAGCTCCTTCCAGCCGTTGACGGCCACATAGCCATCCCGGGCGTCCACACCCACGGCGATTTTGTCACCGTAAATCTGGGCCATGCGGGCGGTGAAGTTGAAGTCCTTGACGGCGATGGTGCCCAGAATACAGCGGCCAACACCTAAATCCAGGTATTGCTTGATGCGCTCCTCAGTGCGGATGCCGCCGCCCACTTCGATGTACAAGCCGCCCTGCCTGGCGATGGCGGCGATGGATTCAAAATTCGCCAGAGTACCGTCCTTGGCACCGTCCAGGTCCACCACATGGAGGTACTTGGCCCCGGCGGCGATAAAGTCTCTCGCCACGGCGCAGGGGTCCTGGCCGTAGACGGTCATTTTGTCGTAATCGCCCTGATAAAGGCGGACCACCTGTCCGCCGGACAGGTCGATGGCGGGAAATATCTGCATGGTGATCCTCCTTTACAGCTCCGCAAACGCCTTAAGGAGCCGCAGGCCCGCGTCGCCGGACTTCTCCGGGTGGAACTGGGTGCCCCAGACGTTGCCATTGCGCACCGCGCCCGTCACCGCCACGTTGCCGTACTGGGATGTTCCCAGCGTACTGGCGGCGCAGTCCTTGGCGTAGAAGCTGTGGACGTAGTAAACATACTCCCCATCCTCGAAATACTTGAACAGGGGGTCGTCCTTCACGATCTGCAGGCTGTTCCAGCCCATGTGGGGGACTTTCAACGTCTGATCCTCCAAATCGTTGTGGAGGTCCACCACTTGTCCGGGCACCAGGCCCAGGCCCGCGTGCTCGCCGTACTCAAAGCCCCGGTCAAACAGAAGCTGCATTCCCAGGCAGATGCCGAGGAACGGCTTCCGCTCCGCCTCCTCCAGAAGGACGGGCACCAGCCCGGTGTCGTCCAGCTTGGCTTTCGCGTCGCCGAAGGCGCCCACGCCGGGGAGAATAATGCGGTCGGCGGCCCGGAGCTTCTCCGCGTCCCGGGTGACCTCCGTCTCCAGACCCAGAGCCTTCAGGCTGGAAGACAGGGAAAACAGGTTTCCCACGCCGTAATCTACGATTGCTATCATGGTATCAACTCACTTTTTAAAGAGTACCCTTGGTACTCGGGATTTCATCCAGATGCTTTGCGTCCGGAGCCACCGCCATTTTCAGCGTCCTGCCCATGCCCTTGAACACGGCTTCCAGGATGTGGTGGGTATTCTCCCCGGCCAGCTCCCGGATGTGGATGGAGGCGGGGCAATTCCGGACAAAGGCCAGCCAGAATTCCTTGGCAAGCTCCGTGTCAAAGTCGCCCACCTTTGCTGTGGGCAGGTCCACCGCCCAGCCCAGGTAGTCCCGGCCGGAGAGGTCGCAAGCACACAGCACCAGGGTCTCGTCCATGGGCAGGAGGAACTGGCCGTAGCGGGTGATGCCCCGCTTGTCGCCCAGGGCCTCCGTGAACGCCTTGCCCAGGCAGATGCCGATGTCCTCCACGCTGTGGTGGTAGTCCACGTCCGTATCGCCATGGCAGGTGACCGTCAGGTCGAAGTCACCGTGGCGGGCGAACAAGGTCAGCATATGATTGAGAAAACCGCAGCCGGTGGCGATTTCGGACTTTCCGGTGCCGTCCAGATTCAAAGACAGTTCGATTTGGGTCTCCTTCGTGTCGCGCTTGATACTGGCGGTACGCATAAGCTCCCTCCTTTACACTTCTTCCAGCAGGCGGGCGATCTCGTCCACCAGAGCCGCCATCTGCTCCAGGGAGCCGATGGTGATGCGGATGTAGTCCCGGATGCGGTCGGCATCGAACCACCGCACCAGGATGCCATTCTCCTTCAGCTTCTGGTACAGCTCCCCGCCGGGGAGCTTGTCAGACTTGGCGAAGATGAAGTTGGCCTGGGAGGGCAGGACGGTAAAGCCCAGCGCCTCCAGCTCCCGGACCGTCCACTTCCGGTTGTTCCGGATGGCGGCGGTGCAGGTCTGGAAATAGTCCTCGTCCTCCACGGCGGCGGCACCGGCCACAATGGACAGGCGGCCCACGTTATAGGGGTTGAAGCTGTACTTCACCCGGTTCAACGCGGAAATGAGCTCGGGGCTGCCCAGGGCAAAGCCCACGCGCCCGCCGGCCAGGGAGCGGCTCTTGGACATGGTCTGGACCACCAGCAGATTATCGTAGCGGTAAATCAGGGGCACGCAGCTCTCGGCGCCGAAGTCCACATAGGCCTCGTCCACGATGACCACCCGGTCAGGGTCAGCCTCCAGCAGCCGCTGGATGTCCACCCGGGACACGGTCATGCCGGTGGGGGCGTTGGGGTTGGCGATGACGATGGTGCCAGGGAAGTCCATGTAGTCATCCACGTTCAGGGTGAAATCCTCCCGCAGGGGGATGACCTTAGCGTCCAGGCCGAACAGGGCCACCTGGGACTTGTAGAAGCCGTAGGTGATGTCGGCGTAGGCCAATCCCTTGCCCTCGCCGCAGAAGGCACGGAAGGCAAAGGCCAAGATCTCGTCGGAGCCGTTGCCGGTGATGACGTTTTCGCTCTGCAGCTCATACCGCTTGGCAATGGCCTCCACCAGCCGCCCACAGGTGGGGTCGGAATACAGGTTCAGCTTCAAAACCTCCGCCCGGGAGAGGGCCTTGACCACCTTGGGGGCGGGAGGGAAGGGGCTTTCGTTGGTGTTCAGCTTGATGTACTGAGCATCTGTGGGCTGCTCACCGGGGGTATAGGGGGCCAGACGGCTGGCCTCTTTGGAAAGGAACTTGCTCATTGCGCGTTTCCTCCTTTTTCGTTTCGAATCAGTACGGAGCGGGCGTGGGCCTCCAGGCCCTCCCGCCGGGCGAAATCGGCGATGCGCTCTGCCACGGGAGAGAGCGCCTCCTGGTCATAATAGAGAAAGCTGGACTTCTTCACGAAGTCGTCCACGCTGAGGGGGCTGGAGAACCGGGCTGTGCCGGAAGTCGGCAGGGTGTGGTTGGGGCCCGCGAAGTAGTCGCCCAGGGCCTCCGGGGCGCTGCGGCCCAGGAAGATGCTGCCCGCGTTTTTGATTTTCGGCAGCAGGGCGAAGGGGTCGTCCACGCACAGCTCCAGATGTTCCGGGGCGATGCGGTTGGCGGCCTCCGCCGCCTTGTCCAGGCTGTCCGTCACAATGATCTTGCCGTTATCGTCGATGGACTTCCGGGCCACGTCCCGCCGGGGCAGACTTTCCAGCTGGATTTCCAGCTCCTGCTGCACCTGCTCCGCCAGTTCCCGGCTGTCGGTCACCAGCACGGCGGAGGCCAGCACGTCGTGCTCCGCCTGGCTCAGCATGTCCGCCGCCACCCAGGCGGGATCGGACTTGCCATCCGCCAGCACCAGAATTTCGCTGGGGCCCGCGATCATGTCGATGGCCACCTGGCCGAACACCTTCCGCTTGGCCGTCGCCACAAAGATGCCGCCGGGGCCGACTACTTTATCCACCTTCGGCACGCTCTCCGTGCCGTAGGCCAGGGCCGCCACCGCCTGAGCGCCGCCGATCTTGAAAATTTTGTCCGCTCCGGCGATCTTCGCCGCCGCCAGGGCCTCGGCGCCGATAGTGCCGTTCTTGTCCGGCGGCGTCACCACCACGATCTCTTTGACCCCCGCGATTTTGGCGGGGATGACGTTCATCAAAATGGTGGAGGGAAAGGCCGCCGGGGCGCTGGGCACGCAGATGCCCACCTTCTCAATGGGGGTGTACCGCTGGCCCATCAGGATGCCCGGCTTATCCGTCAGCACGAAGTCCTTGTGTACCTGACGCTCATGGAAATGGCGGATATTCTCCGCCGCCATTTCCAGCGTCTTGATGAACTCGGCGTCCAGGGACGCCCAGGCGTCCTCCAGTTCCGCCTCCGTCACCCGCAGGTCCTCCAGCTCCACGCCGTCGAACCGCTTGGTGTAGGCTTTCAAGGCCGCGTCGCCGTTGGCCTTTACCTCTGCCAGCACCGCGTCCACGGCGGCGCTGACGTTTTCCTCGGCCTGGATATCCCGGTTCAAGATGTCCTCCGGCGCCAGCTTGTCAAATTCTAAAATCGGTATCACCGCTCCGTCACCTCCGTCAGCTTGCCGAGGAGGGTGTCGATCTCCCGGCGCTTGAACTGGTAGCTGGCCCGGTTGGCGATGAACCGGGCGGAGATGGGCATGAACTCCGTGATGACCTTCAGGTTGTTTTCCTTCAGGGTGGTGCCCGTCTCTACGATATCCACGATGACGTCGCTGAGGCCCAGAATGGGGGCCAGTTCGATGGAACCGTTGAGCTTGATGATGTCGATGTCCCGGCCCTGGGCGGCGTAATATGCCTTGGCGATGTTCACGAACTTCGTCGCCACCCGCAAGGTGCGGCCGGGGTCGTCGGCAAAGTCCTTGGGGCCTGCCACACACATCCGGCACTTGCCCAGGCCGGTGTCCAGCAGCTCGTACACGTCAGCGCCGGACTCCTGCAAAATGTCCTTGCCCACGATGCCGATGTCCGCTGCGCCGTGCTCCACGTAGATGGCCACGTCGCTGGGCTTCACCAGGAAGTAGCGGATACCGGCGGCGGGGTTCTCCACCACCAGCTTGCGGGTGTCGTTGTAATTTTCGGGGCAGCCGTAGCCCACGCCCGCCAGCAGGTCGTAGACCTTGTCGCCCAGGCGGCCCTTGGGCAGGGCCACGTTCAGCATGACCTTCTCCCCCGCCTCCGGGACAGTGTCGGTCAGCCGGGCCAGTTCATCTAAGTACAAAGCAAAGCCGATGGCCTTGGCCCCCTTGCGGAACTGGGCCGCCAGGGGGTCGTACCGTCCGCCCTGGAGCACCGCCCGGGGCAAGCCCGCCAGATACCCCTGGAGCACCAGGCCGTTGTAATACTCCATGTCATTGACCAGAGACAAATCCAGCTTCAGGTTCGCCGTCTCGCCCTGGGCCTCCAGCGCTTCGCACAGCGTCCGCAGCTCGGTGAGGGCCCCGCCCATGGCGGCGTTGAGGGCCAGAGGCTCCGCCGCGCTCAGCACCGTCTCCCAGCCCCCCGTCAGGGCAGACAAGCGGCAAAGGGCGTCTCCGCCTTGCTTGGAAAGGCCCGCCTCCGCAGCGCAGCGCTGCAGCTCATGCTGGTTACGGTCCCGGATACAGGTCAGGAGTTTGGGCCGGATAGTCTCTGGGGCGCCCACGGCGTCCAGCAGTCCGGTGACGAAGCCCATGTGGCTCAGCTCCACTGCGAAATCCCGGCCCGTCAGGGCAAGGCTCTGGATGGCGAGGGACACTGCCTGCACCGTCACAGCGTCGTCCACCGCTCCGATGCACTCCAGGCCCATCTGGCTGATCTCTTTAAAGGTGTGGCTCTCCTGGCTGGGGCGGTAGACATTCTCCGCATAGTAGAACCGTCCGCACTGGCCCGGCTCCACCTGGGCGTTTTTTGCGATGGACAGCGTCACGTCCGGCTTCAGCGCCAGCAGGCGGCCGTCCAGGTCGGTGAAGGTGATGACCTGCTCGCTGGACAAAAAGCGGCGGTTCTCCTGGTACAGGCCGTACTCCTCGAACCGGCCCATATGGTACTGCCGGAACCCGGCCTTTTCATACAGCAGCCGGAGCTGCAAAGATACCCGTTCCTGGGGTTTTAACATGTTCAGGTCCAATTCCATGGGATGTATCCTCCTCATGAGGCGCACAACGCCCCCTCTTTCTCTCGGAGTTCATTCTACTTTATTTTATTAGCAAAGTAAAGCGGTAATTCGGTAGCAAATAAAATTCTCCCGATTGCACAAAACCCGTTTCGTAAATAAAAAGAATACAGGGTATTTTACACCCTGTATCCCCGTTTTGCAATCACGCAAATCGTATCAGTTCTCCAGCGCAATGGTGATGGTAATAGAAAAATGGTTCTCCTCCCGCTCCGGCACCGCAGTGAGCGCGCCGCCGGAGAGAAAAAAGCCCTCCTGCTCCACATGGCTGGTGACGGTGCCTCCGAACAGTTCCAGAGAGCCGTCCGTCCAGTCCAGCTCCGCCAGGGCAACGGTCTGCTCCTTCCGGGAAAAGGACCAGAAGGGCGTCTCCTCCCCAGCCCAGAGGAGGGCTGTCGCCGCCGTGACGGCCTGCTCCACCGGCAGGTCCAGCCAGCTCTCCGCGTTCTCCAGCTCCCCGGAGATGGTCACCGCCGTCACTCGGCCCTCCTCCACCGTATAGGTGAAGGGCAGGTTCTTTTCCTCCCAGCTATCAAAGACGCCGTAGGCGGTGCCGTCAAGGGGCTTGTCCTCCCAGGCCCCCTGTTCGTTCAGCCGCTGGCCGGTGAAATCCAGGTCCATGTAAGCTGCCTGGCGGTTGAAATTCTCCGCGAACGCCGCCACCGTCAGGTCACCCCGGTTGGGCGGCAGTTGGCTGGCGCTGTTGGCCGTCTCGGCGGCGGCCAGCATTAGCACCGCCGCCAACAGGCAGGCCCCCACATGGCGCAGAGGCCGGAAAGGCGCCGCCTCGTAGGCGGTACCGCTGTCCCAGGGCTGGGGCTCTCCGTCCCGACACCTCCGGAAAGCCCGGTAGAGCTGGACCCAGGACCAGATGGGAATGCCAAATCCCAAACCGCTCCACAGCATGTAAAGATACCGGGAGAATGCCTCACCGTAGGTCATCTTGCCCCCGTCACTCCTCCGCAGGCGCATCCCCAGCAGGGCCTTGCCTGGCGTAGTGCCCGCCAGACACACCGCCAGTGGCTCCAGGAACAGCAGGCAGAGCTGGACCAGCAGGCCAAAGCCCGCTCCGCCGATCCGCCCCGGGCTGTACCCGGCCAGACAGCAGCCGATCACGGCCAAGCTGGTCATGGCGTACACATCCAGCAGCCAGGCAAAGAACCGTCTGGGGGCACTGGTCACTACCGGCAGGGCGTCTTTCGCAGGCAGCACCGGGGACCGGAGCCCCTCGTCCAGCGCCCGCAGATACTTTTCCGCATCCAGATCAGCGAAGGTCGCCCCGGCGCTTTTCAGGTCGCCGCAGACCCGCTGCACCTGCGCCAAGGCGTCCCGCTCCCCGTCCAGCTCCGCCAGACGGCGGTCCAACACGGCGGACAGCTCCGCCCCGCCGCAGGAAAGGGCTTGCAGCTCCTCAATGGTGACGCCCAGCCGCCGCAGGAGCTTGATCTTTTCCAGGGCTGCCAGGTCGCTCTCGCTGTAATCCCGGTAGCCGTTCTTCGCCCGCTTCGGGTGCAGCAGGCCTTCGGCTTCATAATAGCGGATATTGGCCCGGGCCACCCCAGACCGTGCTTCCATCTCTTTACTGGTCATAAACCGGCCCTCCTTTGGGCCTACGATACACCATCAAGCAACTTGAAGGTCAAGGGATTTTCAGATTTTCTTCAATTTTTCATTCCAAATCCAGCGCCGCCAGCCGCCGGGTGGCGGTCAGGCCCTCCTCCGTCACAGATGCGAACGCCTCCGCTCCCAGCACGGTCATCCGCTCCGGGTGTTCCTCACCCAAGCGCCGCAATACCTGCTCCAGCGCCGAGATAAAATTCTCCTCCGCTAGTTCCGGGCTGATGGCTGCCACAGTGGTGTACACCGTCTCCGTCACGTCCAGTACCGGGAGCTGCTCCCAGACGGTGCCGTCCCCGTTCCAGTCCGCCTCTGCCCGGGCGTCGTCCCGGATAATGATGGCATCCAACGCTCCATCCGCCGCGGCATGGAACAGCGCATCCTCGCTGTCAAACGCTGTAACGGTTCCGTCAAAGACTTCCCCGAAGCTGTCTGCCAGCCACAGGGTAAAGTAATCGGCGTCTCCCGCCACGGTGCCCCAGCGGGCCCGCTCCACCTCGGCGCGGGACAGGGGCTTGCCGCTGGAGGCCCGCCCGGCAAGCTGCTGGCCGTAGGCCGTGGGGGCGGCGCACAACAGCCCCCGGCTCCCGGCCCGGAGAGTTCCGTCCTCCAACGGATACGCGTCCGCCAGCAGCACCGCCGGGCCGTCCAGCGCAGCCGTCCCCGGCAGGAAGGCCACGTCGATGTGGCCCTCCTCCAGCGCCTGGGCAGTGGACGCCGGAGAGCTGCCCACGGTGACGGTGATCCGCTCCACCTCCACGGTGCCCGTTTCCTCAAAATACATCTTGAGCAGCTCCGGCAGCTCCTTGACCGCCCCGGCAAGCTGATCCTTGCCCAGGCCGCTGCGGGGGAATTCCAGACGCAGCTCCTCCAAACAGAGGATGTTCTCCTCCACAGGTGCCGGGGGCTCCGGGGGTGCGGGCGTCTCCGGCTCCTTTTTTCTGCAGGCGGTCAGGGTCAGCAGCAGGGCCAGCGCCAGCAGCAGAGATATTTTTTTCATATACGCTCCTTTCCGGCGGCTGGACAAGCCCCCGCCGGTCTGATATAGTGTGGATAGTCTGATTTTATCATGCTGCCGCCGCCCGTGCAAGGGCGGGGCGGGAGGAGGATATTTATGTACACACTGTCTGAAAACTGCCCCCGGAAGGACGTCTGTGTCCAGAAGGGCAAGGGCCTTGTCCACATCAAGGAGCTGACGGACAAGGAGGGCCTTTACAACCACGGCCGTCTGTTCGCCCACGTCACCGTGGATCCCGGCTGCTCCATCGGCTATCACGACCACCAGCACGAGACGGAGTTTTACTACATCATCAAGGGCGAGGGCGTGTTCAACGACGACGGCAAGGAGGTCCTGGTCCACGCTGGTGACATCTGCGCCACGGGTTACGGCAAGTTCCACGGCCTGGAGAACAAAACGGATGAGCCGGTGGAGCTCATCGCCCTCATCGTCATGGATTGACTTTTCCAAAAAAGAGCGGCGCCGCCGCTCTTTTTTCATGCGCGCTGAAAGTTTTGGTTCCTCCCAATCGTATCCTTTATGAGCGCGCTTAAAGGAGCTGATTGCATGAATCCAACCCAGCGGGCGGAATATCTGGCGGAGACTTACGCCGACGCCATTCTCCGCCTGAGCTACACTTACTTGAAAAATACCCACGACGCCCAGGACGTGTGCCAGACAGTATTCGTCAAACTGCTGACGGAGCCACGGGACTTTGAAAGTCCTGCCCACGAGCGGGCCTACGTCCTGCGGATGGCGGCCAATGCCTGCAAAGACCTGCTGAAAAGCCCCTGGCAGAAGAGAACCTGCGGCCTGGACGATGTTCTGGAGGTCCCGGCCCCAGAGGCAGAGGACGGCAGCCTGCTGGCGGCGGTGAACGAGCTGCCCGCCAACTACCGCTCCGCCATCTACCTCTATTATTACGAGGGCTATCAGGCGGCGGAGATTGGGAAAATCCTGGGCGCCCCCACCGCCACCATCCACACCTGGCTGGCCCGGGGGCGGGCGCGGCTGAAAACCATGTTGGGAGGAACAGACTATGAGCGAACTGTTTGAATACAAGCAGACCATGAACGGCCTGCACTATACGGACGAGCAGAAGAAGATCCTGGCGGAGCAGGCCCTCCGGGCTGCGGAGCGGGAAGTCCCCCGGCGGCGGAAGCCCCTCTGGCGGACGGCTCTCATCGCCGCCGCTGTGGCGGCGGTGCTGATGGTAGGGGCCGGGGCCACCGGCGTGCTGAAAAGCGCCGTGGACGCCCTGTCCCCCATTTTCGGCGGCAACGCGGCCCAGACAGAGGTCATCGACAAAATCGGGCGGCCCATCGGCGCGTCCGCCACCGACAACGGCGTCACCATCACCACCGACGCCATCATCGGCGACACATACAATGCCGCCATCGTCTACACCATCCGTCGGGACGACGGCACCCCCCTGCTACCGGCGGGCGCCAGTGAAAAAGGACTAACCATGGGCGGCTTCGGCGGGACCTGGCTGTCTGTCCGGGGCGGCTCCCACGGTAGCGCCTGGTTCGTGGACGAGATTCCCGGAGACGATGCCATCCAACTGGTGCAGACCATCAGCGCCGACGTGCCCATCTCCAAGAGCACCGCCACGGCAGAGTTCCAGGACCTGCGCGGCTGGGATGAGGCCGCCGGAGAACCCGTCACGCTGATCGAGGGCCACTGGAAATTCCGCTTTGACGTGGATTACGAGGATTCCTCCGTCACTCTGGGTGGCGGCGAGACCTTTACTCAGAACGGCATGACCTTCACCGTGGATTCCGTCTCCGTCTCCCCGGTTGCGCTCAAGGTGGACTACACCGTGGACAGCGAGGTCCAGTGGAGCGATGCCCCCAGCGGTCAGGTGCCTGAAGAGGACCGCATCCAGATGGAGCGGTATTTTGAAAACGTGGAAATTCTTCTGACGAAGAAGGACGGAACGGTCATCGACATGTCCTCCTCCGGCGGCGGCATCCGGCCCGACCACGGCGTCACCGTCTGCGACAAGGGCGGCGTCTTTGACGCGATCATCCCCCTGGAGGAGCTGGAGAGCATCTCCGTGGGCGGCATCGTGTACCACATCTCTGCCGAATAAACAACGGAGGGAGCTATCTGGCTCCCTCCGCTTTTCGCCATATGCAAAACAAAAACGCCGGGGTGATCGGTCCCGGCGTTTCGTACCCTTACCGTTCCCGGGCGGCAAGGTGTTATGTGTCTGTGGTTTTTCCACAGACACATCATAGTCCCAGCCGTTGCGGATGTCAACTAATATCGTTGCATCTCCCAACGATTTGTGCAAACCATAGAAATCCCCTCCTGATAATTGACGAATCCTGATAAAGCCGCTATGATATGGAAAATAAGTCAGGAAGGAGGCCAGCCATGGACCCCACCAACCGGCGTATCCGAAAAATTGACAAGGACTCCCAGCGCTTTGTGGCCCAGGCCCTGGGCAACACGAATCTGACCCTCTCCGACTACGATATGATCCACACCGTCCAGCACCGCCCCGGCATCACCCAAGAGCAGCTGCGAAAAAAATACGCGCTGGATAAGAGCACCATTGCCCGCCGGGCCGCCAAGCTGGAGGCCGGAGGCTACATTGAGCGCCGCCCCCATCCCGAGGACGGACGACGGAAGCAGCTTTTCGTCACGGAAAAGGGCGCCGCCATCCGCAACGCGAAGGTGGACGCGGAATCGTTCTACTACGAATGGCTCACCGCCGAACTGAGCCAGGAGGAGCTGGATGTGCTGCGCCCCCTGCTGAACCGACTCCAGCTCCGCAGCCGGGACGAGCGCCGGCAGGAATTTGTCCACCTGTTGAAGCTGTACGCCGACACCCATGGCGGACAGTCCAGCGCCAAAGGATAAAAAGACAGCTTGCCGAAATTGGCAAGCTGTACTTTTTTACGATTTCGCATGGATTTGAGCACCGCACTTGGGGCAGGTGATGATGATCTTCCCCTTTCCCACCGGCACCCGGCAGATGGTGCCGCAGGTCTTGCAGGTAAAGTATTTGTGGTCCTTGTCCGCATGGCGTGCCTTGGCCCCGGCGTTCCGGCTCTTGACGCCGCACCACCAGTTCCAGAACTTCTGGTTCTCCGCCCGCCGCTTCGGCAGGTTCTTTGAGAACATTCGGAACAAAATGAGGACCATCAGCGGCCACAGCAGGATCTCACAGAGCAGAGCAAGCCCCCGCAGGCGCATCATGGAAAACAGGAGCTGGCCCAGGAAAACGCCCATATACCCCCAGAACAGCCCCCGGTTCAGCTGGTCCATGCCGTTGCGGCCATACATGAAGCGGACGATGGCGTTTCCGATTTTTTGGAAGAAAGTCATACGCGGGACTCCCCTTTTGGTGAACTGGATTTTTTTCATATTTTACTCGCAAACCAAGTCCCAGACAACACCCTGCCGCCAGAATTTACAAAATGGTCATTTATTTTTAGCACTCTCTGTGCTATAGTGCTAACTGTTGTTAAAATACAATGAAGGAAGTGTAACTGTATCATGGCAAAAAAGCAATTCAAAGCGGAATCCAAGCGGCTGTTGGACCTGATGATCAACTCCATCTACACCCACAAGGAGATCTTCCTCCGGGAGATCATCTCCAACGCCAGCGACGCCTGCGACAAACTGTGCTACCAGGCGCTGACGGACGAGTCCGTGGGCCTGAACCGCAAGGATTTCAAGATCGAGCTGAAGGTGGACAAGGAGAACCGGCTCATCACCGTGTCCGATAACGGCATCGGCATGGACAAGGACGACCTGGAGAACAACCTGGGCGTCATCGCCTCCTCCGGCTCCTACAAGTTCAAGCAGGAAGTGGGCGACGACGCCAAGGACACCGACGTCATCGGCCAGTTCGGCGTGGGCTTCTACGCGGCGTTTATGGTTGCGAAGACGGTCGAAGTCCTGTCCCGCTCGGAAAAGACCGGCGAGACCAACCTTTGGGTTTCCGACGGTGCGGACGGCTACACCATCACCCCGGCAGAAAAGGCCGAGGCCGGTACCGACATCATCCTGACCATCAAGGACAATGCCGAAAACGAGAACTTCGACGAGTATCTGGAGCCGTACCGCATCCAGTCCATCGTGCGCAAGTATTCTGACTACATCCGTTACCCCATCCAGATGGAGATGCCGCGCAGCCGTATGAAGGAAGGCTGCGACCCCGAGAAGCCGGAATATGAGGACTACATGGAGCTGACCACCCTCAATTCCATGGTGCCGATCTGGAAGAAGGCCAAGTCCGAGCTCAAGGATGAGGACTACAACAACTTCTACAAGTCCAAGTATTACGACTTCAAGGATCCGGTACGCCATATTCATATGAACACCGAGGGTGCGGTCACCTTCAACGCCCTGCTGTTCATCCCGGCAAGCGCACCGTTCAACTATTACACCAAGGACTACGAGAAGGGTCTGCAGCTCTATTCCAACGGCGTGCTCATCATGGAGCGCTGTGCGGACCTGCTGCCCGATCACTTCAACTTTGTTCGCGGTCTGGTCGATACTGCCGACCTATCGCTCAACATCTCGCGCGAGATGCTTCAGCACGACCGTCACCTTAAGCTGATCGCGACCAATCTGGAAAAGAAGATCAAGTCCGAGCTGCTGAACCTGCTGAAAAACGACCGCGAGAAGTACGAGACCTTCTTCAAGGCGTTCGGCATGCAGCTCAAGTACGGCGCGTATGTAGAGTATGGCGCACATAAGGAACTGCTGCAGGATCTGCTGATGTACCACTCCGTAACCGAAAACAAGATGGTCACGCTCGAAGAGTATGTCTCCCGCATGAAGGAAGACCAGAAGTACATCTATTATGCCTGCGGCGAGAGCGCAGCCAAGATCAGCCTGCTGCCCCAGATGGAGCGTCTGCGCGACAAGGGCTACGAAGTCCTGTGCATGACCGACAACATCGACGAGTTCTGCATCAAGATGATGCACGACTATAAGGAAAAGGAATTCAAGTCCATCACCGACGGTGACCTCGACCTCGCCACCGAGGACGAGAAAAAGGCCATTGAAAAGCTTTCGGAGGAAAACAAGGGTCTGCTCGAGCAGATGAAGGAGGCCCTGGGCGACAAGGTTGCCAAGGTACAGCTCACCTCCCGTCTCAAGAGCCATCCGTGCTGCCTGTCCACCGAGGGTATGGTTTCCCTCGAGATGGAAAAGGTGCTCAAGGAGCAGCGCATGGGCGACGAGGAAACGGTCAAGGCCGAGCGCGTGCTCGAGCTGAACGCCGACCATCCGATCTTCCACAAGCTCGCATCCCTGTCCGGCGATGCCGACAAGCTCAAAACCTATACAGAAATCCTGTATGCGCAGGCACAGCTCATTGAGGGTCTCTCGCTTGAGGATCCGGTCGCGTATGCCAACGCCGTATGCAGCCTTCTGTCTGAATAATCCCGATTTCAAGGAGGCGCGGACTGTATGCCGCAAAGATTACTGTTTATCGTGAATCCCAATTCCGGGAAGGGTGAAATGCGCCATCAGGCGATCGACTGCATTGATCGCTTTGTCAAAGCAGGCTATGAGGTCACCGTTTATACTACCCAGCAGTCGGGAGACGCTACACGTATTGTCAGTGACCGCGGCAGCATTTTCGACCTGATTGTATGCAGCGGCGGCGACGGCACGCTTAACGAAACCGTGGCCGGTCTGATGCAGCTTCCGGAGAAGCCCGCGCTTGGTTACATCCCCTCGGGTACGACAAACGACTTTGCCACCAGCCTCGGCATTCCCAAAAAGGCGCTCGACGCGGCCGAACTGATTCTGCGCAGCAAACCATACAGCGTGGATGTCGGCAGCTTCAACGACCGGTATTTTACTTATGTCGCCGGCTTCGGCGCCTTCACTGAGGTTGCGTATTCCACGCCGCAGAACACCAAAAACGCGCTGGGCCGTCTGGCATACATTCTGGAGGGCATCAAATCCCTCCCCACCCTGCAGCCCTATCACGTCAAGGTCGAATGCGAGGATCGCACCATTGAGGATGAATTCATCTTCGGCATGGTGACCAACACCACGACGGTCGGCGGCTTCAAGGGGCTCGTGCATGACGTCGGTTTGGACGACGGTTTGTTTGAGGTCTTTCTGGTCAAGACGCCCACCAATCCGCTGGAGATTCAGCAGATCCTCAATGAACTCCTCATTACGCCGGATGACAACAACTTCATCCTGCGGTTTAAGACCCCGTATGTACGGTTTACGGCTGAACAGGAGATGCCTTGGACGCTGGACGGAGAATTTGGCGGCGCACCTCATATCGCGGAGATCTCCAACTGCCGTCAGGCACTGCACATCT
>JAGBDS010000048.1 GCA_017937405.1 Oscillibacter sp.
CATCGTCAAGGGCCAGGTGGTCCTGACCCCGGAGGCCAAGCAGCCCCTGGAGGTGAAGGCTGCCTCCATCGCCGTAGAGGGCGTGTCCGCCCCCGACTACCCCCTGCAGAAGAAGCGCCACAGCGTGGAGTTCCTGCGGACCATCCAGCATCTGCGTCCCCGGACGAACCTGTTCTCCGCCACCTTCCGGGTGCGGAGCGTGGCGGCCTACGCCATCCACCAGTTCTTCCAGGACCGGGGCTTCGTGTACGTTCACACCCCCATCATCACCGCCTCCGACTGCGAGGGCGCCGGTGAGATGTTCCGGGTCACCACGCTGGACATGGAGAATCCGCCCCGCAACGAGGACGGCACCATCGACTACACCCAGGACTTCTTCGGCAAGCCCGCCAACCTGACGGTCTCCGGCCAGCTGAACGCCGAGAACTTCGCCATGGCCTTCGGCGATGTGTACACCTTCGGCCCCACCTTCCGGGCGGAGAACTCCAACACCCAGCGCCACGCTGCCGAGTTCTGGATGATCGAGCCGGAGATGGCCTTCACCGACCTGAAGGGCGACATGGACGTGGCCGAGGCCATGATCAAGTACGTCATCCGTGAAGTGATGCGCAAGTGCCCCGACGAGTTGGCTTTCTTTAATAGCTTCGTGGACAAGGGCCTGCTGGAGCGTCTGGAGCACGTTGCCTCCTCCGACTTCGGCCGGGTGACCTACACCGAGGCCGTCTCCATCCTGGAGAAGAACAACGACAAGTTCGATTACAAGGTGTTCTGGGGCTGCGACCTGCAGACTGAGCACGAGCGGTATCTCACTGAGCAGGTATATAAGAAGCCTGTGTTCGTCACCGACTATCCCAAGGAGATCAAGGCCTTCTACATGCGGATGAACGACGACGGCAAGACCGTGGCCGCCGCGGACTGCCTGGTACCCGGCATCGGCGAGATCATCGGCGGCAGCCAGCGTGAGGAGCGGCTGGAGCTGCTGGAAAGCCGAATCGCCGAACTGGGCATGAAGCCCGAGGACTACTGGTGGTACTGCGATCTGCGGCGCTATGGCTCCTGCAAGCACGCCGGCTTCGGCTTGGGCTTTGAGCGTCTGGTGATGTACCTCACCGGCGTTTCCAACATCCGCGACGTGCTGCCCCATCCGAGAACCGTGGGCAACGCCGAGTTCTGATCTCAAGGAAGAGCAGGCTCCCCTCGAACTCCCCCTTTTCCTTTCGTTTATTTCGAAAAAGTACCCACCCCAATTGAATGGGGTGGGTACTTTCTTTTTATATGTCATATTGCCTGCATTGTTCAATCCTTCAGGGTAAATGCTCATCGCCCCACATTTTCATATAGTCAAGAACAGATAAAAAGCTAGCCCCCAGTTCGGTCAGCGTATATTCTACTCTCGGAGGCACCTCACAAAAGTCATGCCGTATAATAAAGCCATCAGCTTCCAATTCCCGAAGCTGCTTTGTTAAAGAGCTTTCCGTAATTTCGCCGATTTGACGTCGGAGTTGTCCAAAACGCTTGATATCACATTTCCCGATGTACCAGAGAAGTTCGATCTTATACTTCCCGCCTAACAGTTTCTGTACTGTTGAAATTGTCTTACAGCGGCTGACAGCTGCTTCCGATTTTCTCATTCGCACCATCCCCTTCAAAGCCATTATAACAGCTTAGCCTTGTTTTTGCAGGTACTGCAAAAAAGTACCGTACTTTTCTTTTCGGCGTGTCATGCTACTATTGTGATAACGAGACGATCATACGCAGGTTTCCCTCGTTGCCTGCGTGAAAATCATGGATATGAGGTGTCTATCATGCATTACACAGGAACGATCTGGAGACCGCCCTATGAAGCGGATTCATTGCTACTGGAGGTAACTGCAGGCTGCACACATCACAAATGTAAATTCTGCACGCTTTACAATGATTTACCGTTCAAATTCAGAATGTCACCTTTGCAAGATATCGAACACGACTTGCTGGAGGCGCAGCTCTTATACTCAGACCCCATTTCGATGATGACAGCTCGCCTTCAAGGATTGCCAATTTCAACGCCTATCCAGCGAGTCTTTTTGACCGGGGCCAATCCATTTGTTCTGAAAACAGAAAAATTGCTTGAAATTGCGGATTTGATTTACAAATATCTTCCGGCTATCGAAACGATTGGCTGCTTTGCCCGCATAACTGATCCTGTAAAAAAGTCGGACAATGATTTGATGCGCCTTCGTCAGGCGGGATATAACGGGCTGACCATCGGCGTGGAAACGGGGGATGACACCGCTCTTTCCTTTATGCGCAAGGGTTACACTTCACAGGATATCCTGACACAGTGTAAAAGGCTGGAACAGGCTGGCATTGAATACGGCTTCTTCTATCTGACAGGCATTTCAGGCAAGGGCAATGGTGAGATCAGCGCAAAAGCATCGGTAGAAATCTTTAATCAGCTACATCCCTTTCTGGTCGGCCCAAATATGCTGACCATTTATCCGGATTCCGACTTGTACCGGGATATGCAAAACGGGACCTGGCAAGAAGAGGGTGAGCTGGAAAAGTATCTTGAACTGCGAACTCTGGTGCAGAACTTGCGCATTCCAACCTACTTCGCCGCAATGGGCGCCTCCAATGCGTTCCAGCTCAGAGGACACCTACCGGATGATAAGGAAAAGCTGCTGGCTACGCTGGACAAAATCATTACTGAAGTGAATGAAGACGATCTGCGGCGCTACCGCAGGAATCTTCCACACCTGTAAAGTGGAGACAACATCGCATCTCAGCCTCCGTTTCTTTGCTCTGACGGCATGGCATTAGCAATACTTATGGATGCCTTGCAAAAATATATGCTCACTTCTTTCGAAAAGGCTCTTCCATTTCTCGAAATTTCGTGGTATATTTTTCAGGCACGCAAAAGTAATACCTATTTTTGATATATACGGAGGCCGCTGCATGAAAATCATGTCCGACATTGAGATCGCCCAGTCCTGCACCATGAAGCCCATCACCGAGATCGCTGAGACTGCCGGTGTGGACCGTGAGTATCTGGAACTCTACGGCAACTACAAGGCCAAGGTGGATTACCGCCTGCTGCGGGAGAGCAAGCGTCCCGACGGCAAGCTGATCCTGGTCACCGCCATCAACCCCACCCCCGCCGGCGAGGGCAAGACCACCACCACCGTGGGTTTGGCCGACGCCATGCGGCGCTTAGGTAAAAACACCCTGGTAGCCCTGCGGGAGCCCTCCCTGGGCCCTGTGTTCGGCGTGAAGGGCGGCGCCGCCGGCGGCGGCTACGCCCAGGTGGTGCCCATGGAGGACATCAACCTCCACTTCACCGGCGACTTCCACGCCATCGGTGCCGCCAACAACCTGTGCGCCGCCATGCTGGACAACCACATCCAGCAGGGCAACGCCCTGGGCATCGACGTGAAGAAGATCACCTGGAAGCGCTGCGTGGACATGAATGACCGCCAGCTCCGCAACATCGTGGACGGACTGGGCGGCCGGATGCAGGGCGTTCCCCGTGAGGACGGCTTCGACATCACCGTGGCCTCCGAGATCATGGCCGTCCTCTGCCTGTCCGCCGACATTCCTGACCTGAAAGCCCGGCTGGGCCGCATGGTGGTGGCCTACACCTACGACGGCAAGCCCGTCACCGCCCACGACCTGAAGGCGGAGGGCGCCATGGCCGCCCTTCTGAAGGACGCTCTGAAGCCCAACCTGGTCCAGACCCTGGAGGGCACCCCCGCCTTCATCCACGGCGGACCCTTTGCCAACATCGCCCATGGCTGCAACTCCGTCATGGCCACTAAGATGGCCATGCGGCTGGCGGACTACGCCGTCACCGAGGCCGGCTTCGGCGCGGACCTGGGCGCCGAGAAATTCCTGGACATCAAGTGCCGTCTGGCGGGACTGAAGCCCTCTGCCGTGGTGGTGGTCGCTACCGTCCGGGCGCTGAAGAACCACGGCGGCGTCCCCAAGGCAGAACTGAACGAGGAAAACCTGCCCGCCCTGGAAAAGGGCCTGCCCAACCTGCTGCAGCACGTGGAAAACATCACCAAGGTCTTCGGCCTGCCCTGCGTGGTGGCCATCAACGCCTTCCCCACCGACACCGCCGCTGAGCTGAAGCTGGTGGAAGACAGATGTAAGGAGCTGGGCGTCAATGTGGCCCTTTCCGAGGTCTGGGCCAAGGGCGGCAAGGGCGGCATCGCCCTGGCCGAGGAGGTCGTCCGCTTGTGCGAACAGCCCAATGACTTCCGTTTTGCCTACGACACCGAGGACAGCATTGAAAAGAAGTTGAACGACATTGCCCGGAAGGTCTACCACGCCGACGGTGTGGAACTGACCGCCGGCGCCCGGAAGCAGATGAAGGAGCTGGAGGCCCTGGGCTTCGACAAGCTGCCCATCTGCATGGCAAAGACCCAATATTCCTTCTCCGACGACGCCTCCAAGCTGGGCGCGCCCAGGGACTTCACCATCACGGTGCGGAACCTGAAGGTCTCCGCCGGTGCCGGGTTCCTGGTGGCTCTGACCGGCGACATCATGACGATGCCCGGTTTACCCAAGGTGCCCGCGGCAGAGAAGATCGACGTGGACGAGAACGGGAAGATCACCGGATTGTTCTGATACGAAAACGGCCCGCTTCGCAGGGACTCTGCGAGGCGGGCTGTTTTTTTGTTCTCCGGTATGTGGACGGCGGGGGCGTCGGCCCACGGGGCCGGGACGGGGGACGGCCCGGCTTCGCCGGGCGGGGATGCGGCCCCCACTTTTCTTTGACAGCGTCAAAGAAAAGTCGCCGCCGCAGCGGTGGAAAAGAAACCGCTTTGTGTCCAAATCCCGCCCATTCGGGCGGGTTTGGACAAGTACGGGAGTCGAGCGAGACAGTGCCCCCGTAAGCTGAAAGTCTTCTGCCGGGTGCGCTATACATGGCAGCATGGTAGGAGTACATACCCGCATTTAAGACTACGTGCGTGAATCGGGGTGGTCATCGTATGGCCTCTGCTCCTCTTTCCGCGCTCATCTCCGGCCTAAGAGCCGCCGCTTTGCGACGGTTGGCCTCCGAAATGCGCCTGCGGGCGCAGCCGCTCCGCTCAGCGCTGGCCGATTCGAAGTCGGCAGAGCGACAGCGGCGGGCAGAAGCAGGTCAAATCGGTTTTGCACCCCGACGCATGGAATCAGCTCGTCGCGGGCTGCGTGCCTGCAAGTTTCAGCAAAACTATGCCCGCGCCCAACGCTGACGCTTGCCTCAACTGCCTGTGTTTCTTGTTGGGGCCCCACGTTTTAAGCAAAATGGCGCAGGGCCAAGCCCTGCGCCATTTTTGCGCCAAAGCACCTTTCTTTTGACCGGGCGCGGCCGTTTTCTTTCGGCAAGACCGAAAGAAAATGGGGGCGCATCCTCACTGCGGCATGGTCTGCACCACGCCCCGGGCGCAGTCCACAGACACCACGGTACCGTCGCTCAGGCGGCGGGTGGCGTTGGGGGCCGCCACGATGACGGGCTTATCCAGCGTCAGGCCCACGGTGGCAGAGTGACTCTCCGTGCTGGCCTCCTCGCTGATGACAGCGGCGGCCTGACGGATATAGGGCAGCAGGGCGTTGGTGGTGTAGGGCACCACCAGGACATCGCCGGGGCGGAACTTCTCCGCCACCTCGTCCAGCGTACGGCAGACGCACAGGGGGCCGGAGGCCTTCTGCGTGCCCACGCCCACGCCGCTGAGCAGCGCGCCGCCCACCTGGCAGACCCGGATCATGTTGGTCGTGCCTGCGATACCCACCGGCACGCCGGCGGTGACCACCACCAGGTCTCCCTGCTTGACGATGCCGCCGTCCTCCGCCGCTTTCACGGCGAAGTCCACCAGCTCGTCCGTGCTGCTGGCGTAGGGCATAGTCAGGGGCACCACCCCCCAGTACAGTGCCATCTGGCGGCGCACCTGCTCGTCCAGCAGCAGGGCCACCACTGTGGTCTGAGGCCGGAAGCGGCTGACCATCTGGGCGGTAACACCCCGCTGGCTCACCGTCAGGATGGCGTCCGCGCCGATGTCCATGGCAGTGGTGCAGGCGGCATGGGCTGTGGCGGCGGTGATGGACAAGCGGCTCTTTCCGATGTTCTTCACCCGCTTGGAGCAGTCGATGTTGGCCTCGGTCTTGAGGGCAATGGCGTCCATAGTACGGACAGCATCCACAGGATATTTGCCTGCGGCAGTCTCACCGGAGAGCATGATGGCGCTGGTGCCATCATAGATGGCGTTGGCAACGTCGGTGATCTCCGCACGGGTGGGGCGGGGATTCTCCATCATGGAGTCCAACATCTGAGTAGCGGTGATGACCGGCTTGCCGCAGGCCACGCACTGGGCGATCATATTCTTCTGAATGAGAGGGATCTCCGTGAAGTCGATCTCCACGCCCATGTCGCCCCGGGCCACCATGACGCCGTCGGCCACCGACAGGATGTCCGGCAGGTTGCTGACGCCCTCCTGGTTCTCGATCTTGGCGATGATGCGGATGTTGGAGTGGTGCTGGTCCAGCAGGTTCCGCAGCTCCCGCACGTCGGCAGCCGTACGGACGAAGCTGGCGGCAATATAGTCAAAGCCCTGCTCCACACCAAAGAGGATGTCGTCCCGGTCCCGCTGGCTCATGTACGGCATGGACAGCCGGACGTTGGGCACATTGACGCCCTTCTTGCTCTTCATGGTGCCGTCGTTCTCCACCCGGCAACGGATGGAGCCGTTACCGCTCTCCAGCACCGTCAGACGGACCAGGCCGTCGTCCAGCAGGATGGTGTCTCCCGCCTTTACGTCGTCGGGCAGTTCGGCATAAGTGATGGCACAGCGGGTCTCGTCGCCCACGATGTCCTCTGTGGTCAGAGTAAACTCCTGTCCGGTCTTCAGCCGTACGGAATCGTTTTGGAAATTCTTCAGGCGGATCTCCGGGCCCTTTGTATCCAGCATGGCGGCAACCGGCAGGTTCAGCTCCTCCCGCAGGGCCTTGAGCTGGTCCAGCCGGACCTTGTGCTCTTCATGGCTGCCGTGGGAGAAGTTGAACCGGGCCACGTTCATGCCCGCCAGCAGCATCTCCCGCAGGACGCCCTCCTTGTCCGTGGCAGGGCCAAGGGTGCAGACAATTTTGGTTTTTCTCATTTATGTTTCCACCTTTCCTTTAGGTAATCGTTTTCCTTCCGGTGGTATTTTATCATATTCTTCCCACGCATGGAAGAGGAAAACCGTAAAAAATAAGTAAAACGGAGAGGATTTTTCCTCTCCGTTTTATGCTTTGCATCCTTTACAGGCCCAGCTTGGCTTTCAGGGCGTCGATCATCTCCTGGTACTCCCCATCGCTCAGCAGGACGGGCTCGGGATTGGTGATCTGGAAGTTGCCGCCGAACTCAAAACCGCCCTCGTACTTGGGGACGATGTGGAAATGCAGGTGGGGATTGGCGTCGCCGAAGGAGGCCAGATTCAGCTTGGTGCAGCCCCACAGCTCCTTGACGGCGCCGGAAGCGCGGGCCAGATCGTCGGCAAAGTCCACCAGCTCCTGGGGCTCGCACTCGCACAGCTCCTTCTTGTGGTTCTTCAGGGCCAGAACGCAGCGGCCCTTGTGAGCCTGGTCCTTGAACAGGTACAGCACGCCGGCTTTCATCTCGCCGACCTTGAACATAATGGCCTCCCGGCCCTCGTGGTGTTCATCACAATAAAAGCAGCCCATTGGTAATTTCCTCCTGTTTCATATTGGTATCATTACGATAAACCCGGCGGCGGATTTCGTCAACTGAAAATTCCGCCGCCGGGAGTCATTTATTTGCAGAACAAGGGCAGCGCCTCTTTGATGAACGCCACGCAGCCATCCTCGCCCAAGGCATCGGAGTCCAGGCTCAAGTCGTAGCCGGAGGCGTCCCGCCACTCCTCGCCGGTGTAGTAGCGGTAGTAGGCGGAGCGGCGTTTGTCCTCCACCCGGATGTGCTTGGACACCTCCCGCTGGCTCCAGGCCAGGGAGTAGGACGCCACCCGCTCCTGCCGGGCCTCGATGGGGGCGTGGATAAACACCCGGAGGACATTGGGACGGCCCGCCAGCAAATAGTTGGCGCAACGGCCCAGAATGATGCAGCTCTCGTTGTCCGCCAGTTCCTTGATGATTTTGGCCTGGAAGCTGAACAGATTCCGGGTGGACACGTAGTCGTCGCTGTCTGGCGGCAGGATCTCGCCGGTGTAGACCTTCTCGGCGGCGGAGAGCATCTCTTTCAGGCCGATGCGCTCGTCGGCGGCGCCGAAGAGCCGCTCGTGGATGCCGCTGACCTCCGAGGCCTTCCGCAGCAGGTCCCGGTCATAGTAGGGAATGCCCAGGGCGTCGGACAGCTTGCGGGTAATGTTGTGGCCGCCGCTGCCGGTCTCACGGGCCACAGTGATGACGAATTTTTCCATACGATCCCCTCCTCAGGCGCCCAGATAGGCCTTGCGGACCCGGTCGTCGGCGGCCAGGTCGGCGGCGCGGCCCTCCATGGAAATAGTGCCGGTCTCCAGCACGTAGGCCCGGTCGCTGACCGCCAGGGCCATTTTAGCGTTCTGCTCCACCAGCAAAATCGTAATGCCGCTCTTGTGCAGTTCTTCGATGATGGCGAAGATCTCCTTGACCAGCAGGGGGCTGAGGCCCATGGAGGGCTCATCCATCAGCACGATCTTCGGGTCCGTCATCAGAGCCCGGCCGGTAGCCAGCATCTGCTGCTCGCCGCCGGAGAGGGTGCCCGCCAGCTGCTTATGCCGCTCCTTCAGCCGGGGGAAGTGCCCATAGACCTTTTCCAGATTCTCGGAGACCTTCTTCTGGTCCTTTAGAATGTAAGCGCCCATGCGGAGGTTTTCCTCCACGGTCATGCGGGCAAACACATGGCGGCCCTCCGGCACATGGGCAAGGCCCAAATTGATGATGGTATTGGCCGAAACCTTCTGCAGGTCCTTACCGTCCAGCGTGATGGAGCCGGAGGCGGCGTGCAGCAGGCCGGAGATGGTGTGCAGCGTGGTGGTCTTTCCCGCGCCATTGGCGCCGATCAGGGACACCAGCTCGCCGTCACCGACGGTCAGGGAGATGCCCTTCAAGGCATGGATGGCCCCGTAAAAGACGTTCAGGTCTTTGATTTCCAGCATGATGTTCCCCCCTTACTCGCCCAGATAGGCCGCGATGACCTTGGGATTATTGGCGATCTCCTCCGGCAGGCCGGATGCGATGGTCTGACCGTAGTCGATGACCTGGATGCGCTCGCAGACGTTCATCACCAGGGACATATCATGCTCGATGAGCAGGATAGCCACGCCGAAGCGGTCCCGGATGGTGTTGATGCACTCCAGCAGCTCCGCTGTCTCCGTGGGGTTCATGCCGGCGGCAGGCTCATCCAGCAGCAGGACCTTCATGTCCGTCGCCAGGGCCCGGGCGATCTCCAGTTTCCGCTGCTGGCCGTAGGGCAGGCTGGAGGCCAGAACGTCGGCCTTATCCTCCAGATGGCAGATGGACAGCAGGTCCATGGCCTTCTCCGTCATGGCCTTTTCCGTTTTCCAGAACTTCGGCGTGCGGAGGGTGGCGTCCAGCAGGTTATAGGAAATATCCTTGGTAAAGGCCGCCTTCACGTTGTCGATGACGGACATCTGCTTGAACAGGCGGATGTTCTGGAAGGTCCGGGCCACGCCCGCGGCCACGAACTGGTGGGTCTTTTTGCCGTTCAGGGGCACGCCGTTTAAGAGAACGGTGCCCTCCGTGGGGACGTAAACGCCGGTGAGGAGGTTGAACACGGTGGTCTTGCCCGCGCCGTTGGGGCCGATGAGGCCCACCAGCTCCCCCTGGTAAATTTGGATGTTGAAATCCTGGACGGCTTTCAGGCCGCCGAAGGTAATGCCCAGCTTCTTCGTCTCCAGAACGGGATTCTTTACCGCTTCAGACATGTGCGCCGGCCTCCTTTCTCTCCGCCTTTTCGGCGGCCTTTCTGGCCCGGGACGCCTTTAGGTCGGCGGGCAGGTTCCACAGAGAGAACTCGTAGGCGCCGAAGATGCCCTTGGGCCGGAACACGATGATGATAATGAGCAGCACGGCGTAAACCAGCATGGGATACTGGAACACCCCCTGGACGGAGGCGGGCAGCAGCGCCACCCAGGCGCCGTTTTTGATCTGGTAGTTCACCAGGAACATGACCACCGCCGCCACCACGGAGCCGGTGAGGGAGCCCATGCCGCCCAGCACCACCATGACCACGATGAACGTGGAGTTCAGGATGCCGCCGTTGGTAAAGGCGAAGGAGGAGGTGGACAGCGTGGCGTTGGCGCAGGCGTACAGCGCCCCGGCCACACCCGCGAAAAACGCGGAATAGGCGAAAGTCATCACCTTATAAAAAGAAGTATTGATGCCGGAGGCGGAGGCAGCGATCTCGTCGTCCCGGATGGCCCGGATGCAGCGGCCATATTTGGAGCGGATGAACATGAACATCATGGTCATGCAGACGATGGTGGTCAGAAGCGCCACCCACAGAAACGTCACCTTGCTCTTGGAGCCGAAGCCCAGGCCGTTCTTGTAGAGGGACGCGGAGGCGGAGCCCAGGGCCAGACCGTCCTGGCCGCAGAAGGGCAGGTTGTTGATGATGTTCACGATGATCATGCCGAAGCCCAGGGTGATGATGGCCAGATAGTCGCCCTTCAGCCGCAGGGCGGGGATACCCACCAGCAGGCCCACCAGGGCGGACAGGATGCCCGCCGCCAGGATGCAGGCGAAGATGATGACCAGATAAACGGGGTCCTTGGCGTCCTTGAACACCTCCGCCCGCTCACAAGCCAGGCTCAGCAGCGCCGCCGTATAGGCGCCGATAGCCATGAAGCCGCAGTGGCCCAGGGAGAGCTGGCCCAGAAAACCCAGCACCAGGTTCAGCGACGCCGCCAGAATGATGAGGTAGCAGCACTGCCACAGGCAGGGGGCGATCACCAGCTTAAAGGAGCCGCTGCCGCCGAAGGAGGCAGTCAGGACCTGGAAAGCGGCGAACAGCGCCACGATAACGACAGTATTGAGCAGGTAGCCCTGCATGGTCTTGTTCTGTTTCATACCTTCTCACCCACATTCTTGCCCAGGATGCCGGCGGGCTTGAGCACCAGCACCACGATCAAAATCAGGAACACAAAGGCGTCCGCCATGCTGGAGGAGACATAGCTGGTGGTAAAGGACTCCACCAGACCAATGACAACGCCGCCCAGCACCGCGCCGGGGATGATGCCAATGCCGCCCAGCACGGCGGAGACGAAGGCCTTCAGGCCCAGCAGGGAACCCATGGTGGTGTAAATTTTGGGATACTGGGCCATGTACATCAGCGCCGCCACAGCCGCCAGGCCGGAGCCAATGGCAAAGGTCGCCAGAATGGTGTGGTTGACATTGATACCCATGAGGGTAGCGGCCTCCTTATCCTCGGAGACGCAGCGCATGGCCCGGCCCAGCTTGGTCCGCTGGGTGAACTGGAACAGCACCACCATGACGATGGCGCTGATGACGATGGTCAGCAGGGTAGTATACTCCAGCGTCACGCCCGCAAAGGAGATGCCGCCGGCGGCGAAGATCTGGCTGGCGACCTTGGGATTGGGGCCGATGGCCGGAATGGCCTGGGCCAGGTTCTCCAGCAGTAGGCTCATGGCGATGGCGGTGATGAGGGCGGTCATGTTGGTGCCCTTTTTCCGCACAGGGCGGTAGGCCACCAGCTCCGTGCCCATGCCTACCAAGGCGCACACGGCGATGGCGGCGATGACGGCGGCCCAGGCGGGCAGGCCCAGGGCCAGGGCGGCGGGGACCGTAAAAATCATGGTATAGCCGCCCACCATGATGAAGTCGCCGTGGGCGAAGTTGATGAGGCGGATGATGCCGTAGACCATGGTGTAGCCCAGCGCCACCAAGGCGTAGATGCTGCCCAGCCGCAGGCCCACGAACAAGGTCTGGATGAAGGTACTCATGCGGGTTCTCCCCTTTCTTTTTGCGGAGGTCTTTCATAAATGGAAGCGGCAGGGGAGGCTCCCGCAGGAGTCCTCCCCTGCCGCATTGCAGAGACTGTTCGGTTTCCGGGTTTTCTGATTATGCCTCGGGCAGCTCGGTTACCACGTCCAGCAGCTTGGACACTACGGCGGGCTTGCCGTCAGCGCCGGTGCCAGCCTCAAAGGCGATGATGGAAGCGCCCTTGATGGGGGTACCGGTGTCATCCAGCGAGTAGGTGCCAGTGATGCAATCGTAGACCACGCCGTCGGCGGCCAGGGCGTCCCGGACCTCCACGGGGTCAGCGGAGCCGGCGGCCTCGATGGCGGCCTTGTACATCATCACGCAGTCATAGGCCAGAGCGGCGAAAGCGCTGGGGGTGTTGCCGTACTTGGCCTCGTAGGCGGAGACGAAAGCCACGCTCTTCTCAGAAGTGTCGGCGGGGTCGTAGTGGTTGGTCCAGTAGACGTTGTTGAATGCGGTCAGGTCGGCGCCGTCCACCACGTAGTCGGGGGTGGTGTCGTAGCCGTCAGCGCCCATGATAACGCCGGTATAGCCAGCGGCACGGGCCTGGGTGACCAGGTAGGGGCCGATAACGTCATAGTAGAAGGGTGCGTACACGAACTGCACGCCGGCGTTTACCATGGCAGCGAACTGGTTGGTATAGTCCTGGACATCCATGGAAGCGGTGGACTCCACGGCGGCAACTTCCACACCGTAGGTCTTGCAGGCGGCGGAGAAGGAGTCATACAGGCCCTTGGAGTATGTATCGGCGGCGCAGTAGACCATGCCCACCTTGTCGTAACCGGCCTGCTTGGCATAGGCCGCGGCGATGGCGCCCTGGAAGCTGTCGGCGTAGCAGGAACGGAAGACGAAGTCATCCTCAGTGGTAATGGAGTCGGCGGTGGAGGTGGGGGTGATGAGGCAGACCTCCTCCTCGTTGGCGGCACCGGTGATAGCGCTGGTGCAGCCGGAGGTAACGGAGCCCACGATCAGGCCCACTCCCTGAGACACCAGGGAGTTGAAAGCGTTCAGACACTCGGTGGGGTCGTACTGGTCATCGGCGTTGATGATCTCCAGCTGACGGCCCAGCAGGCCGCCGGCATCGTTGATCTCCTCCACAGCCAGGGCCGCGCCGGTAGTGACGGCGGTGCCGTAGGCGGCCAGGTTGCCGGTATTGGGGGAGATGGTGCCGATGAGGATCGGCTCGCCGCTGCTCTCAGCAGGGGCAGCCCCACCGGCGGCAGGTGCACTGCTTTCACCGCTGCCGCCGCAGGCGGTCAGGGATGCGGCCAGAGACAAGGCCAGCAGAATGCTCAGCAGACGGTTTCTTTTCATAACGATTCCTCCTTAAAACACGCTGTTTTCTCCTGAAAAACGAAGAAAGCGCGTGGATGGAAACCATCCACGCGCCTTTGCGTTGCAATCATCATACGAGGGTTTTTGCCGTTTGTCAATCACGATAAACACACAAAAAAACCGTTTTACTCTACCCAGATTTTGTCACATGAAACATATTTATGGCACTCATGCGGTCTTGTCAATCCTTTTTTTCATTCCGGCGGTCCCCCTCCTTCTCCTTTCGCATATGCCGGAAAAGGAGGTGCTTTCTGGTTCCGATGTGTGAACCTTCCTCTCCAAGCGGCGCAGATTTTTCTTGCCCTGGGCCCTCTCCGCCTCTATAATAAACATATAGAACGAAGACCAGTCACAAGGAGGGGACACTTTGCATAACCGCTACGAAAAGATATTCCAAGGCACCATCGTGACCTCCGTCCTGCTGATGCTCCTGGGCGTCATGCTGGACGATCCCGCCAACATCCTGCCGGGTCTTTACCGCATCGTCACCATGCAGGACCTGCTCATCACCGACTATGTGTACATTGCCGGAGTCGGCGCCACCCTTATCAACTCAGGCCTTGTGACCATCATCTCCATCCTCATCATCAAGCTCTCCGGGGACCCCTTCAACGGCTTTACCATGGTGGAGATGGGCTTGATGGCGGGCTTCTCCCTGTTCGGCAAGAACGTGCTGAACATCTGGCCCATTATTCTGGGCACCTGGCTGTACGCCCGGTATCAGAAGGAGCCCTTCGCCAAGTACGCCTCCGTGGGATTGCTGGCCACGTCCCTCGCCCCGCTGGTGAGCTACATGGCGCTGGGCAGCATCCACGCCAGCATCCCCCTGGGCATCCTGACCGGTGTCATCATCGGCTTCGTGCTGCCCTCCCTGTCGGCCTACACCTATAAGATCCAGAACGGCATGAACCTCTACAACATGGGCTTCGCCTGTGGGCTGTTCGCCATGATGATTGTGCCCATCCTCACCGCCTTCGGCGACCACCCGGATTCCGCGCTGTACTGGGCGGAGGGCTACAACCGCACCTTTGCCATCGTGCTGGTGGTCCTGTGTTCCACCTCCATCCTCACGGGCCTATTCGCCACGGGAGCTCCCCCCTGGGCGGTGTGGGCAGGCTACCGCCGCTTGCTGTCCACCACCGGCCGGGCCCCCAGCGACTACCTGCGTATGTTCGGCGCCGGTCCGGTGTTCATCAATATGGGCGTCAACGGCCTCATCGGGATGCTGTACATTTTCGCCGTGGGCGGCGACCTGAACGGGCCCACCCTAGGCGGCATCTTCACCATCATGGGCTTCTCCGCATTCGGCAAACACGCCCTCAACATCCTGCCGGTGATGGTGGGCATCGCCCTGGGCGCCTACGGGATGCACTACACGCCGAACTATCCCTCCCTCCAGCTGGCGGGGCTGTTCGGCACCACCCTGGCCCCCATCGCGGGCCATTTCGGCTGGCCCTACGGTATCCTGGCGGGCTTCATCCACTCCGCCCTGGTCCTCCAGACCGGCGGCCCGGTGGCGGGACTGAACCTCTACAACAACGGCTTTTCCGGCGGCCTCATCGCCATTGTCCTCTACCCCACCATCACCGCCATCGCCCGTCACCGCCGGCCCAAGCTGCGGGACGAGGATTACTACGACCTGTTCGAGGAGAGCGAGCCTATCGACACCTCCCGCTGGCGCACCCACAGCAAGGACCATACTCCCAGCGACAGTCCAGCCCCGGAGCATATTCATACCAGTATTTTCCCCGAAATGCCGGAGGACGAGGACGATTACTCCGAGACCCACTGAAAAACAAAGCAAATCCGCCAAAAAACCGCCGCTTTTCACGGCGGTTTTTTCTGACACACGGCTTCATTTGTCGGTTGTGCCCACATACCAACGGGCGTATGATAAATCGATACAAGTATCTCCAAACAGAGAGGAGCTTTGAACCATATGGAACGGGACGGAGAGCGCAAGCAGAGTCCTATCGAACACCTTGCAGCCTTCATCGTGGATAAGCGGAAGGCGTTTTATCTGCTGTATATCGGACTGGCTATTTTCTGCGTGTTCTCCAGCGGCTGGGTACAGGTGAACGACGCACTGACCGACTACCTGCCGGAGGAGACGGAGACCCGCCGGGGTCTCACCGTCATGGACGAGGAATTTACCACCTTCGGCACCAACCGCATCATGGTGGACAACATCCCCTTCGCCCGGGCGGAGGAGCTGTCTGAAAAACTGGCGGACATTCCCGGCGTGAAATCCGTGGAGTTCGACGGTACCGATGACCACTACAAGGACGGCGCGGCCCTGTTTTCCGTCACCTACGACGGCGAGGCCGCCGACCAGGTGAGCCTGGACGCGCTGGCCCAGGTCAGGGAGACGCTGTCCGGCTATGACCTGTACATGACCGGCGACACTGGCTCCGACGACTCCGCCAGTCTGGATGCGGAGATGCAAGTGGTCATGGTCATCGCCGTGGTCATCATCCTGCTGGTGCTGCTATTCACCTCCCAGACCTATATGGAGATCCCGGTGCTGCTGGCAACTTTCGGCATGGCGGCTCTTTTGAACAAGGGTACTAACTTCCTCTTTGGGGAAATTTCGTTTGTCTCCAACTCCGTGGCGGTGGTGCTGCAGCTGGCTCTGGCCATTGACTATGCCATTATCCTCTGCCACCGTTACACTGAGGAGCGGGCCCACCTGGACGCCCGGGAGGCCACCATCACCGCCCTGAGCAAGGCCATCCCGGAGATCGCCGGCAGCTCCCTGACCACGCTGTCCGGCCTGGGGGCCATGTGCTTCATGCAGTTCCGTATCGGCTACGACCTGGGTCTGGTGCTGATGAAGGCCATCGTGCTGAGTCTGCTGTCCGTGTTCACCCTGATGCCGGGGCTACTGATGAGCTTCAGCTCTCTTATCGACCGCACCCACCACCGCAGCTTCGTGCCCAAGATCTCCGCCTGGGGCCGTCTTGCGGTGAAGACACGGTTCATCATGCCGCCCATCTTCGCGGTGCTGCTGGTAGCAGGCTTCTTCTTTTCCAACAGATGCCCCTATGTGTTCGGCATGAGCACCCTCTCCACCTTCACCCAGAACGAAACACAGATTGCCCAGCAGAAGGTGGACGACACCTTCGGGCCTGTAAATACCATCGCCATTCTGGTGCCCTCCGGGGACTATGAGAAGGAGGGCCGCCTGCTGCGGGACCTGGAGGCCATGCCGGATGTGGAATCCGCCCTGGGCCTTGCCAATGTGGACGCCATGGACGGCTACGTCCTCACCGACCGCCTGACCCCCCGGCAGTTCGCGGAGCTGACGGACCTGGACATCGAGGTGGCCCGGCTGCTGTATGCCTCCTACGCCGTGGACGAGGAGAGCTACGGCCGAGTGGTAGGCGGCGTGGACAGTTACAGCGTCCCCCTCATCGATATGTTCCTATTTGTCTACGACCTGATTGAGGGCGGCTACGTCACCCTGGACGACGACATGACCGAGACGCTGGAGGACCTCCACACCCAGCTCACCGACGCCCAGCTCCAGCTCAAGGGCGAGCATTACAGCCGTCTGGTGCTCCAGCTGGCCCTGCCGGAGGAGAGCGAGGAGACTTTCGAGTTTTTAGGCACCCTCCACAGCGCGGCGGAGCGGTACTACGATGACTGCCTGGTGGTGGGCAACTCCACCAGCGACTACGACCTGTCCTCCTCCTTCAGCAACGACAACCTGCTCATCAGCATTCTGACCATCGTGTTCGTCATTCTGGTGCTGGTGTTCACCTTCAAGTCCTCCGGCCTGCCCGTCCTGCTGATTTTGGTCATTCAGGGCAGCGTGTGGATGAACTTCTCCTTCCCCTATCTGATGAAGGAAAACCTGTTCTTCCTCAGCTATCTGGTGGTCAGCTCCATCCAGATGGGCGCCAACATCGACTACGCCATCGTTATCGCCAACCGCTACATGGAGCTCAAGCAGGTCATGCCCCTGAAGGAGGCGGTGGTGGAATCCCTGAACGAGGCCTTCCCCACCATCATCACCTCCGGCACCATCCTGGCCTCCGCCGGTGTACTGATCGGCTTTTTGTCCTCCAACCCGGCCATCGCCTCCATCGGCGTGTGCCTGGGCCGGGGCACTATCATCTCTATCTTCCTCGTTATGGGTATTCTGCCCCAGATCTTGCTGCTGGGCGACATCATCATCGAAAAGACGGCCTTCACTCTCAAGAAGCGTCTGCCCATCCAGACCCACAGCGGCTCCATGCGCCTCAGCGGCCATGTCCGGGGCTACGTCTCCGGCATGGTGGACGCGGACTTCAGCGGCACCGTATACGGTACCATCAACGCCGCCGTAGAGGCCGGGTCCATCCACCAGGACGCGCCGCCGGAGCTTCCGGCTGATTTGAACGGAAAGGAGGAAGATGACGATGAAGCATAAGCTGACCGCCCTGCTGCTGGCGGTATGGCTGCTGGTGGGCATTGCCCAGCCGACGGCCTGGGCCGACGGCAATGAGATCACCATCTCCTCCGCCAAGGAGCTGGTGAACTTCTCCAAAAACTGCTCGCTGGACACCTGGTCCCAAGGCAAGACCGTCCGTCTGACGGCGGACATTGACCTGACCTCCGTGGACTTTGCCCCCATCCCCACCTTCGGCGGCACCTTCCTGGGTGACGGACACACCATCTCCGGCCTGCACATTGACAGCAGCGGCTCCAGGCTGGGCCTGTTCCGCTCTATCCAAAAGGGTGCGGTGGTGCAGGACCTCCATGTCTCCGGCACCGTGGCGCCCGACGGCAGCCGCACCTTTGTGGGCGGTATCGCCGGCGTCAACGCCGGTGCCATCCGAAACTGCTCCTTCCGGGGCATCGTCAAGGGCGACGAAGCCGTAGGCGGCATCGTAGGCCGGAACGACGAAACGGGAGAAATTGCCGGCTGCACCGCTTCCGGCACTGTTCAGGGGCTGGACTGCACCGGCGGTATTGCAGGGCGGAACCTGGGCCTTCTGCTGAAATGCGAAAACACTGCCGGAGTGAACACCATGCAGCAGGACACCTCCCTGGACCTGGACGCCCTTAGCGGTGGATTGAACCAGCTCTCCGGCAATCAGCGGGAGGAGGCCGACGCCCTGCTGAACAGCCACACCGACACCGGCGGCGTGGCGGGCTATTCCGGCGGAGCCATCCAAAGCTGCGTCAACAACGGCGCTGTGGGCTATCCCCATGTGGGCTACAACGCGGGCGGCATCGCGGGCCGCCAGACCGGGTATCTGGCGGACTGCGTCAACAACGGCGCCATCCTGGGCCGGAAGGATGTGGGTGGCATCGCCGGACAGGCGGAGCCTTACCTGGCCCTGGGCGCCGACAGCGACACCCTGACCCGGCTGCGGCGGGAGCTGGACACTCTGGACGACCTGGTGCAGGCGGCTATTGACCACACCCAGAACAATGGAGATAACATCTCCGCCAAGCTGGAGCGCATCGGCCTCTCCACCGACGCCGCCCGGGACAGCTCCAAGCGCCTGCTGGACCACACCGCCGACTTTGTGGACGGCAACGTGGACGCGCTGAACTCCTTCAGCGCATCCGTCACCGCCGCGCTGGACGCGGTGGACCCGGCGCTGGACGACCTGTCTGACGCCGCCGGATACTTGGACACCTTGGCGGATAAGCTGGAGGAGGCGCTGGATACTCTGTCCGACGCCGCCGCGCTGGGACAGTCCGCCATGAAGGACGCCAGACGCGCGGCAGCGGAGCTGGGCAAGGCGGCGGAGGACATGGAGGCCGCCATGGCAGCCCTGAAAAACGGTGTGAACACTCTGCGGAGCGCTGCCGTCTCCGGGGATGAAGCAGCAGCCCGGACCGCCCTCACGGACCTGTCCGGCGGCGCCAGCCGTCTGGGCGGCGCGCTGGAGCGGGCTGGGACGGCCCAAGCCGCCTTGCAAGCGGCGCTGAGGGACCTTGTTCCCGACGCCGGGGCGGATGACAGCCTAACAGAGGTGGGCGCCAGCCTGCGCGGCGCCGGAAGCGCGCTGGCGGAGGCCGCGTCCGCCCCCTCTCTGGAGTGGAACAGCGTGCGAAGCTCTCTCAGCGCTCTCAGCAGCGCGCTCCAGTCTTTAAAGAACGCCGCCGGACACCTGAAGTCCGCCGCCGACGCCTTCCAGCGGTCCATGGGCGAGCTGGAGGCCGGCACCGGCAAGCTGAGCGAAGCGCTGGAGCAACTGGCGGACGTGTCCGCCGTGGGCGGCTCCGTCAGCCGGAAGCTGGAGAGTGCCTTCTCCGCCATGAGCAAGGCCGTGGAGCGGCTGACAGAGGACGGTCCCCTGGGACTGTCCCCCCTTGGGCAGGAGGCCCGGGACGCCAGCGACGACCTGTATGCCTCCCTGTCGGACCTATCCAGCGGGATGAAGGAGCTGCGGACCACCGTGGACAGCGCCGGAGACACCCTGGCCGCCGACCTGCGGGCCGTCAGCCGTCAGATGAACAAGGTCCTGGACCTGGTGCTGGACGCCCTGACAGATATTCAGAACGGAACGGAGGCGGACCGGGAACTGATCGAGGACACCTCCGACGAGGATATTTCCGCCACCCGCCAGGGCAAGATCACCGGCTGCCGCAACACCGGCGCCGTGGGGGGCGACCGCAACGTGGGCGGCGCCGTGGGCGCCATGGCCATCGAATACGATCTGGACCCGGAGGACGACGTGGAGCGGTTCTCCCTGGGCACCACCTACGAGACGAAAGCAGTCCTGCAGGACTGCTTGAACCGGGGCACCGTCACCGCCAAAAAGGACTGCGCCGGAGGACTGGCGGGCCGCATGGACCTGGGCACCGCCCTGGAGTGCCAGAACTACGGCAGCGTCACCAGCACCAGCGGCGACTATGTGGGCGGCGTTGTGGGATATGCTGACGCCACCGTCCGGGACAGCTATGCCAAATGCGTCCTCTCCGGGGCCAGCTACATCGGCGGCATCGCCGGGTGGGCCGACCGCCTGCGGAACTGCGCCGCCATCGTCACCGTGGACGAGGGGACCGAGTGCGTGGGCGCCATCGCCGGAGACGCGGATCTTGAAAAGGGCGAGCTGACAGGCAACCGCTTTGTGGACACCGGCACAGCCGGCATCGACGGCGTCAGCTATGCCGGCATCGCGGAGCCGGTGGATTTTGAGGCCCTGCGGGCAGTGGCGGGCATCCCCACGGAGTTCGTCTCCTTCACCCTGACCCTGATGGCGGAGGACGAGACCGTGGCGGCCATCCCCTTCTACTACGGCGAGGACCTGAGTCTTGTGAAGCTGCCGGAGGTCCCGGAACGGGAAGACGGTTACGGCGTCTGGCCGGAGTTCGACACCTCCGGGCTGAACTCCGACATCACTCTGGAGGCTGTCTACACCCCCTGGGTGACGCTGGTGGCCAGCAAGGCCGCCGAGGGCAATCTGGCCCTGGCGCTGGCGGAGGGCCGCTTCACGGAGGACGCCGGGCTGGAGGTGGCGAACAGCTCCCAGACGCCGCCCGGCAGCGGCAGCGCTGAGGACGCCACGGATGTATGGACCCTGACCCTTACCGGAACCGATGTGGCGGAGGGCGCCGAAGTCCCCATCCGCCTGCTGAACCGGGGCGGCGGCAAGGCTTCCGTCTGGCAGCTGGTGGACGGCCAGTGGCACCCCGTGGACGCCGCCGCCAACGGCCACTACCTGCTGCTGACCATGGCGGGCACCACCGCCACCTTCTGCATCCGCTCCGCCCAGCGCGGCCCGTGGCTGCTGGCAGTACTGCTGGCGGCTGCGCTGTTGATGCTGCTGGCAGTGGTCCTGCTGGTGATCCGGCGCCAGAAAAAGAAAAAGGCCACCAAAAAGGCGGCAAAATAAAAGGGACCCGCACAGTTTCGGCTGTGCGGGTTTCTCTTATGCCTTTGCGCGGCGCCGGGGCATGGACGCCGGCAGCGGCGGCAGGATACGCTCCCTTCGGTAAATATCCTTTAACCGTTCCCCCACGGCCTCCAGGCTCCGCTCCTCCGCCGCCTGCCGTCCGGCGGCGGTGAGGTCTGGGAGGTCTCCGGCCAGCAAAGCCATTACGATTCGTTGAAATTCGTCTGTATTCGACGCTTTGTATACAGTTTTTCCGTGTTCCAGCCACCCGTCATACACCGGGATGTCCCGCAGGACCGTGGGGATGCCGCAGGCCAGGGCCTCCAGCACCACGATGCCCTCCGTCTCTTCATGGCTGAGAAAGGCGAATACATCCGCCCCCTGGTAGGCCTCCCGCAGCCGCTCCCGGTCCACAAAGCCGGGGAACAGCACGTTGGGCGGCGCGTTTCGGATGGCCCGGCTGATCTCCGCCGGAATGAGCCGGGGGTCCGTCCAGCCAAACCAGAGGAAACGGATATCCGGCATTTTTCGGGCCAGTTCCAAAAACTCCGGCAGGCCCTTCCGGGCGATGGTATGGCCCACGGAGATGACCGCTTGTTCCTCCGCTTTCAGGCCGTAACGGCGGCGGAAAGCGTCTTTCGCGGCAGGATCGGGATGGAAAAAGTCCGTGTCCACGCCGTTGGACAGGCTGTACACCGGCTTGCGCAGGCCGTAGCCCGCCAGCAAGCGGCGGGAATAGGGCGTGGGCGTCAGCACCACGTCTCCCAGGCCATAGCAGAAGGTGAGCCAGCAGCGGAACAGGGGCGCCAGCAGGTCGCTGCCACGGAAGGAGCGGCGGAAGTCCTCCATGGTGGAGTGGCCGTACCACACCACCTTTCGTCCCCGGAGGCGGGCCAGCAGGGCCGTCACCACGGAGTCCGGCAGGACGGTATTGATATGGACAGCGTTGGTGTCCGGCATAAAGCGGTCAGTGACAGTCAGCCCACACCGGGTAAGACATGCCTCCTGATGGTGGATGGCCTGTCCCACGCCGCTGCGGCCCACCAGCTTTTCGCCGCCGCGATAGAGGTAGATCGACATGGTATTCTCCTTTACGCGCCCGTCATACCAGGGCGTTCCAAACAAGGGTCAGTCCCAGACTGTACAGAGCGATGGCGAAGGGCTTGCACAGCAGGATGATGGCGGTGTACCGCCCCCAGCTAATCTCTGTGGTGCCCGCCAGATAACACAGGAAGTCGTCCGGCGCCACCGGCAGGAAGATGGCCAGGGCAAACAGGCGGGCGAAACGGTCCTTTTCCTCCGTCCAGCGGCTGTACCGGGCGATGGTCTTTTCCGAAAACAGCAGGCTCAGCAGGGGCTTGCCGCAGTTCCGGGCCACGGCAAAGGCCAGCAGGGAGCCGACGCAGATGCCAATGTAGTTATACACGAAGCCCCAAACCGGGCCGAACAGCAGCACTCCCGCAAGGCATCCCAGCCCGCCGGGGAGGATGGGCACCACCACTTGTACCGCCTGGAAGACGGTGAACAGCAGGGCGCCCGCCATACCGCAGCTCGCCACCAATGCCTGCAGCCGCTCCTGGGAGGTCAGCACCCCCGTCTGCCAGCCCCACAGGGCCACCAACAGGCACAGGGCAAAGCCTGTCAAGGAGACAGCCTGTAAAGCCGTTTTCTCCACGGGCCGGGTCATGCGCCGACCTCCTCTGTCCCGGTTCCCCGGCGGGCGATCTGGAGGCGGTAGATGGTCTCCGCCCGCTCCGCGAACCGCTGGAGGGAAAACTCCCCGGCACTCCGCCGGGCCAGCTCCCGCATCTTGTCATGGTGGTGGGGTTGGGACTGGAACAGGGCCAGCTTCCGCCGGAACTCGTCATCATCCCGGTAGGTCCAGCCGTTCTCCCCCTCCCGGATGACGCCCTCCAGGCAGGGGTCCGTCCGGCACAGGGCCGGGACGCCCGCCGCCAAAGCCTCCACATAGGTCAGGCCCTGGGTCTCGCTGGTGGAGGCGCTGACAAACAGATCGCCCATCTGATACCAGTCGGCCACCTGCTCCGCCGGGACCATGCCCGCGAACACCACCTGCGGGGCTTCCAGACCCAATCCGGCGGCAGCTCCTTCCAGCCGGATACGGTCGGGGCCGTCTCCTACCAGCAGCAGCGTCACAGGCACGTCTCCCATCTCCGCCCGGAGGCGCAGCAGCTCGTCGAGATTCTTCTCCTCTGCCAGACGGCCCACGGACACCAGCACCAGATTCTCCGCAGGGATGTTCAGGCTGGCCCGCAGCACCGCCATCCGCCAGGGGTCCGGCTCCCGCTGGAAGCGGCTCAGGTCGATGCCGGAGGGCACCACGAACACGGGCTGCTCCACGCCGTAGTTCTGGAGCAGCAGACGCACCTTCCCCGTGGGGACGATGACGCAGTCCGTCTGGGCGGCCGCCCACCGGGAGAACACCGCCACCGCCTTTTTCCCGAAGCGGACGCTGGGGGAGAAATAGTGGGTGTAGTCCTCATACACCGTGTGATAGGTATGGACCAGGGGGATGTTCAGCTCCTCCGCGATGCGGCGGGCCAGGAAAAAGGTGGAGAACTCGCACTGGGAATGGACCACGTCGGGGTGCCATTCCACCAGCTCCCGGATGTACTTCCCGCCCAGGGCCGTCCGCAGCCGGGCGCCGGGGTAGATCAATCCCGCCGCCACGGAGCCAATATATGTCACGCCGTCCTGCTCCCAGGACCGGGTGGTCTGGGACAATGTCAGCACCCGCACCTCATGGCCCCGCTCCTCCAGGCCCCGGCGCAGATTTTTCACCGAGGTCACCACGCCGTTGACGGCGGGGCTGTACCAATCGGAGGTTATCAGAATTTTCATGGTTGCACCTCATTTTCATCGCTGTATATCTTCTATACGATGCGGCGGCCGTTTTTTCTTCACCGCCGCCTGTTTTTGTGTCATTGTACTAGCGTATTAGTAATAGTAGTACAGTGGGCACAATTTGTCAATAGGGGAAAATAAAGGAAGGAGCGCCTCGGCGCTCCTTCCTTGCTGGGCTCAGTTTTCACTTAAAACAGCGTCATCCTCCGTCTCCACCGCTTCTCCGCCGGAGATGAATTCCAGTCCAGTGGACTTTACGAAGGCCTCCGCCGCGGTGGGGTCGGCCTTGCCCGCATCCAGTGGCAGGGTGAACAGGGCACCGGTAACGTCCTCCGCCAGGGAGATGGCGCCGTCCTCCGCCGTGGGGAACTGGGCGGGAGAGGGAACGAACCCTTCATAGATGGCAAAGTACACCGTATGGTCGGCGAATATCTCCAGGTTCTGGGTGTCAAAGAGGTAGTAGGCCACGCCGTCCTCCACAAAGGACTGGCAGGTGGCGCCCAGGGTCCAGCCGTTCACCGCGCTGACGTGATACCCGGCCACCAGCGGGGAATAACTCAGCTCCGGCTGCTCCGCCAGAGGTGTGCCGTCGGTTCTGGCTACCGTAAACACGGCATAGGTGCGGTCGCGGACGGTCTCGCCATTGTATTCGGCAGGCAGGGCGGACAGGTCCTCCCCGGATACCATACCCAGCAGGGTAAAGGTATAGTCTCCGCTGGCGGCGGTCTCATTCAGGACCACCACGTCATCACTTTGGAATGCGGCGGCCAGGGGCGCGTCCTCCAGCCGCTCCGCTACGTCGGCGGGGGTCAGAAACAGCACGGCGGACACGGACACCGCCAGCAGGGCCACGGCGGCGGCCGCCAAAACCGCCAGTTTTTTAGGTTTAGAAAAGTTCATGTTTTGCGTCTCCTTTTCAGTTTCCCGGAGGCGGGCCCACAGCAGCGCTTCGGTGCGCGCCTGGAGATCCGGGGAAAAGGGGATCTGGTCAAAGGCAGCTTTGTATTTCTCTCGGTTCATGCGTCATCCTCCTTCAGCAGCCGCCGCAGCCGCTCCCGGCCGTGGGCCAGGCGGGTGCCCACCGTGGGGGTGGGGACGCCCAGCAGCTTTGCGATCTCTTTGATGGAATAGCCCTCATAATAATAGAGGTGGATGACCGCGCTGTACGGCTCCGGCAGGGCACGGACGACGGTGAGCAGCGCGCTCCCCTCCGACGGTACCGCGGCCTGAGCCGCTTCCTCCAACGGGACGTTCCTCCGTGCGGCGGAACGGCGGAGGTCGCTGGCGCGGTGAAGGGTGCTTCGGATCAGCCATGCCTTTTCGTGCTCACTATCCCGGAATGATGGCCGGGCGGTGAGCAGCTTCAAAAACACCTCCTGGACAACGTCCTCCGCGTCGGCGGGGTCATCCAGACGGGTGCAGGCCAGCCGCAGCAGCATAGGGCTGTATGTCTCCACGATACGGCTGATGGTCTCATCGCTAGCAAATGAAGCCATGTTCCTCACTCCCTTCACCCTAAACACGAACCAGCCGGGCGGTATTTTTCACCGCCCGGCTGGTTTTGCATTATCTTTTCTTCTTCCGCAGAGACAGGCACAGCCCGCCCAGTAGAATGGCGAAATCCGCCAGGTTGAAGATGTACTGCTTGATTCGTCCCGGCGCCTTGGGGAACTGGACGTAATCGTAGACCTTTCCCTGCCGCAGCCGCTCCAGCAGGTTGCTGATGCCGCCGCCCAAAATCAGGCCCACGCCCACAGGCGAGCGCTTCCGCTGGGTCCACAGGGCGCCCAGCGCCGCGAAGGACGCGGCCACCACCATGTCGAAGCGGATGCCCAGTCCAAAGGCCGCGCCCTCGTTCCAGAGGGCGCGCAGCTTCACCCGGCCTCCGGCGTATTCGCTGTCCCGGCGGCTGGTCCTGTTCAGATACCAACGGGCGGCAGTGCATCCACCTAGGGTCGTCAGTGCGGTCAATACCGTCAGCATGGCTTGTCCTCCTTGTTCCGGGCTTTCTCCATGGCGGAGCGCATCGCCCCGTTTTTGCCCTTCTGATTATTGCGAAACAGCACGTCCGCGATCTGGCTTCGGACGTGGGCCATCTCCTCGTGGAAATTGGAGGCCGAGAGCCGCAGGGCGCCGTGGCCCAGAATGATGAGCTGCTCCGGGCCGTCGGACGTGGCGACCTTGACCCGGTGCTTCCTGCCAATCTCATAGGTGGCCTTTTCGATGTAGGCATCCGCCGTCTCCGCCTCCTTGGTGTAGACCACATGGATGTTGTGGTACTTTTCCACGCTGCCCAGGCCGCCCTTCACCTTGTAGGCGTCGAACACAGCGATGACATGGCACTTCTTATAGCCCTGATAGTCGCACAGCAGGTCGCACAAGGTCTTACGGGCGGCGTCCAGGCTGTCCTTGGCGATGGCTTTCAGCTCATCCCAGGCGAAAATGATGTTGTAGCCGTCTACCAGCAGGTATTCCTCCCCCCGGAACTGCTCCCGGATGGCCCGCTTCTCCTCCTCGCTGTCCGAGGAAACGGGGCGCTTGGGCGCCCGGGGCTGGACGAAGGCCCGCTGCTTCACAGGGCCGTAGGTCCGCTCGAAGATGGCCTGCAGCTCCTTGTCCTGCTGGAGCGTCCCGGCATAGCTCCCGCTCCGCCGGGGCTGGGGTGCGGGCGCTTCTTCCGCCACTTTGATACCCAGCCGTAGGCCGCTGTCCACATGGGCATGGGCGCTTACCTCGTCCCACTTCACCGTGTAGCCCGCGCCGTGGCCGCAGAACACGGAGTCCGGCGTGTTGTCCACGTCCCGCTCCGGGTCGTAGCCCACGGCCTCCACCACCGCCGTCTGGTCAGCGCAGGGGCGGTAGCCCGCCGGGGTGCACAGCAGCCGCCCACGGCCCCGGGTGTAGGCCGTGACCTCGGCGGCATAGCCTCGGAGGGCCGCCACCGGGGCGGAGCCGGTGAGGACGGTCTCCTCCCCAAAGGTCTCCGGCGGGGAGGTCTCGCCGTTCATCCGCTGGAGGTCGCTCATGGCCCGGCCCACCTGCTCGGCGGGCAGCTCCAGCCGGAAGTCGTACCACGGCTCCAGCAGCACGCTCTCGGCCTGCATCAAGCCCTGACGCACCGCCCGATAGGTGGCCTGGCGGAAGTCGCCGCCCTCAGTGTGCTTCACATGGGCCCGGCCCGCCACCAGGGTGATTTTTATGTCCGTAATGGGTGACCCGGTCAGCACGCCCAAATGGGGCTTTTCCGCCAGATGGGTCAAAATCAACCGCTGCCAGTTCAAATCCAGCTCGTCGGTGGGACAGTCGGCGGCCAAAATCAGGCCGCTGCCCCGGGGAGCGGGCTCCAAGAGGAGATGCACTTCAGCATAGTGGCGCAGGGGTTCGAAATGGCCGATGCCCTCCACGGCGTTTGCGATGGTTTCCCGGTAGCAGATGGCGCCCTCTCCGAAATCCACCTCCATATCGAACCGCTCCCTCAGGCGGCGGCGCAGGATCTCCATCTGCACCTCGCCCATGAGCTGGATATGAATCTCTTTTGCCTGCTCGTTCCACACCACATGGAGCTGGGGGTCTTCCTCCTCCAACTGCCGCAGGCGGGAAAGGGCGGTCTGGGGGTCCGTGCCGTCAGTCAGCTCCACCCGGTAATTCAGCACCGGCTCCAAAAGGGGTCCGGTCCAGTTCTTTTCAAAGCCCAAGCCATCGCCGGGAGAGGTGTGGAAAAGCCCTGTGACCGCCGCCACCGTTCCGGCGGGAGCCTCCTCCACGGTCTTGAATTTGGCCCCGGAATAGATGCGGAGCTGGTCAGCCTTTTCCCCGTCCTCCGTGAGGACGGCTTTCACCCGCAGGGTGCCGCCGGTAACCTTCAGATACGTCAGGCGGGCACCCTGCACGTCCCGGGCCACCTTGAACACCCGGGCGCCGAAGTCCGCCGGGTAGTCCGGCACCGGAGCGTACCGGGCCAGGGCATCCAGAAAGTCGTCCACGCCTTCCACTTTCAGGGCGGAGCCGAAAAAGCAGGGAAACAGCTTCCGCTGGTGAATCATGGCGGTGATGTCTCCGTCCGTAACGGTTCCGGTGTCCAGATACCTCTCCAGCACCCCTTCGTCGCAGACGGCGGCTTCCTCTGCCCATTCCTCCGGCGGAGCGGAGAAATCCACGCAGCCGCCGTCCAGCCGCCGCTTCAGTTCCTCCATCAGCCCGGATTTATCGGCGCCCGCCAGGTCCATTTTATTCACAAAGAGGAATGTGGGCACGCCGTACCGCTCCAGCAGCCGCCACAGTGTCCGGGTGTGGGCCTGGACGCCGTCGGTGCCGCTGATGACCAGCACGGCGCAGTCCAGCACCCGGAGGGTCCGCTCCGCCTCTGCGGAGAAGTCCACATGGCCGGGGGTGTCCAGCAGCGTCACTTCCGTGTCTCCTATGGACAGCAGCGCCTGCTTGGAGAAGATGGTGATGCCCCGCTCCCGCTCGATGGTATCCGTATCCAGAAAGGCGTCCCGGTGGTCCACCCGGCCCAGCTTCCGCAGCGCACCGCTGCGGTAGAGCAGTGCCTCAGACAGCGTCGTTTTTCCGGCGTCCACATGGGCCAGGATGCCCAAGACCAGTTTCTTCATGGTTTCGCTCCCGTGCAGTAATATGGTGTCATCATATCATTTTCCCGTCGGGTGCGCAAGGCAAAACGCCTGCCAAACTGTGTCAGATGGGGATTTGCCGTCCGCCTGTCCGGCGGTAGAGACGGTGGGAGATGGACACCACCGTCCGCCGCGCCGCCGCCCGCTCCAGCGCGGTGAGAACGGTCTGTTCCGTGTCGCCGTCCAGGTTGGCGGTGATCTCGTCCAGCAGCAAAATGGCCGGGTCCGCCGCCACCGCCCGGGCGATGGCTAAAAGCTGGAACTGTCCCTGAGAGAACAGCCCCTCCTTGCAGGGCGTGTCGTAGCCCTTCTCCAAGCTGCAAATCGTCTCGTGGAGCCCCACCAGCCGGGCGGCCTCCTCCGCCTTTTCGCGGGTGATACCGTCGTCCCAGAGGGTGATCTGGTCCAGCACCGTTCCCGGCACCAGATGGAATGCCTGTTCCACATAGCCGAACAGGTGCCGCCGGAGGTGGGGCGGGACCGATGCCGCGTCAGCGCCGTAAATGCGGACCGCGCCTGCCCGGGGACGGTACAGTCCCAGCAGCAGCTTGAACACGGTGCTCTTGCCCGCCCCGGTGCGGCCCGTCAGGGTCACGCTCTCGCCCTCTTTTACGGTAAATGCACAGCTTTGCAAAACGTCACGCTCGCCGTCGTAGCTGAAGGTCACGTCCGCCACCTCCACGGCAGGCTTTCCGCTGCGGCGCAGGGCGTTCAGGGTCAGGGAATCGTCCGTCGGGTTCTCCTCCGGCTCGCTCAGAAATTCCCGGATGCGGCGGACGCCCGCCACGGCGGACTGGACGCTCTGGATCTCCATGCCAATGCTCTCCAGCGGGCCGAACACCTTGCCCACATAGGCGATGACCGCCACGGCGGTGCCCACGGACATGCCGAACAGCTCCTGCATCCCGCCGCCTAAGGCGGCGCACACCATCATCACCGCCACCACCAGGGCGCTGATGACGAGGACAATGGGGGAGTAGATGGAATCGTAAAAGTTGGACTTCTCCATAGCCTGGTAGCTGTCCTGAATGGCGGCGTCGTAGCGGTCGGCCATGTACCGCTCCTTTCGCAGGGTGTGGACCATGCGGATACAGTGGATGGTCTCCGGGACGTGGTGGCTCACCCGGCTCACCGCCGCCCGGTTCTGGAGCTGGGAGGCCAGCATCCGCTTCTGGAACGTCCGGGTCATCCACAGCAGCAGGGGCGTCACCAGCACCATCAGGATGCCAAGGCCCCGGCTCTTCACGGAGATGACCGCCAGGATGCTCAGCACCTTGCACACATCCACCGCCATGCTGACAATGCCGGAGGAGAACAGGGACTCCACGGTGTCCACGTCTCCCACGAACCGGGAGGCCACCGCTCCCGGCTCCCGCCCGGCAAACCAGGCCGCGGGCAGGCGGGACAGCTTGGCGCACATGGCCCTTCGCAGGGCACGGGTCAGCTTCTGGCCCAGTACCGTCAGCAGAAACTCCTTGCCGGAGTCGAAAACGCCCGCCAGGGCCAGGGTACCGAAATACAGCAGTGCCAGGGAAAGAGGGATACCCGCGCCGCCGGTCAGGCCGTTCACCGCCTGCTCCAGCACCAAGGGCGGCGTCAGGCCCAGCAGCACCGCCCCGGCCACCGCCGCCAGCAGCGCCAGAGTCAGAGGCCAGGTCCGCCGCAGTTCCCGGAGAAAAATGCGGGAAATCTTATTCTCCACGTCCGTCCCCTCCCCTCTGGGCGTTGTACAAGCCGGCGTAGGCCAGGCAGGTCTCCATCAGCGACTGATGGCTGCCCGCCAGAACAGTGCCCTGCTCCACCCACAGCACGCCGTCCAGCTCCGCAAAGCGGTCCAGCCGGTGGGACAGCAGCAGAATGATGCCGTCCCCGGCTAAAGCCCGCAGGTGTTCCATGATCTCCCCCTCTGTGGTCATATCCACGGCGGAGAAGGGGTCGTCCAAAATCAGCAACGGCCGCTTGTGCCGTAGCGTCCGGGCCAGAGCCAGCCGGGCCTGCTGCCCGCCGGAGAGCCGGACGCCGCCGCTGCCCACCGGGGTATCCTCCCCCTGGGGCATGGCCGCCACTTCCTCCGTCAGGCAGGACGCCGCCAGCCAGGGCGCTGCCGGGCCGTCGGACCCCAGCAGGACGTTTTCCCGCACGCTGGCGCTGAGCAGCTCCGGCTGGTGGCCGAGATAGCCCACCACGGTAGACCGCTCCGCCTCCGTCATGTCCCGCAGCTCCCGTCCACCGAAGCGGATGCTGCCGGTATAGGGCAGCTCGCAGAGGAACGCCTTGCCCAGAGTGGATTTGCCGCAGGCCGCCGGACCGGTGACGCCGATAATCTGCCCCGGTTTCGCTGTAAAGCTGATGTGCTTCAGCACCTCTCCGCCGCCGGGGTATGCAAAGCCCAGATTGGATACCTCCAGCGCCGCCGCCGGGGCCGGAGGCAGCTCCGGCTCCTCCTCCACGTCCTTCAGCAGCGGCTTCACCCTCCGCCAGGAGACCTGGGCCTTCTGGACAGAGTTGAACAGCTTTGCCGCCTTGGAGGTCTTGACGGACAGTTTGGTGAAGCAGGTCAGAAACGCCGTGAAGGCGGCGATGTCCCAGTTGGCCCAGCCTGTCCCCGCCACGTTTTTGCCGCCCAGCCACAGGATGAGCACCGCGCCCAGCATGGATACCACCTGGTACAGCGGCGGCAGGGTGTTCTCCCACAGGTTGGCCGCCGCAGCCTTTTTCTCATAGTCCGCCAGACAGTCGCCGTAGGCCCGGTCCCGGTTTTCCTCCAGTCCGAACACCCGGTAGGTCACGGCGCCGGAGATACGTTCCAGCGTGGCGCCGTTCAGCCGCCCCGCGCTCTCCTTATACACCGCCGCGCACTGGGAGACGGGCTTTTTCATCCGCTCCGCCAGAAAGAACGCAACAGGTGGGAACAGTCCCGTCAGCAGCGCCAGCCGCCAGTCGTAGACCAGCAGCAGCACAAAGTACGATGCCAGCGCCACGCCGGTATCAAAGACCTCTGTGGTGAATTTCCGCATACCCTCCACGCAGGCGTCCACGTCGGAGATGGCCCGGGTCATCAGATTGCCCGTGCCCGTCCGCTCCAGCTCCTCCCGGGAGGTATGGAGCAGGTTATCGTACAGCACCCTCTTCATGCTGCGGTTCACGTTGTTGGCAAAACGGCGGACGTAAAAGCGCTTTAAGTACCGGGCGGCCTGAACGAATACCGTCACACCCACATACAGCGCCGCCAGATACACCATGGCGGGCCACTGGACCGTGCCGCCCATGATGTCCAGCAGACACTGGGCCAACTTTCCCTCCAGTACCGGGCCGAAGGCCAGGCCGATGTTGTACACCAGTCCCGTCACCGTCACCACGGCCAGGGGCCACGTCTCCGCCTTGAAATACGTCAGCAGTCGGTCCGGCTGCCCCTGCTTGCTCATGCGTCTCCCTCCGTTTCCTTCAGCCGCGCGATAACGTGAGGAAAGCCCACCCGCCGCTCCTGCTTGGACCGGGCATACAGCCGGTGCAGCAGCAGGTTGAAGGTCTGCCGCTCCTCCTCCGTCAGCTCTTCCAGAAGCCATTCGTAAAATACCGTCTCGATTTGTGTTTTGGAGCGTTTCAGCTCCTCCGCCGCCTCCGTGGCATAGAGCATCTGCCCCCGGCCGTCCTCCGGGTTTTTGCGGCGGGTCAGGTAGCCCTTGGCCTCCAGGCTGGCTACCCGCCGGGCCACGGCGCCCTTGTCCATGTTGAGCTGCTGGCATATTTCGCTCTGGGAAATACCCGGCGAGTGGCGCACGGCGTGGATGAGGTCGAATTCCCCGCTGCCGATGCCCGTCTCCTTCATCATCCGAACGGTGAGCTTTCCCGCCTCCCGGGCGATCTTCGTGATCTGCCGCCTGGTCTGGTCCATAGTGCTTTCCTCCAATTAGTTGTACTATCAACTAATGGAAAGCATATGCCCCGAAAGGGCTGTTAGTCAAGAAAAACCGGAGGGCTTTCACCCTCCGGTACAGTTAAATGGAGAAAAGGAGCCACAGCAGGCCGTAGATCACCGGCTGGTGCAGCAGATACGCCACCAGAGAGTGCCGCCCCAGGGCGGTCACAACAGGAAGCCGCAGGCCGGACGGCTCCCTCTCTGGACGCAGGCGGTAGAGGAAATACCCCGTCAGGAATAGGAAGAACCACGGCAGCAGGGGAAAATAATCCGTGGAGAAGAAATCCGCCGGAGGAAAGCCCAGGATGGCGGTCAAGTGGTTTCGGTACAGTCCCTCCGGCAGGCGGCACAGCCATACGCCCTCGAAGCCTAAGGCCCCCCGGTCCACGTCCCGCAGGAGCAGGAACAGGAGAAAACTGCCCGACAGACCCGCCCGGGCGGGGATACGCCGCAACAGCGGCTCCAGGGGGATGGTCAGCAGCACAGCGGCGCCCAGCAGGGACAGCACGCCCCAGAACACCAGGTCCTCCGGCATGGCGAGGAACGTCACAGCGGACACCAGCGCCCCGCCGCCGAAGGCCAGAAGGCCACGGCGCAAGCGGTGGCGGCCCATCTGGACGCAGTAGCCGGAGAGGAGGATGAAGGTCCAGCAGATGCTCTGCTGCCAGAGGTAGGCGCCGAAGGAGCCGTACCAGTCCCAGTCCATACCGAAGATGTACACCAGGTCCCAGCAGGCGTGATAGGCCATCATGCTGACCAGGGTAACGCCCCGCAGGGTGTCCAGGCCGTGATAACGGCGGCGTACGGTATGCATGGTGTTCCCTCCTTCCGCCAAACAGCGGTTTTGGTTTATTTTAGCACCATCCAGCGGGGCTTTCAAGGCTCATCCCCCAGCACCCGCAGGCTCCCCAGCTCCAACCCCATTTGCAGTCCCGCCTGAAAATGGAACAGGCTGTGACCATCCTCCAGCTCGTCATGGAGATCCATCAGCCGCAGGACCTGCCGCCGCAAACGGCGGTTGTGACGGTGTTCCTCCTTGAAGGCTTCCAGCAATTCCTGATACTCCTTCCACAACATCCGCCGCTCCACATCGTTTTGGTCCTGCTCCCGCTGGCGCTTCTGGAGCATATCCGCCAGCAATTCCAGGGTATCGTTTTTCATAATATCGCCTCCATATGTACCATATATATACCATTTATGCACCACTTGTCAAGAAAAAATGGGCATGATATAGTGCATATATAGTATCAATGGAGGCAGGTTATGGGCGAAGCGGTTTTGGTAAATCGAAAAAAATTCGTGTCTTCTCTGGCAAATGAACTGGTAGAGCCATTTAATGAGCTTTCGAAAAAGACCCGCATCAATAAAAGCCGACTTCTGGACGAAGCTATCGAGGACCTGCTGAAAAAGTATGAAGAAAAGGGCGGTTGACGCCCTTTCTACATTTTTTGCAGAAAAGTGAAATTAGGGCTTGACTTTACCGCTTTGTCTGCTATAATGATAACGCTGTCTCTGAACAGCAGTTACAAATGAATCCACCTTGAATGCTTGACAGCTATGGAGAAGTCGCCTAGTTGGTCGAGGGCGCATGATTGGAAATCATGTA
>JAGBDS010000105.1 GCA_017937405.1 Oscillibacter sp.
AGCTATGACGAGATCGGATTTATCCCGCTGAATGAACTGATGAAAGAGGAAACGGCGTGACCGAAGTCACGCCGCCCTCACCTGAAAACACACGGTTTTCAGGTGCTATTGATTTTTACTGTTTTACGACCACTGCGCTTTTGGGCTGCGGTGCTTTTTTGAGATACCATCCGACAAATACCGACAGAAAGGGACTATCATGCATCATATCCGATTTTTCAAATGGCTGACTGCCGCCGCGTTGGGGACCGCTTTGGCTGTTGTCCCCGCCATGGCGTTTACGGATACGGAGGGCCACTGGGCAGAGGAGAGCATCCAGAAATGGAGCGAGGAATACCGCATCATTCAGGGCTATGAGGACGGCACATTCCGGCCCGATGCTTCCATCACCCGGGGCGCTTTCGCCGGCATCATGGACCGCTTTCTGCAATTTCAGGCCATTTCCGAACCGGAGACCTTTTCCGATACGGCGGGGAACTACTGGGAGAGCGCCATTTTGAAGCTCCACGCCGCCGGGGTGTACCTGGGCACAAACGGCAAGGCCCTTGCGGGGAATACCATCACCCGCCAGCAGGCGGTGACGATGATCGCCCGGGCTTTCCACATTGATGCGGATACCACCAGCTTGTTTTATGCGGATGAGGCGCAGATCGCCGAATACGCCCGCCCCGCCGTGGCGGAGATGACGGCCCGGGGTTATGTGAATGACACCTGGGATGGAAATTTCCGCCCCACGGACCCCATCACCCGGGCGGAGATCATCAACATTCTGAGCAATATGATCGACACGCTGGTCCAGACATCGGACCCAGTGACCGGTGATGTGGCGGGCACGCTGATGATCAACAGCGCCAGCGGCGCTACCCTGACGGGTATGACCGTCCACGGCGACCTGATCGTGGCGCCGGGCGTGACGGGGGACATCGGCATCTCCAATGTGGCGGTCCTGGGACATATCCGGAATTTCGGCACTGCTTCCTTCGTGGAGGTCCGGGGACCGGAGAACATCCCCACTGAGCCGGAGGAGCCGGACATCCCGGCTATTCTGCCCGGAGATGTGTATCTTCCCGGAGAGACGACGGGAAATACCATCCTGTACAGCGGGAAGGAGATCCCAATCTACGAGGGCCGGGAGCCGCTCCGGCTGTATGACGGCGACTTCTATTGGAATAATGGCCGCCTGACCTATATCGGCGGCGATTTCGACACCCGCTTCGGCATCGATGTGTCTGCCTACCAGAACCGGGCCAGCGGAGAGAGCAAGACCATCGACTGGGACGCTGTCCGGGACGATGGAGTGGAGTTCGTCATGGTCCGGGTGGGCCTGCGGGGAACCTCCACAGGAGAGCTTCACGCGGATGAGTATTATGCCCAGAATATCGACGGCGCCATGGCCGCGGGCCTGGAGACGGGCGTCTACTTCTTCGCACAGGCCATCACGGTGGAGGAGGCCATCGAGGAAGCGGATTTTGTCATTGAACTGCTGAAGGACCACGAGATCGACGGCCCCGTGGCCTACGACTGGGAGATGCACGATTCTAGCTACCGGGTCTACGGAACCCCGCCTGAGATGGCCACCGCCTGTGCTATCGCGTTCTGTGAGCGCATCAAGGAGGCGGGCTATACGCCTATGATCTACGCGGGGCAGTATGTCAGCTACATCAAATACGACCAGGGGGCCATCGCGCCGTATCTTTCCTGGTATCCTGAGTACAAGAGCGAAAGCTCGGAAAAGCTGTATCCCACGTTCTACTATCAGATGGACTACTGGCAGTTCTCCAGCAACTGCTATGTGAACGGCATCGGCGGCCGGGTGGACGGCAACCTGCAATTTATCCCCAGATGATAACAAAGCCCGCGGAGTGTCCGCGGGCTTTGTTCATGCGGCTTTGACGGCTTTTTTCGGCTCCCATTGGGAAGCCACCACGCCCACGGTGATGAGCACCGCGCCCAGCAGGGCCAGGGGAGAGATAGGCTCGTTCAGAAACAGCCGGGCCGTTACGATGGTAATAAAGGGGGTCAGATAAATGAAGTTGTTGGTGGCAACTACCCCCAGGAGACGGAACGCTTTGTTCCACAGCACATAGCACAATCCGCTGCCCACCAAGCCCAGGAAGAGGAAATTCCCGGCCACCACCGGCGTCAGCAGGGGGACGGTGGGGTAGGCCTTTCCCTCCAGCAGGACCATGGGCAGGGCGGTGAGGATGCCCCAGAACAGCGTCCGCCGGGTCAGCAGGATGGGGTCCACGCCATGTCCCAGCTTCCGCACCAGTACGGAGTAGACCGCCCAGCAGGCGGCGGCGCCCAACGCCAGCAGGTCGCCCTTGGGATTCAGCTTCAGCACGAAGGTGCCGTTGCATACCACCAGCACCACGCCGGTGAAAGCCACCAGAAAGCCCCAGAGCGTATTGCGCCGGAACCGCTCCTCTCCTGCGAAGTGGGCCAGGATGGCGGTAAAAATCGGCGCGGCGGCCACAATGATGCTGACATTGGAGGCCAGCGTGTAAGTCAGAGCTGTGTTCTCTGTATAAAAATAAAGGGAACAGCCGAACAGTCCCAGCAGGAGGAATCCCAGCTCCTGCCGACGGGAAAGCGCCAGCTTCCGGGGCCGCAGCAGCCACAGGGCGCAGTAGGCCAGAAAGAAGCGGGTCACCATGATCTGGGAGGGGGAGTAGAGCCCCAGCAGCTTTTTGCTGGAAATAAAGGTGGAGCCCCAGACGGTGATGGTAAAAGCGGCGAACAGCCAGCCGGTCAGTTTTTCCCGGTTTTGCATGATATCAGTCCAATCTTGACAGAATGTGTACCGCTGGCTATGATACCATAGAAGGAAAGACCGGCGCAAGTGTGTTTTCTTTATATAAAAGGATGCGGCGGGCACTTGGCCCGCCGCACATTCTGTGAGGTATTGGGAGCCGCTTTACTTGCGGTTCTCCTTCTGGTTGCGCTCGTTCTGGTTCTGCTGGTTGTTGCGCTCGTTCTGATTGTTGCGCTCGTTCTGATTGCGGTTGTTCTGGTTGTTCTCACGGTTGTTGTTCTGCATGAGATGACCTCCTTTCGACCCATTGGGTACAGGTGTATTCTGGACAGCAATGCCGGAAAATATTCATTTCAATAAAAACGAAAAAACTGTTGACAAAGCCTTTGGAGGCTGGTATACTAAATCAGCAAAACAAAGAAGGCTGATCGCATCCGCCTCACCTCCAGCCAAAGGGCAAAGAGGTCAACAACGTTGTTACCAGACCGCCGACGAGGTGGTTTGTTGTTGCGCGGATGCCATGGTTTGGTATCCGCGTTTTGTGATTTTTGGATGGAGGTGCTTCGACCATAGCTAAGTTAGTGCATGAACTGAACGAGGACATCAACGACAAGGAGATCCGTCTGATCGGTGACCAGGGTGAGCAGCTCGGCATCATGTCTCCCGCGGAGGCGCTGAAGATCGCCGACGAGCAGGGCCTGGATCTGGTCAAGATCTCTCCGCAGGCCGTGCCGCCTGTGTGCAAGCTGATGAATTACGGCAAGTTCCGCTTCGAGCAGAGCAAGAAGGAGAAAGAAGCCCGTAAGAACCAGCATGTGGTGGAGATCAAGGAGATCCGGATGTCTCCCGGCATCGATGTCGGTGACTTCAACACGAAGCTCAAGAACGCCCAGAAGTTCATCGCCGACGGCAACCGCGTCAAGGTCTCCGTCCGCTTCCGCGGCCGTGAGATGGCCCATACGGACATCGGCAAGGACCTGCTGGACCGGTTTGCCGAGCAGTGTACCGAGACTGCCAATCTGGATAAACCCGCCAAGCTGGAGGGACGGATGATGTCCATTTTCCTGTCCCCGAAGTCCGGCAAGTAAATAAGTGATTCAATTACACGGAAGGAGCTAACTACGATGCCTAAGCTGAAAACCCATAGCGGTGCCAAGAAGAGATTCAACCTCACCAAGACCGGCAAGGTCAAGCGCGCCAAGGCCTTCAAGAGCCACATCCTGACCAAGAAGGACACCAAGCGTACTCGTCGTCTGCGCGCCGGCGGCTATGCGGATGCCACCAACATGGATGCCGTCCGCAAGATGATCCCCTACAAGTAAGACACGATACGTTTAGAATAGGAGGCTTTTTACAATGGCTAGAGTCAAAGGCGCGATGATGACGCGCAAGAGAAGAAATAAGACCCTGAAGATGGCCAAGGGCTACTGGGGTTCCAAGTCCAAGCATTTCCGCGTTGCCAACCAGGCAGTGATGAAGTCCCTGACCTACGCTTACACCGGCCGCCGGCTGAAGAAGCGTGACTTCCGCTCCCTGTGGATCACCCGTATCTCCGCTGCCTGCAAGATGAACGGCATGAACTACTCCACCTTCATGCACGGCCTGAAGGTTGCCGGCATCGAGATCAACCGCAAGATGCTGGCTGAGCTGGCTGTCAACGACGCCGCCGCTTTCACCCAGCTGACCGAGATCGCCAAGAAGGCTTGATTTTGGCATATGGGAACAGCGCCCGATTTCCGGGCGCTGTTTTTTGTCCTTTGGGCCCGAAAAGCAAATACCGCCTGTCCGCTGCCGGACAGGCGGTATTTTTGTTATACTTTACAGAAGTAAGGTCCGCAATCTTCCTCGTGGGTGTGAACATAAGTCCAGGTGAAATCCTTGTCCACCAGATACCAGTCCAGGTCATCGGGTAGGGAGGAGACCTCCGCCATGGAAATGGCCTTGATGCGGGGCTGGTCCTGGGGCGGATACTCCTTATAAAAACGGTAGCATTCCGTATCGGGCAGCCCCGCCAGAGCCTTGCGGGCATCGTCACCCGACAGGCAGGGGGCCAGCTGATAGGAGAAGATGTGCCACAGGTAACCGCCGCCCACCAGAACGTGCTTACCCAGGTCCTCCTCGGATACATCGGCGGCGAAGGTATCCAGCCACCGTTCCCGCAGGTCCTTGATGGTGGCGGGGAAGGGTTCCTCCCAGGGTACCATAGTGGCTACCAGCCGGTTGATGGGCTGTCCCAGCTCGTAGAACTTGGCCTCGTAGTCTGTCATAACGCCCACGGGGCCGTTTTCATGGAGGTTTCGGGTGATATCGGACAGGGTGAAGCCGAAATTGGGGATCTCCTCAACAGAGAACTCAAACAGCCCCTGGTTGTCAGTCTTGAAGTGGATCTGCCCGCCCATCTTCAAAACCTGGCGGTACAGCTTCAAGAAGTTGCCGTGGGTCAGGCGGCGCTTGGCGTGGCGGTTGCTGGGCCAGGGATCAGAGAAATTCAGATAGATACGGTCCACCTCGCCGGGGGCGAAGAAGCTGGGAAGCTGGTCGGCGTTGGCGTCCACGAAATAGACATTGGTCAGCCCCGCGTTCACGCACCGCTCCATGGCGACGACCATGGCGTCGGGCACCATCTCCACGGCGATGAACAGTACGTCCGGCTCCGCCGCCGCCGTACCGGCGGTGAAACGGCCCTTGCCGCAACCCAACTCCAGCCGCAGCTCCCGGGCCTGGGGCATCAGTTCCCGCCATTTTCCCCGGCGGTCATAGGGGTCCCGGATCAGGAAATCGCCGCAGCGCTCCATCCTCGGGATCAGGTTCTTTTTTTTACGCATTCGCATATAATGGTCCTCCTGGGACAGTTCTGAAAACCACGGAAAACCGTGGCGGTTTCGTCATTTTACCACAGGGAAGCGGAGCTGTAAATGCTTTTTGTTCTGAATAATCGGACGCGCAGCCGCAGACTGAAAAAGAATGTGTTAAGTGCTTAACAAAATTGTATAGATTTTAACGAGTATTTTGTGCGAACTGTAAAAAAGTGAAAAACTGTCAGAAAACATCCATTTTACACTTGATAAATTTCTGACACACCCCTATAATGAAGATTGTGAGTAAATTGGCAATCTGGGATTTGCTCTGGATTCCCCCGCAGAATGACAGTGATCAAGAGAACAACCAATTCTGAAGTTTATTAGGAGGAAAAATCATGAAAGTTGCAGTTTTTGGTGCCGGTACTATGGGCAGCGGTATTGCGCAGGTCTTCGCCGCGAAGGGCCATACCGCTCTGATGTATGCCAGCTCTGTCGCTTCCGCTCAGAAGCACAAGGATAAGCTGGCTGCTTCTCTGCAGAAGCGCGTGGAGAAGGGCAAGATGACTCAGGAGGCTGTGGACGCTCTGCTGGCCAACGTTCTGGTGGAAGAGAAGTCCGCCTGCGCCGACGCCGACCTCATCATCGAGTGCGTCAAGGAAGACATGGCTACCAAGAAGGAGCTGCTGAACGAGCTGGACGCTCTGTGCAAGCCCGAGGCCATCTTCGCCTCCAACACCTCCTCTCTGTCCATCACCGAGATGGGTCTGGGCCTGAAGCACCCCGTCATCGGTATGCACTTCTTCAACCCCGTGCCCAGCATGAAGCTGGTGGAGATCATCCGCGGTGCCAACACCACCCAGGAGACCTTCGACTTCATCTACAAGCTGTCCCAGGAGATCGGCAAGGACCCCGTCGAGGTCGCTGAGGCTCCCGGCTTTGTGGTCAACAAGATCCTGATCCCCATGATCAACGAGGCTGCCGGCCTGGTTGAGACCGGCGTCGCTTCCGTGGCCGATATCGACAAGGCCATGATGCTGGGCGCCAACCATCCCATGGGCCCCCTGGCTCTGGGCGACTTCATCGGCCTGGACGTCTGCCTGGCCATCATGAACACGCTGTTCACTGAGACCGGCGATCCCAAGTATCGTCCTGCCCTGCTGCTGAAGAAGATGGTCCGCGGCGGTCTGCTGGGCCGTAAGTCCGGCAAGGGCTTCTACGATTACAGCAAAAAGTAAAACCTGAAAGAAAAGGAGTAAATGGTATGGATTTTCATCTGACAAATGAGCAGCTGATGCTCCGTAAGATGTACCGCGAATTCGCCGAGAACGAAGTCAAGCCCTTGGCTGAGGAGATCGACGAAGAAGAGCGTTTCCCCATGGAGACCGTCCAGAAGATGGCGAAGCTGGGGATGATGGGCATCTACTTCCCCAAGGAGTACGGCGGCGCCGGCGGCGACGTTCTGTCCTACGCCATGTGCGTGGAGGAGCTGGCTAAGGTCTGCGGCACCACTGCCGTTATCGTGTCCGCTCATACCTCCCTGTGCTGCGCTCCCATCTTTGAGAACGGCACCGAGGAGCAGAAGCGCAAGTATCTGCCCGACCTGCTGAGCGGCCGTAAGATCGGCGCTTTCGGTCTGACCGAGCCCAACGCCGGTACTGACGCCTCCGGCCAGCAGACCATTGCCACCAAGAACGAGAATGGCGACTATGTGCTCAATGGCTCCAAGTGCTTCATCACCAACGGCAACGTGGCTGACACCTTCGTGGTCTTCGCCATGACCGATAAGAGCAAGGGCAACCACGGCATCTCCGCTTTCATCGTGGAGAAGGACTTCCCCGGTTTCTCCACCGGTAAGCACGAGAAGAAGATGGGTATCCGCGGTTCCTCCACCTGCGACCTGATCTTTGAGGACTGCATCGTTCCCAAGGAGAACCTGCTGGGCAAGGAAGGAAAGGGCTTCAAGATCGCCATGCAGACCCTGGACGGCGGCCGTATCGGTATCGCCGCGCAGGCTCTGGGCCTGGGCGAGGGCGCTGTCAACGAGGCTATCAAGTACACCCAGGAGCGTGTCCAGTTTGGCCGCCGCCTGAGCCAGTTCCAGAACACCCAGTTCCAGCTGGCTGATATGCACACCCGTATGCAGGCTGCCCAGTACCTGGTTTACGCCGCCGCGATGAAGAAGCAGAACCATGAGGACTACTCCATGGACGCTTCCATGGCGAAGCTGTTCGCCGCTGAGGCCGCTTCCGATGTGACCCGCCGCGCCGTCCAGCTGTTCGGTGGTTACGGCTACACCCGTGAGTATCCCGTGGAGCGCATGATGCGCGACGCCAAGATCACCGAGATCTATGAGGGTACATCCGAGGTCCAGCGCATGGTCATTTCCAGCCGCCTGGGCGTGAAGTAAGATAGGAGGTAACGATTCACATGAAGATCATTGTTTCTATTAAGCAGGTTCCCGATACCTCCGGCAAGGTCGCCGTCAATCCCGATGGTACCCTGAACCGCGCTTCCATGCAGACCATCACCAACCCCGATGACATGAACGCTCTGGAGGCCGCTCTGAAGATCAAGGACGCCACCGACTGCAAGGTCATCGTTGTCACCATGGGTCCTCCTCCCGCGGCCGGTATGCTGCGTGAGGCCCTGGCCATGGGCGCTGACGAGGCCGTTCTGGTCTCCGCTCGTGAGTTCGGCGGTTCCGATACTTACGCCACCTCTCAGGTCATTGCCGCTGCCATCAGCACTATCGGCGTGGAGGATGACGATCTGGTTCTCTGCGGCCGTCAGGCTATCGACGGTGATACCGCTCAGGTCGGCCCCCAGATCGCTGAGAAGCTGAACCTGCCTCAGATCACTTATGCCGCCGACATTGCTGTCGAGGGCAAGAACGTGACTGTCAAGCGTATGCTGGAGGATGGCTACATGACCATCAAGACCCAGACTCCCTGCCTGGTCACCTGCATCAAGGAGCTGAACGAGCCCCGTTACATGAGCGTTGGCGGTGTCTTCGAGGCTTACAGCAAGCCCCTGTCCACCTTCAACTATGAGACTCTGAAGGATCATCCCCTGATCGACGCCACTACCATCGGCCTGAAGGGTTCTCCCACCAACATCTTCAAGAGCTTCACGCCTCCCCAGAAGGGCGCCGGCATGATGCTGGAAGGTGCTGACAAGGCCACCTGCGAGAAGCTGGCCGGCATCCTGGCCGCCAAGCACATCATCTGAGAAAGGGGATAAACGACTATGTCTAATTTCAACAGTGCTGATATCGCCGCTTTCAAGGACGTGTGGGTCTTCTGCGAGCAGCGTGAGGGCAAGCTGATGCCCACCGATCTGGAGCTGATCAGCGAGGGCCGCAAGCTGGCCGACGAGCTGGGCGTGCAGCTGTGCGGTCTGCTGCTGGGCGACAATGTCGAGGGTCTGGCCAAGGAGCTGGGCGGCTACGGCGCGGACAAGGTCCTCGTC
>JAGBDS010000006.1 GCA_017937405.1 Oscillibacter sp.
ATCTGCAAGACTGGAAATGCCTGTGACCTCCAGAAGACTCTTGAGCTTCGGGATTGCCTCTCCGGTCATCTTTGCGAATCTGGATGCGGCGTGATTGACTGCAAACACATCTTCAGTCTGATTGACCGCCTCGATCAGCGCAGGGATTCTGCAATCCAGACAGGTGAAGGCCAGTTCAGACCAGTCTGCCGCTTCGAGGGTGTTCAGAGCACCATCCAGAGTCTCCTTGCTGGCAGGCAGCTTCAGCTGAACAACGCTGTCACTGTCGTAGTCCGGGTCGTTGAAGTACCCCTTACACACCTCCAACAGAATCATGTAGTCCGGCTTTTCCGGTGCAGGCAGTGCATTTACCAATTCAGGCTCTTTGTGCCGGATGACATAGCCGCTGTATCCGTATGTACTACGATCCACGAACACGCCGCCCTCGGCCTGCCGCATCTTTCGCCCAATCTGCTCATAGTCCAGCATGTCCTCGATGATCTTGAATGCCTCGTCGGGGATCTGCTCCAATTCTGTTACGAATCCGTTCTCTGCATAGAACTTTCCCAGCTGTGAATCGTTGAACGCCACATCGATTACATCGCAATATGGTGTGTTATCTGCAAGGGAAATGAGGCGCGGTAATGTGATGTCGCTGATCCGAGCCTCCACGTCCATCTTTAGCTGACCTGCGAAAACCGCTGATTCATAATCTACAAATCGGGAGAGTTTTTCTGCCAGAGCATTCAGACCATACAGATCATTCACATCTTCCAGATAAGGGGCAAGGAATCTAAAGTCGTAGTATTCCTCGATGTCCAGGAACAGCTTTTCATCTGGCTGGAGCCGCACCTTATCCAATGCATCTTCAATCTCATAAGGCGTTGCAGGGAGATCTAGTGTTGCGTAAGCCTCCCTTGGGCCTTCGCCTGCTGCGTAGACGGAGAATACCATCTTACCCAAAGGTCATCCCGCCTTTCTGCTGACAGGGAGCTACATGATAGTTGGCCGGATCAGCGCCGGGAACATCCCATCCACACAGGGAACCAATTTCCATAGCCTTTCGCTGTTCAGGAGTGACCCCCAACTTTGCGTTGTTGTAATCGGCCAGCTCCACATTTTTCTGCTTGTCATCGGTATTGTAGGTGCAGTCGTAGTAGCCGGCTTCACCACGCTTAATGACGATGAGGTCACCGGTACTCTCCTGTACGGAATAGCACATCTCCGGAAGCCCCTCTGCATACTTGGGGGCAAAGCGTTCGCTTTCGGTAAGAATGCTCCATGTGTCATCGAAGTTCCACAGATGGACATACATTTCGCCGCCATCATGGGTTTCGATTTCCCGCTGTTCGAAGCCCTCTCCCCAGCCATCAGATGCCTGACCGGAGATATACTCCTTCAGCGTGTCCAGCTCGGAGGCCGTGAGCTCGCCTACCACACGACATTCTGCAACACCCCAGAGCTTGCCGTTTCTGGCCTCTGCCGTGAAGACACAGGACTTCACTTTTTTATCAACGGAGTCGTTTTCGTGATACCAGTGCATGATGCCACGCTCAGATTCCTCCGGCATCCGGTTCTTTACCAGTGCTGCGATAATGGAGTCCTCATGGGAGAGAATCTCCCGGTCCGTCATAGGCGTAGGTTCATTTTCCATATCGCCCCATTCATTCCGCTCGTAGGCATCTGCGGTCAGCGGCATGTACAGCTTCATGGTGGTCGGCTCCGGCTGAACGATGCTGAAGCTATCGTGACCGATAACCAACGCCAGCGTTCTGCCGTTATCCCACTGCATATGCATGTTACCAACATCATCGATGCGCTGGACGGTACCCAAGGTACCGGGGGGAACCGGATTGTACGGGTCATCCATTGCATTCAGCTTGATGCGCGTGCCTGCCGGATACTGCTTGCGGTAATATTCGATTTCTCCTCTGGACATACTCTTGAACATTTTACATTCCTCCCATTGTCATGCCCTGCTGGCCGGTGGTTTCCGGCAATTCGAGAGCAGGGTCTTTGTTGTCATGAATCCACTTTTTAAAGATCACATCGTAATCTACCTGAAGAAGCTGTGCGGTTCTGTCAAAGACCCGTTCCCTCACGATGCTGTCTGCGACACCAAGAACTTCATATACATCGCTGCCATGATTGAGGCATTCGACAACGCCTTTGAACGTAATGTCGCTGATGTCTGCGCCCAATTCATCGGACGGGAACTCCAGCGCATACCAATCCCTGACTTTTTGGTGGATACCCTTGGTTGCATCCATGTGCATCTCCTGAATCTGTCTATCGAAGCAGGTCAGGTAGGCGTGGTAGTCTCCCTGGCCGGGGCTGCATCGCAGATAATATTTATAGCGATCTGTCTCGACCACATAGCCATAGTTCTGCCGCCAGCCGCCATCGATTTTGCCACCGTGGTTATAGCAGTAGCTGTTCATGGAGCGTAGGTCTTTCAGAACCGATTTCCGCATCTCATCCACGACTTCCTTGAGTTCGGCCTTGAATTCCTGCGTGTTCAATGCTTCACAGGCGTGGGGATGCCATGTATGCCAGAACTCTGTTCCGGTTCTGCCGAAGTCAATTCGGATATGGCCTATTGCACCCAGAGCCCTGTCCTGCTCCGGTGGCAGGGCATAGAAAAAGCCCGCCTCCTCATGGGAAGCGGGCCGCAGTTCAGTCTGTTCGGTTTTGTTTCCATGGTTCAGCATTTCATCATCTCCTCTCGCTTGGTAAGCACAAGAAATACCACAAAGACTTGCAGAAGTCTACTGCATAATCATCCCATAACTCTGGGGTGGGAACGGTTCATTTAGGCTGCGAACGGAGCCAAAGTCCGTATAGCGTACACCATCTTCCTTCATTCGGTCTTGCCCGAGTTCAGCGAAATCTGTGTAACCATTCAGCGCTTCCAGAACCTCACTGTTCGCACCGATACGCCGCAGGTACTCCTGCCCGTATTCGTAGGGGTCGCTGGACACCCTTTCGTATTCATCAAGATCCATCGCAATGTTGAGAGCTTCAATGAAAGTACCAGGTTTTTTGACAGTCAGGACGGAAAGATATTTCAGCAACTCACCATCCGTCTGCTTCATCAGCTCAATGCACTCTGCAAGGTCGTTTGCTTCACCCACGCTGATGCAATCCATGGGAATATGCTCTTTCAGGTAGGGGATGAGCGTATCCAGTTCCTCGATGTCTGCTTCCGCAAATTCGTCGATCTGGAGGCAGCGTTTTGTCGTTTCCAGTAATTCTACTGTGGCCGGAAGACTGAGGAAGCTGTGCTTTGCCCCATAATGAGAGGACAGATGCAGTTGGAATATTTTTTCTCTGATTTCGTCGAGTTCATGCTTCGGGACATTCTCTTTTCTCAGGACATATCCGCCTAGCGTATAGGCGCCGCCCAGCTTGTCGTACTGCTCCGCACCGATTCCTGCATAGTCCAGATACGGCCAAACTTTTTCAGGGAACTCCATAAATCCGTTCTCTACCATGTACCCACCAAGCTCACGATCTGAACCGACATCTTCAATCAGTTCATAAGCATCCAGATTGTTTGCCACTTTAAGAACATCGTCCAGCCCTTCGATGCAGTCGGAGGATAGGGCGCCAGAGAGAATCCAGCAGTTTCGCTTATCCAAACCATTGATGATGCTGGCAAGCTGGTTCAGCTTCTCTATATCCTCTTGGCAGGTAAGGTCCGCACACTGGATATACTGCTTCAGGTCATGCACTGAACTTTTCACATCTGCGATGCGAACCTCGCCTGCGTAGCGACTGATAGTGTCCAGCATGGCGTATGCTTCACCGATTTCGCCGGGTGTGGTCGGAAGATTCAAAAAGACACCTTCTTGATTATTGCCACGAACCAGATGTAATTTCAGCATTTACATCCCTCCCATCTGAATACCCTGCTGTTGGCACTGGCTGGGCGCACCTTCCATCATGAGTTCATCCAGAGACAGTGCGCCGTGGTAGGAGATGTAGCCGAATTCATTGAAATCTCCGGTTTCATACTCCAGCTTTTCTCTGCCGTATTTTTCAAAGTTGTAGTATTCATGGAGATTCTCATCATAGTCGAAGTGGCCAGACTCCATGATCATGTATTTAGCGTATTCCTCGGCACTCTTCACACCGGGTGCCAGCTGGAACAACTCCAGATTCTTTGCCAGATTATAGATTTGGAACGCATACTGCGGCTGTGCCATTCTCACGGCGGCTGCCAGTTTCGTGCGCTCCTGGTCGTTCATGGGCATGACCACTTCGCAAAGGCTGTTCAGCGCTGTTAGGCTCTCAAACTTGATGTCCATTGCCTGCGTGATCGCCTCCGGCAGTTCGCTCTCGGAGAGGTACAGGTTGATCTCGTTCAGATGGCTTGCTCCGGCTCGTTCCATTGCCCGGTAGAGCTGCCCACTGGGAGCCGGCAGCAGTACCCAGTCCATCTTTTCGTTTTCCAAAGCCAGCTTATGCCTGATGCCAACCTCCATCACGCTCTGTTTATAGTGGTAACTGGGAAAATGCTTTCCGTCATAGACCTCTGCCAGCTTCATGCCGTTATCGTAGACCACACCGTAGGGTGTGACGAAAGCATCGTTGTCCGCAATCAGCAAGATAGCTGTTTCCACAGCATCCAGATTGTCCATTTCTTCTGTGGGGGCGCAACCACCATGCGTATTCAGATAATGCTCACGGCCAATGCGCCCCAGATCAGAGAAGTCAGTAATTACTGTGGCCTGCTGGCAACTGAAGGTCAGGTTGATGAGGTGGCTTAACATGGTGTATCCCTTTGTTGCCGCCATGCCCTGGAACTGTGCCATCTCCGTTTTGGTGAAGCTGTCCAGTCTCTTGGCCAGATAGTCCAGTTCATCTAGATTGACGACCTGTCCGAACAGACAATCAAGGGCAGGAATCAGATCGTTGGTTGATTCCACTTTGCAGTCATATTTGGTTGCGGAGCCGATCTCCAGCGGCTCCAGCAGCTCCAGCACCTTGTTATACTGTTCATCCGGAATGGGGAGTGGAATCGTGGCGATGCCATAGTCAGGGTGTTTGGGATTACTTACTGTCACTCGCATACTCTGCCCTCCATACCAGGATGGTACCCTTTTTCAACTGAACACCACTGCTGCATCTCGGTCGTCCCGGATGCTGTCTTTCCGGTCTGACTCTGCGGCTTCCGAAGCCGGGTGGAGTCATCATTTCACGCTCCAACCAAGCCAGAGGGGTATCACTCATAAAATATCGTGCCATTTCTGTCCTTTCCGGTCGTGACCCAAATGGACAGCAAAAAAGCCGCTGACTCTTTTTGAATCACGGCCTAGTTTTAATCTATATAATTGACAGTTGCTTGTTCATACCGAACCTTACTCATCCGGATACTTGGCAATCCCATATCTAGAAATTACTGCCGCATCCAGAATCAGCATCAGTGTTTCATCATCGAAAAAGGTTTCTTTTTCCAAATCTCCTGCGTCCAGATATTCATCGTCATACAGCAGTTCTGCAGCATAGCCGCCAAGAGCAAATTCTTGGTAAGTCAGTTTGGTTACGTCAAACTCCTCAACATCAAAATCATCGCGGCTAACATTTTTGCGAGCAGTTCGCCACAACTGCTCTGTTGCAGTTAAGAGGAAAATTGCTGCAAGCCATTTTTTATCCGCCTTTTCATGATGCTGATCCCACATTGCGAGGCAGGCTCTCCGCATTCGTTTACCATGTTTTTCGTCAAGGAACTCAACAACTTCCTTGTTCTGAACTAAAGCGTAGATTCGTGTTAAGAGAGTGGGTCTTTCGTCAACATCGAAACAGCTTCTTACCATGCGTAAATAAGGGGTGTTCCAAAACTTCATCTCCATTTCATGCATGCAATCCATGCACAACGTCGCTTCCTGCTGGGCGTTCATCATCTTCATAATCTCATCATTTTTCATATTCTTTTGTTCCTTTCTTGTTGAAAATAGATGGGCAGTAAAAAAAGCCGCTGACTCTTTTCGAATTACGGCCTATTCTTGAATTATTTTAGAACTGTTGGATCATACCCATTCCTTGCACATGATGATCACCTCCTAGTTCCATCTCACCCAAATTGCTCTGGTTCACACGATCCTTCAGATCGTATACACTCTGTTCAATCTGGCTGGCAGCAGATTCCAGAATCTTTCTTCTGTTGTCTGTAATGGGATAATCACTCTCCAGTGTCTCGTGGATACAGCGATAGACTTCGGTCATTTGTTCAGGTGACAACACCCGAAATTCAGGCATCAAACCGGAACGGGTAGCAAAATCTTGCTTGGCACCCTCATAGTTCCGACCGTAGTAGTGTCCCCAGTGGACACCCTTCCGATCCTGATCCCAATTCCAGGTCACAAACTGAACGCCGAAACCAGAATCGTGTCCAGCGAGAACGACACCGTTAAAATCAGCCAGCATTTTGTAATGGTCAATTTCATTGCCAGTACTCATAGTCGGTGCTGTTTCCATAAGCTTCAGATACTCCTTCGTGGTTACAGCTGCATCCTTTACTCGACCCCGGACAAGTTCTTCTTCGCCTTCTGCCAGTTCCTCCGGTCTGAATCGAATACCGGCATTTTCATCTACAACACAGAGCCGCTTGTCTGCTCTCATCACAGCCAGCATATTATCTTCCTGAATCTGAGTCTGGAATCCTTCATATTTCAGCCGGATACCCAGTTCACTGAAATAGTTGTACTTCTGCTCTTTCAATATTATTCCTCCTTTTATTTTGAGATAAAAACAGCACTCTTTTTAGGTAGTGTCTCTGAGCAAAACTATCCGAATTCCTCCAAATATGAACCAAGCCGGTGCCTATGAAAAAAGGCACCGGCTTGGTTCATATATTCTCGCGGATGTAATTATATATTTTCTCGTTCAAAGTTTTCCTGCCTTTGTTTTGTCTAAAAAAGTCGGTGCCCGTTAAGGACACCGACTTCAAAATCAATCAATCTGGTTGATATACCGCAATCAGTTACAAGAACACTTTGTAATTGCGTGTTCACTTCTTGAGTTCTTTAATCGTCATGACAACAATGTATATGATGTACCCCAAGCCGATAACGAGTGCAGGTGCGATCATAAATACCAAGAAGAACAGGCCTATTCCTCTCGTTAATGCGAGTCCAACAATATCAAAGAAGGCACATCTCCTCCTCACTCTTATAAATACATGTGTAACACACAATTGCTCGATTCTATGAGTTCTTAATCAGCATTCATTGCTTGCAACGCAGCCAAGGATGCAACTCTGATCGGTTCAACTAACTTGCCAGATACAGAAGAAACTGCAACCTTCTGTTTGTCAAACGAATCTAGGTTAATAGAATACTCAGTCTGGTTATTATTGTCAATAAAGTATTTAGCATTGTTCTCATAATAACCACTATCCATATAAGAGACTTCCACTTCTGCATTGTCACTCAGTGGTTCAATTTCAATTTGGTATTCATCATTCATCAGTTCAATCTGGAAACTATCATTCGACAGTTCCCAGCATGCACCAATATATGTTCCATCAATATATGTACCATCGACAAACAAGTCATCTCCAAATTTGGAACACACCTTACCATCGTTTGTTGTAATTTTAGGTTCGCCAACACCACGAGCAATCACTTGAATTCTTCTGCCATCCACATCATCTCCAACAATCCACCCGCGTTCGTTTACCACGGCAGTCGGAACCGCTTCAACTTCTGCCGGGGTCTGAACAGCACTTAACGTTACTCCGGCAAGCCCAGCACTTGCTGCCTGTAAAATTCTACTATAAACTGTAGAATTACTTACAAGTCCAATGTGGTTTCCTGCGCTCGAGAGCCGAACCACATGACTATCGGTATTCGACAGCTGATTCTGGCCACTATAGGCAGGTACAGTGCCGTCTCCATTATTTGTAGAAACAACGGATGCAACAGAATATGTCCCGTTGCTTAACGAGTAATTTACTTTTGCAACTGTAGAATAACCGTAACTAGAAATCATGACCGTGTTTCTTGCAGCAAGTGCATAAGGCGCACCATTTGATTGTTTTTGATTATTATGGAATGTTACAGAATTTGCCATCATGGGTTTATTGCCGGAACCATTTGTAAATCTTGACCAGCTTCGAGATTTTAGTATATTCCACGCATTTGCATATGTCTGGTCTGTACCATTTACCTGTAAGAAAGCATCCGCTCTTGATGTTGGGAGCAGTTCGTAAGCAGCTGGCATATTTCTACACAGATTCTGGACATATTGAGTGTCATAGTCCGTAGGAATATCCGGGAACATTTGCCCTGTTTCCATTACCTGAACTGCTTTGGGTGCTCCAGTAAAGGGTGTTCCGAGAGAAATAAATGTTGTCCGAGAACGCTGGCTACTGGTCGCTTGACGCAAATAGTCAGACACAACTAATCCGCCCATGCTATGTGCAATTAAGACAATTTGTCCCGAGTAACCAGAGATTAGACTTTTCAGTCTACTCGCTGCTGTGGCATTCCCTAGACGCCAATCATACGCAAAAAACTTAACATCTGCCTCAGAAGAATACCTATCTTTTAAATTGTTGTATAAAGTCTTATACAAATCAAGCGTCCCGTAATTATCGTTATTATACGGGGAAAGGGTAATCGATGGAACACCGCTTTCTGAACACAGTATCTGGGATGTCAGTGATCCAAGTCCTACCCAAATTTTGGTTCCAGCACTGTTGACAAGCTCACTTCCACAGATACCAGGAATTAAAACAACCACATTATTGCTGGCAGCCGTTGCATCAACAACCAGATCTTCTGTCACTCCGGCCATTGCGGTCGTAGACAAAAGAATCGATAAACATGCAACAAGGGCAAATAAGCGCTTTTTCATAAGTTCTTCTCCTTTCAGTTTTCATTAGTATTCTGGGACAAACTGCAAATCTACCCCATCATTTAGTAAATGCATTAACTGTCTGAATTCTTACAAGTATCGAATCGTAAGCCTCTTACTATTTCTCATCATTCTACAAAACATGAAACAAGCCGGTGCCTTTTTTCGTAGGCGCCGGCTTGTTTTTGAGATTGAAAACCATGTAAGAAAACATATGCCTCCTGCATTTGCATGTTGAGAAGACAAGTTAGGGGTGATTCCAATGTACAAATAATAACTGCTAAACTACCATTTTTACTACTTATGAATCTACCATATGAAAGGAGTATATATATGTTCAAAAGAATGTTTTCGTTGTTCATGTCCATCGTACTTGTTATGTCCATGTCGACTGGCTTTGCCAAGGCGTATAACCAAGAAGATTTAATGACTGGTTCTTTTGAATTTGATGGTGAAATCTACACATATAAATATAGAGAAGCAGACGGACAAGTAGTCTATGCAGAAATTGGTGAGGATGTAATCGAAAGAGAAGGAAATGTAATTTATGTAAACGGGCTTAAGGTTGCTTCTTACACTGATACCCCGATTGTAACATCCTCTTCAAAAGGACTTTTGTCCATCGAGAACTCTGTGACACCTAGAAGCGGCTGGATGTGGACAGAATCTGGTAATCGTAGTGACTATCAAACTGTTGCTTATGATACGAATCTAAGAAATATCTCTTTGGAAAAGACGATTGGAACCATTGCTGTCGGAACTCTTGCCGCAATTATTATCGTATTTTTACCGATTTCCGGTGCGGCTACAGCTGTTGCATCAAGCATTATCAATGGCGTTACCGCTGGCTTCGCTGCATACTATTCCTCTAAGACAATTTATTGCTATGAAACAATTTATAAGAATAAATACCTTGGAATTAATTATGCCAAAATGGTCAATCAGAAATTCTACTATGACTCTGATCTGACCGATGAAGTTCCTAATTCCGAAAAAACAATTTATGGATCTTGGGGTTGATGTGACATGCCTACAATTGTCCCTGTTCTATCTGGATGCGTTATTTGTGTTCTAAAACGGTTGTTGCTACCTGGCAACACCAAGCTTGATCAAAACGTCCATGTTTGGATGAGCAAACAGCATATATCTGTAGCGTTTGTATGTCAGTTTTTACCTGCAATCGGCGTACTTCTCTCCGCAATAACTGTATTTGTGTTCCCGGTTATCAACCAAGGGTTCTTCGTTACAGCTGTTATCTTCTGTGTAATCATTGCTCTTATGATACTTTTGGACACAACCGGCCTTGCAGCAAAACAGACACGCCATTCTCATAAACACCAGTAACCACTTGGCTATGCTCATACCTGTCCATGCAGGTGCTCTTTAAAAATCCGATGCCCTTTTTCCGTTCAAAAAGGGCATCGCCATTTGCTGCAAATCTCCCGATCTGAATTGAGTATTCTGAATATGAAGATAGCCGGTGCCTTCGAAAAAGGGCACCGGCTTTTTTTGTAATAGCTGCGGTTCGACTCCCCTCAGGTACTCGAAAACGCTGTTTTGGATCTTTGTGTGCACCCCCTATTTTTCGGGGCAAAAAAAGTGGGCAATTGGTTGGGACTCTAGGCGTTCAGCCGTTTGGATCCAAACCAATCACCCATCATGGTGGAGGTGGGGGGAGTTGAACCCCCGTCCGAAAGCACTTTAACGGGACTTTCTCCGGGCGCAGACGGTTATTCCGGGAATCCGCTTCCCTGTTCCCATCCCAGGCGGCAAACCGTCACGCCGCCTGTTCAGGTGAGAGTCATGATGCGTGGGCAGGTCAACTCTTTCCCGCCTCACGGACGCCACATCAACGACGCCTTCCCCGGCCTGTGGCCTCTCCGGTTCAGACGGCCGCCTTTAATTAGGCAGCAATAGCAACAGTGTTGTTGTTATTTAATTTATAAATTGCCCGTTTTATGGCGGTCAGGCGCCGCCGCCCGCTTGTCCCGCCTCCATACCCCCGTCGAAACCGGTACACCCCCCCGTCGTCGGGGCAAACTTCACTACACTCACTCCCGGCTTGCGCCGAGAGTTCGCGCCGTTCCGTTGCCCCTCCTCTTCGATTCACAAACGCTGCGCAGCCGTTGGCGGCTTTGCCGCCTTACGGATGCGGCGTACCCCTTGCGGGTGCTTCGCTGGTTTGTGAATCGATTTTGAGAGCGCATTTGGATTTGGGATTTACAATGGAGATTGTAACATACTTCTGCGGCGAAGTATGTTACAATTCCATGAAATTTTTATCAGGTTTTTGCCAGCTTGACCATCAGCTTCACTGGAGTCACCTTGGCGAGGACGCGGTAGAACTTATAGAACAACCGGGGCGTGTAGATGGTCCGGCCTGCCCGGGCTGCCCGGAGGGCGCCGCCTGCCACGCGGACCTGGTCGCAATAGGGCAGCGTGGAAAAGGTCTTGGAGTTGCCGGTGATGCCGCCGATGTCCAAAAACTCCGTCTGCATGGGACCGGGGCAAACCGCCGTGGCGGTGAGGCCCTTAGGCCGCAGCTCCTCCGCCAGGCCCACAGTGAAGGAGGACACATACGCCTTGGAGGCGGAGTACACCGTCATCCGGGGATTGGGGCAGAAGGAAGCGATGGAGGACACGTTCAGCACACAGCCACCGGGGACCATGAAGGGCACCGTCATGTTGGTGACAGCGGTCAGGGCCCGCAGGTTCAGGTCGATCATCCGGGTCTGGGTGGAGGTCTCCATCTCCCCGATGTTGCCCAGATAGCCGCAGCCGGCGTTATTCACCAGCAGGATGACCTCCGGCTCCTCCTGCCGCAGCTTCTCCTGATACGCCATGAAGCTCATGGTGTCGCACAGGTCCAGAGGCAGGCACTCCACGGTCTTATCCGGCAGGGTGGCCGCCAACTCCTCCAGCCGGTCCGCCCGGCGGGCGATGAGCCAGTAGCACTCCACCTCGGGGAACACATCCGCGATCTGGCGGACAAACTCCCGGCCCAGGCCGGAGGACGCGCCGGTGACGATTGCGGTTTTCATGGGACCGCCTCCTTTTTATATTAGTGGGTCTCGGGCTCGGGATAGTCCACGCCCTGGGTATCCACCCGGATGGACGCGATCACTACATCCTTCTTGGGCTTGTCGTTCATCATGTTCCGGGGCACCCGGGAGATGTCGATGGCAATATCGGCGCCGTCGGTCACCTGGCCGAAGGCGGCGTACTGGCCGTCCAGATGGGGAGCGGGCGCCACCATGATAAAGAACTGGCTGCCGGCGGAGTTTGGGGCCATAGTGCGGGCCATGGACAGCACGCCGGTGGTGTGGACCAGGTCGTTCTGGCGGAAGCCGTTGGCGGCGAACTCGCCGTTGATCTCATAGCCGGGACCGCCCATGCCGTTGCCGTTGGGGCAGCCGCCCTGGATCATGAAGCCGGGGATGACCCGGTGGAAGATCAGGCCGTCATAAAACCCCTTGTTCGCCAGGGAGATGAAGTTGTTGACGGTGTTGGGGGCCTTCTCGGGGTACAGCTCGGCGGTCATGACGCGGCCGTCGGACATGGTGATGGTTGCAATGGGATTGGACATAGTTACCGATTCCTCTCTTTCATGGTTCTGTCGATCTCACGGGCAGCGTCCCGCTTGGCGGAGGCCTCCCGCTTGTCGTAGTTCTTCTTGCCTTTGCACAGGCCGATCTCCACCTTGACCCGGGCGTCCTTGAAATACACGGACAGGGGCACCAGGGTGTAGCCGTCCTGCTTGATAAGGGCGTGGAGTTTGCGGATCTCCCGCTTATGCATCAGGAGCCGCCGGGTGCGGACCGGGTCCCGGTTGAAGATGTTGCCCTTCTCATAGGGCGAGATATGCATGCTGTGGACGAACAGCTCGCCGTCCTTGACGGTGCAGTAGGAGTCCTTCAGGTTCAGCGTACCGGCCCGGATGGATTTGACCTCTGTGCCGAACAGCTCAATGCCGACCTCGTACTTGTCCTCCACGAAGTAGTCGTGGAAGGCCTTGCGGTTCTGCGCCGCGATCTTGACGCCCTTTTTCTCCGTGGGGCTCACCTCTTTCGCTGGGAAGTTATCATAGTATAGCATAGCCGGGTAAATTCTTCAAGTGTCAGAACGCCCTTTCCATTTCGCCAGGAATGTGCTATACTGAATCAAATATATCCTATCTGCCGCAAATCAAAACAAGTAAGAGGTGTACCCTGTATGATGGACGAAAAAGTTCTTGAGGAAAAGAAGCTCAGCCGTGAGGACAAATACCACGGCATTTTGATGGATATCCATGTGGACATGGTGCTGCTGCCCAACGGCAAGACCGCCGTCCGGGAGGTGGCTGACCATGTGGACGGCGTGGCCGTGTTGGCGCTGGACGAACGGAACAACGTGCTGACCGTGACCCAGTACCGCTATGTGTTCGGCAGGACGCTGCTGGAGATCCCCGCCGGCAAGCTGGACCCCGGCGAGGACCCGGTCACCGGCGCCCTGCGAGAACTGAAAGAGGAGACCGGCGCCGTGCCCGACGTGTTCCTGCCCCTGGGCCGCATCCTCCCCGCCCCCGGCTGCTACGGTGAGACGCTGCATCTGTTTTTGGCCCGGGGCCTCCACATGGAGGAACAGCATCTGGACCCCGACGAATTCCTGAATGTGGAGCGCATTCCCTTTGACGAGATGGTCCACCGCTGCCTCAACGGCGAGATCGAGGACGCCAAGACCGTGGCCGCCGTGCTGAAGGCGAAGGTACAGCTGGACCTGTGACCTCATTTTGAATTTGGAGGCTTCTATGGATAAACAGAAAACCGTCCTCATCGTGGAGGACGAGAAGAATATCGTGGACATCCTGCGCTTCAACCTCCAGCGGGAGGGCTACCGGACCTGCGAGGCCTACGACGGCGAGGACGGTCTGAACAAGGCCCGGACGGAGAATCCGGACCTCATCCTGCTGGACGTGATGCTGCCGAAGATGATCGGCTTCGACGTCTGCAAGACCTTGCGGGCAGAGGGCAACAATGTGCCTGTCATCATCCTCACCGCCCGGGAGGAGGAGGCGGACAAGGTGCTGGGCCTGGAGATCGGCGCCGATGACTACATCACCAAGCCCTTCTCCATGCGGGAGCTGATCGCCCGGGTGGGCGCCAACATCCGCCGCACCGCCATGGCCGCCCCAGCCGCGGCCACCGCCGCTGCCACCGCCATGCCTGTGGCCGGGGACCTGGCCATCAACACCGACAGCCACCAGGTCTTCCGGGACGGAAAGGCCGTGGACCTGACCCAGCGGGAATACGAGCTGCTGACTTTCCTGGCCAGCCATCCCAACAAGGTCTACTCCCGGGTGGATCTGATGGAGCAGGTGTGGAACTACGGCTATGTGGGCGACGACGTGCGGACCGTGGATGTGACGGTCCGGCGGCTGCGGGAGAAAATCGAGGCCGACCCGGCCAATCCGGTGTACATACTGACACGGCGGGGGGCGGGATACTACTTTGCGGTGCCTTAAAGAGGGGACTTCGTCCCCCCTTTAGATTCCCCCTCACCAGTGACGTCGGTCACTGGTGAACGCCGCCCCCGGCGGCTGGGTCAAGGTATTTTTGTCAGGTACACGCCCTGACAAAAATGATTGAAAATCCTTGATTTGCCAACGGCAAATCAACTGGGGAAACCACAGGTTTCCCCTAGCCTCTTTCCTCTATCCTATCCTTTAAAGAAGGTGATTTGATATGTTCCGCAGTCTGCACATGAAGCTGACGCTGATTATGCTGCTGCTCATCACGTCCCTGATGGCTGTGGTGGGCGCCTTTCTGACCACCAGCGTCTCCAGCTTTTTCATCAACACCTTCTATGAGCAGATGGACAGCGTGTTCGGTGCGGAGCAGCGGGACTTTGTGACCGATCTCCGCAGCGCCGCCGCCCAGGAGGACGGCGCCGGACTCATCAAGAATATGATGGACGTGAAGGCCGGTGAGCTGGGCATCGACTACCGCTCCCGGAACTACTTCGTGCTGGACGGCGCCACCGGCGCCTACATCACCGGCTCGGCGGAGGAATCCGCCCTGCCCCGGGAGCAGAGCCCCAACCTGCTCACCGCCCGGAACGCCGCCGTCAGTGGCGACGAGACCACCGTGGGCGACGCCAGCGACATCACTGCCGACTATATGGATGTGGCCGTTCCTGTTCTGGGCGGCGACAACGCTTTCATCATCTACATTCTGGACTCCAAGGACACGGTATCCGGTCTGAACAGCCAGCTGTTCCAGATCATTATGCAGGCGCTGGTCATCGGCCTTTTGATCTCTGTACTGCTGAGCTTTCTGCTGTCCAAGACCATGGTGGACCCCATTGAAAAGCTGACCGCCGGGGCGGTGGAAATCGCCGCGGGCAAGTTCGACAGCCCCCTGCCGGTGGAATCCACGGACGAGATCGGCATCCTGACCGGGACCTTCAACGAGATGTCCGGCGTTCTCCAGAGCACCCTGGCGGCGGTGGAGAACGAGCGCAACAAGCTGGACACCCTGTTCCTCCACATGACCGACGGCGTGGTGGCTTTTGACCACGACGGAAAGGTCATCCACTGCAACCCCGCCGCCAAGTCCATGCTCCACCGCCCCAGCCGGGAGATCACCGACTACGACGAACTGTTCGGCTCCCTGCATCCCTTCCAGGAGATGCTGGACCTCCAGCGGCCCAACTACGCCGAGGCCCAGATGGAGGTGGCGGGACGGGCGCTGGAGGTCTATCTGGCCTCCTTCTCCGGCAAGGTCAGCGGCGGCGTGCTGGTGGTGCTCCACGACGTGACGGAGCAGCACCGCAACGAGGAGCGCCGCAAGGAGTTCGTGGCCAACGTATCCCATGAGCTGCGGACCCCCCTGACCAACGTCCGCAGCTATGCCGAGACCCTGCGGGACGCCAATGGCGACATCCCGCCGGAGATGGCAAACAGCTTCCTGGACATCATCATCACCGAGACGGACCGCATGACCCACATCGTCCAGGACCTGCTGACCCTCAGCCGTCTGGACTCCGGCAAGGCGGAGCTGGTGCTCTCCCGCTTCCCCTTTGGGGAGGCCATCGAGAGCGTGGCCCGGGCCAACGCCCTCAACGCCCGGCAGCGGGGCCACGAGCTGCGCTACGACCCGCCGGAGAGCCTGCCCCTCATCGTGGGTGACCGGAGCCGGCTGGAGCAGGTCATGATGAACGTGCTGGGCAACGCCATCAAATACACTCCCGACGGCGGCCACATCCGCATCACCGCCGGGTCTACCGAGGAAACCGTGTGGATGGAGGTCCAGGATGACGGCATCGGTATCCCCGAAAAGGACCGGGACCACATTTTCGACCGCTTCTACCGGGTGGACAAGGCCCGTTCCCGGGAATCCGGCGGCACCGGCCTGGGGCTTTCCATCGCTCTGGAGATCGTCCAGCGGCACCACGGAACGCTGGTATTGATGCCCCACGAGGGCCCCGGCACCACCATCCGCATGACCCTGCCCATCGCCCAGGACCAAGCCGTCCGGGCCTGACGCCAATAGCAGACAAGGAGGCGCGGTATGACCGACAAGCACCGGCACCGCCGGGATTTTATCCAGAATATCGTTATTACGGTGCTGGCTGTCTCCGCCGTGCTTCTTTTCGCCCAGACCCAGATCTATTCCCTGGGCTCCGGAGACGGTTTCCGCCGACTGTTTCTGGGCGACGCCCAGAGCGGGATATCGGCGTCATCCGTTCAGGAACACGCGCTCTCCGCTCCGGTACGGCTGGCAGTATCCGGTCCCTATGGCCGCTACGGCAGCATCACCGCCTCCATCGGCGAGGATGAGACGCTCCGCGGCCTGCTGCGGGAGGTACTGGGCTCCACCGGCACCTTTACCGCCTGCGGACGGGAGGACTTCCTTCAATCGCTGAGAAGCACCTCCGTCTATTTCGACTTTCTCTCCCCCCTGCCCCTGTCCGTTCTGGCGGACATGGCCGGGAGCAGCGGACCGGTCAGTCCCTCCGCCCGCTGTCTGACCGTATCCGGTCAGGAGGACCCTGTGTCCCTGTTCCTCTGGGACGGCGGAGACAGCTATCTGCGCTGCACCACCGCCGTCTCCCTGAAAAACCTGGAACAGATCGCGGGCCAATATGAGATGGGCAACGCCGTATTCGCCATGGACCTGGTGGAAAGCGACCCCCATGCCCGGGAACTGGATGCCTGCTCCCTATTTTTGAAGGAAACGCCGGAGCTGCCGTCTCTTTCCGCAGAGACGCCCGATTACAGTGAAAGTCTTCTGCTGGCAGACTTGGGGTTCAATCCCAACACGAAGAACCGCTACACCGACAACGGCACCGAAGTCATCAGCGAGAGCGGACGTTCCCTGCGCCTTCGTCCCGATGGAAATATCATCTATCAGAGCGGCGGTGACGGCACCCTTTCCATTGAGGCCACCGGGGAGCATCCCACTCTGGCGGAAGCCACAGCCGGGACGGGTACCCTTCTGAACAGCCTGCTGGAACCCACCGCAGGCGACGAAGTGCTGTATCTGACAGGCGTGCGGCAAAATGGCAGCCGCATCCTTCTGACCTTCGGCTATCAGGTCCACGGTGTGCCTGTCCGCTTCTCCGACGGCGCTAATGCCGCCGAAGTCACCCTGGAGGGCACCACGGTATCCACACTGTCTCTCCGCATCCGGCGGTACAGCGAAACGGAGAGCGCTTCCCTTCTCCTGCCGCTGCGGCAGGCCATATCCATTGCCAGACGTCATGCCGGCAGCCAGCTGTCCATCGGCTATGCCGATCACGGCGGCGGTACCGTGGACGCCGACTGGCTGGCCGACTGACACCATTTTCTGTGAAAGGCGGTGGGTCCTTGGACCGTTACCGGCTGAAAAACATCATCATTATCATTCTGCTTCTGGTAAACGGCTTTCTGCTGGGTGTACTGTCCATGCGGCAGACCTCGGTGAACGCCTCCCACCGCCAGACAGCGGAACAGCTGGTGGAGCTCTTCGCCGCCGACGGCATGACCCTGCGGGCGGAGGATATTCCCGCCAAGGCCGCCCCCGCGGGGCAGTCTCTTACCCGGGACATGGGACGGGAACGGGAGGTGGCCGCTTTCTTCCTGGGCAAGAATCCCATCCGGGCCGACCAGGGCGGCGAGATCTATTCTTACACCGGAGACTCCGGAGGCGCGGCCCAGTTCCGCGCCGGCGGCAGCTTTGACATCGCCTGTGTCCTGTCAGGCGCCGACGGCGCCGGGCTGGTCCGGGATTTCTGCCAGAAATTTTCTTACAGCGAGCCTGTCTTTGTATTGGACGAGGAGGGCAGTGGTACCGCTTCCGCCGTCTGCCGCTACAACAAGCTGCCGGTCCCTAACTGCACCATCACCTTTACCCTGGACCGGGGTACCCTGCTGGCTGTTAGCGGCACCCTTCTGCCGGAGAAGGGCGCGGAGCTGTCCTTCGACCAGGAGCCACTGTCCGCCGCGGCGGCTCTGACCGCTTTCCAGAAAATGCGCCGGGAACGCCAGGCGGCGGTATCCTCTGTCACGGAGATCACCTCCTGCTACGAGCTGCAAAGCTCCACTTCCGCAACGATGTCCCTGGTTCCCGCGTGGTGCATTACCACCGATACCGGTAAATATTATGTAAACTGTTCTTCCAGTGAAGTGACCTCGGACTGACAGGGTCGTTTTTTCCAGATTTTTGTTTTTATCCGCCGCGAGAAGGAAACGTTTGCAATTCCCGGTACGGTGTGGTATGCTAATTGTGCATGAGTGCCGCTATGCAAGCGGTATGAATCACTGTTTCGCGGGCAAACTGAGTGCATGGGCACCGGTTCTGCCGCTACAAAAGAACACTATCTTGAAGAGAGGGTCAAGATTTGACAAAATATATTGTACAGGGCGGTAAGCCCCTGTTTGGCGAAGTGGAGATCAGCGGCGCCAAGAATGCCGCAGTCGCTATCATCCCCGCCGCGCTGCTGGTAGACGGCGTGTGCCGTATTGAAAATATCCCCCAGATCTCCGATGTGACTATGAGCCTGAAAATTCTGGAGCAGCTGGGCGCCGGTATCCGTTCCATCAATCCCCACACGGTGGAGATCGACTGCACCCATATCCACACCACCCGGACAAGCTATGAGCTGAGCCGGAAGATCCGGGCCTCCTACTACCTGATTGGCGCCCTGCTGGGCCGCTTCGGTCAGGCCGAGGTCGCCATGCCCGGCGGCTGCAACTTCGGCGGCGTCCGCCCCATCGACCAGCACGTCAAGGGCTTCACCGCCCTGGGCGCCAAGGTGGTGGTGGAGGGCGGCTTCATTCATGCCTCTGCCAAGGCGGGGCATCTGAAGGGCGCCAACATCTATCTGGATGTGGTATCCGTGGGCGCCACCATGAACATCATGATGGCTGCCGTCATGGCGGAGGGCAACACCGTTATCGAAAACGCCGCCAAGGAGCCCCACATCGTGGACCTGGCCAACTTCCTCAATTCCATGGGCGCCAACATCCGGGGCGCCGGTACCGACACCATCAAAATTCGCGGCGTGGAGCGGCTCACCGGCGGCTCCTATGCCATCATCCCCGACCAGATCGAGGCCGGCACCTACATGGCGGCTGTGGCCGCCGCAGGCGGCCAGGTACTGGTGAAGAACATCATTCCCAAACACATGGACTGCATCACCGCCAAGCTGGTGGAAATGGGCGTGGAGGTGGAGGAAAAGGAGGACACCCTCCTGGTCCGCCGCACAGAGCGCCTGCAAAAGGCCAACATCAAGACCCTGCCCTATCCCGGCTTCCCCACGGATATGCAGCCTCAGATCACCGCCTGCCTCTCCCTGGCGGAGGGCACGTCTCTGGTGACCGAGGGCGTGTGGAGCAGCCGCTACCGCTATGTGGACGAGCTCAAGCGCATGGGCGCCAATATCCAGGTGGACGATAAGACCGCCGTGGTGGAGGGCGTGGACCATCTCACCGGCGCGCCCATCCAGGCTTACGACCTGCGGGCTGGCGCCGCCCTGGTCATCGCCGCCCTGGCGGCTCACGGCCAGAGCGAGATCAGCAATGTACAATATATCGAGCGGGGCTATGAGGACATCGTGTCCAAGCTCCGGGCCATCGGCGCGGACATTCGTGCCGTGGAGGAGTCCGAGGAGCATGAGGTCTCCGCCAGCGCGGGCTGAGTTCCGCCGCTCCCCCAACCATACAGCAAGCGTCCGCTGAGGAGGATGACGACCTTAGTCGGCGTTCTTCTGAGCGGACGCTTTCATCCATTCAGAAGCGAGGTATCCCCTTGACCACTGTACATACACTGGCCAGCGGCTCCTCCGGGAACGCGCTGCTGGTCTCCTGCGGCGCCACCCATCTGCTGGTGGACGCCGGTATCTCCTGCCGCCGCATCACCACCAGCCTCGCCGCTTTGAGGCTGGGGCTGGACGACCTGGACGCCCTGCTCATCACCCACACCCACTCCGACCACATCGCGGGGCTTCAGACCATGCTGAAAAAGAGCAGCTTTCCCATTCTTTCCAGTGGCCGGGTGGGCCGGGAGCTGGCCTACCGGCTGGCAGGCGTGGAGCAGAGATTTCAGGAGTTGGAATTTTGTCAGTCGTTTCAAATCGGCTGTCTGGCTGTCACCGCTTTTCCCACCTCCCATGACGCCCCCGGCTCCTGCGGCTTCCGCTTCGACGGGCCGGACGGCAGTGCGGGCGTCCTGACAGACACCGGCTATGTCACCCAGGAGGCGGCGGACATTCTGCCGGGGGTGGACCTGGCGGTGCTGGAGGCCAACCACGACGTGGAGGCCCTCCGCAGCGGGCCCTATCCCTACTATTTAAAAGTGCGCATTTTGGGCAGCGAAGGGCATTTGTGCAACGAGGACGCCGCCCGGTTCGCCGTGACGCTGGCGGAGGCCGGGGCGTCGGAGCTGGTGCTGGCCCACCTGAGCAAGGAAAACAACACCCCCGCCATGGCCCGGAACGCCGTGGAAACGGCGCTGTCCGCCGCGGGGCTGGCCCCGGCGCTCACCGTGGCGCCCCGGGACTGTTTGAGCGAAGCCTATCCCGTCATCAGGAGGGCCGTATGCAGAAGGTAAGCATCATCTGTGTCGGAAAGCTGAAAGAGAAATTTTACGCCGACGCCGTGGCGGAGTATACGAAGCGGCTGGGGCGGTTCTGTAAATTGGAGATCGTGGAGCTGGCCGAGGAACGGCTGCCGGAGGACCCCTCCCCCGCCCAGATAGGGGCGGCGCTGGCAAAAGAAGCGGAGGCCATCCGGGGCAAGCTGCCTCCCTCCGCTTACGTCATCGCCATGTGCGTGGAGGGAAAGACCCGGTCCAGCGAGGAGCTGGCCCGGCTGATGGCCGACAGCGCCAGCCGGGGGGACAGCCATCTGGTGTTCCTCATCGGCGGGTCCTTCGGGCTGCATCCCTCCGTCAAGGAGTTGGCGGCGGTGAAGCTGTCCATGTCCCCCATGACCTTTCCCCACCATCTGGCCCGGGTCATGCTTTTGGAGCAAATTTACCGGGCGTACCAGATCAACGCGGGGAGCAAGTATCATAAATAAGGAGCATGCTCATGGAACAGGCGAGAGATTTTTGGGCTATGGCTGACCGGGACCTGCTGGACCGCTGGCCCAGGGACGACAGTGGTCAGCCGGAAAAGGCGGAAAAGCTGACCTGGCAGCCGGAGCTGGGCGGGATGGCGGACATCACCCTCTCCATGCTGGAAGGGTGCGGCATCCCGGCATTTAAGGTAGGCACGCAAGGCAAGGTGGTGCTGGGCTTCGCCGGGCTGGGTGTGGAAATTTACGTGCCCGCCTCCCAGCTGGAGGAGGCCAAGGCGCTGCTGGAGGCACCGGAAGATCCTGCCGATTAAGTCAACATAACTCTGTGGAGGTCTTTCTGTTGAAGCATTCTTCTGAGGAGCACAGGGGCTCCGGGTTTTCCAAGGAGGAATTGGCCCAGAAAGCACGGTCTTGGAAGATACGGGGCATCGCGCAGCTTATACTGGCTGCTGTGACTGTCATGTTCCTGACACTGTACAAGCTCTGTGATTCGTTCTTTTTCCTGGCTGTGGGCCTTGGCTGTGCTGTGATCATCGTGATCCTACTGCTTCTAAGCTCCCGCTGTCCTGTATGCGGCCATGAGATCCGCCGGTGGGAACGGCACTTCGGGACTCTGTTCTTTCGCTGTCCCGACTGCGGTTTTTCTATCCATGCGGGTAAGGAAGAAACGAATTGAGTTTTTTGCTTGAAAAGGAGTCTGTGATGGAAAACGAAGCGCAAGCTCCTCAGCGGGACCCCGCCCTGCGGAAGTCCATCGAGACCTGGGAGCGGCACCGCCGCCTGCGGTACGTCTTGGTCCCTGTGGGCATTCTACTGCTGATCGTGGGGCTCACGCTGCGGCATACCGTGCCCGGCAAGGTCATGGCAGTCCTGGGCGCCGTCATCGTTGGAATGTACCGTTATAACGGCAGCCGCTGTCCTGTCTGCGGTTATTACAACTATGAGCGCAAGGGCCGTGAGTACCACTGCCGTCTCTGCGGTTTCGACCATTACGATATATGACCTTCTCCCCGAAATAGGGCTGACTTTGCGATGACCTGTACTATTCAGTTTACATAATTTTAGAGGAGGAACGAGAAGATGGATTTCATGAAGGAATACGAAAAGTGGTTGGCAAGCCCTGCGCTGTCCGCTGAGGAAAAGGCAGAGCTGGAAGCCATCAAGAATGACCCCAAGGAGATCGAGTCCCGGTTCTACGGCCCCCTGGAGTTCGGCACCGCGGGCCTTCGCGGCACCATGTATGTTGGTTTACATAACATGAACTTCCATGTCATCCGCTGGGCCACCCAGGGCTTTGCCGACGTCATCGCCGCCGAGGGCGAGGAGGGCAAGCGCCGGGGCGTGGCCATCTGCATGGACTGCCGCAACCACTCCCAGGAGTTCGCCGTGGAGGCCGCCAAGGTCTGCGCCGCCAACGGCATCCATGTCCGCATTTTCGAGTCCCTGCGGCCCACTCCCGAGCTGAGCTTCGCCGTCCGGGAGTACCACTGCCAGGCGGGCATCAACGTCACCGCCAGCCACAACCCCAAGGAGTACAACGGATACAAGGTCTACTGGGAGGACGGCGCCCAGCTGCCTCCCCACCACGCCGACGCCATTGCCAAGCGGCTGGGTGAGATCGACATCTTCAACGACATCAAGACCATGGACTATGACAAGGCCGTCAAGGCGGGCCTCATCGAGGTCCTGGGCGCTGAGACCGACGAGAAGTTCCTCTCCAACGTCATGGCCCAAGTCAACGACGCCGAGACCGTGGCCAAGGTGGCCGACACCTTCAAGCTGGTGTACACCCCCTTCCACGGCACCGGCCACAAGCTGATCCCCGAGGCGCTGAAGCGTCTGGGCATCAAGCACCTCATCTGCGTGCCTGAGCAGATGGTCATTGACGGCAACTTCCCCACTGTCGTCTCCCCCAACCCCGAGAACCCCGAGGGCTTCTATCTGGCAGTGGACATCGCCAAGAAGGAAGGCGCCGACTTTATCCTGGGCTCCGACCCTGATGCCGACCGCGTGGGCATCATGGTCCGCACGAAGGACGGCGAGTTCAAGGTCATCTCCGGCAACCAGACCGGCGTTCTGCTGCTGGACTACCTGATCGGCGCCATGAAGCGCTCCGGCAAGCTGCCGGAGAAGCCCGTGGCCCTCAAGACCATCGTCACCACCGAAATGGCCCGCAAGGTGGCCGAGGTCAACGGTCTCCAGAGCTTCGACACCTTCACCGGCTTCAAGTTCCTGGCGGAAAAGAAGGACAAGCTGGAGAATTCCGGTGAGGGCAAGGTCATCTTTGCCTACGAGGAGAGCTACGGCTACATGGTGGGCGACTACGTCCGGGACAAGGACGCCGTCACCGCCTCCCTGCTGCTGACCGAGATGGCCGCCTGGTACGCCGCTCAGGGCATGACCCTGGCCGACGCGCTGGACGCCCTGTATGAGAAGTACGGCTACTTCGCTGAGCACACCTACAACCTGGTGATGCCCGGTCTGGACGGCCTGCGGGATATGGCCAACCTGATGAAGTCCCTCCGGGAGGATCCGCCCGCCGAGATCTCCGGCGTGAAGGTCGCCCAGTTCAAGGACTACCAGGACGGCTCCGTCACCGACACCGCCACCGGCGCGCAGAGTACCATGGAGCTGTCCGGCTCCAACGTGCTGCGGTTCGAGATGGCCGACGGCACCTCCGTCATCGTCCGTCCCTCCGGCACCGAGCCCAAGATCAAGGTCTACATCCTGGCCCAGGGCAAGGACGCCGCCGACGCTGCCGCCAACGTGGAGAAGTACGGCAAGTGGGTGGACAGCCTGAAAAAATAAGATTCTCTGTTTGCACCGGCGCCCGCCGTCCGAATGGACGGCGGGCGCTTTTCTGATACTTTTTTGGCGGGGCGCATATACTAGGGGCAGAGTATTTCTTAGGAGGAACGACGATGGGACCTCATTACCCCTTTTCTCTGCCGCCCCTGCCCTATGGAGAGGGCGACCTGCTGCCGGAAATCGACGAAAAGACGCTCCATTTCCACCACGACAAGCATTTTGCCGCTTATGTAGACAATCTGAACAAGCTGCTGGCTACCTGTTCCGCCTGTCAGGACTGGACGCTGGAGCAGCTCTGCCAGGACTGGTGCCGCCTGCCGGAGGACATCCGCCAGGGCGTCCGCAACAACGCCGGGGGCGTGTACAACCACACGCTGTATTTCCAGGGGATGACCCCAAATCCCGGAGAGGGACCTGACGTGGCCCTGTCCGCCGCCGCGGAGCGGGACCTGGGCGGGATGGCCGCCCTGAAATCCGCCATGAAGACCGCCGCCCTGGGGGTGTTCGGCTCCGGGTGGGCCTGGCTGGTTTGCGACAAGGATGGCACGCTGTCCGTCCGCAAGACCGCCAACCAGGATACGCCCCTGCCCCTGTGCCCCCTGCTGACCTGCGACGTGTGGGAGCACGCCTACTATCTCCAGTACCAGAACCGCAGGGCCGACTACTTCGAGGCCTGGTGGCGGCGCATCAACTGGCCTATGGTCTCCCGGCTGTACGGGCAGTGCCAGGAGACCCGCCCCCGGTATCCCCAGGACTGAAGGGGCACGGTAAAAGCGGTGCGGACCGAAAGGTCCGCGCCGCTCATCATCTTATTTGTTTTCCTGATACCTCTCCGCTTGGTCCTTCGCCCGGTCCAGTAAGCGTGTCAGCAGTGCCCTGGCGGAATCGACCTGGCCCGCGTCAAGCAGGTCGATGGCATCCTCCAATGGACCGCACAGCATCAAAAACTGCAGTCTTTTCTCCCGCATCGCCTTTTCATCCATGAGAACACTTCCTTTCCTGCATTCGCAGACCATTTTATCAGAATTTTCGTGGCAGATATTGTCGAAACAGCACACCAATTCCCATTTCTCTCCATTCCAAAACGGTCCATGATTACAACACTTTAGTATTTATTAAAAGTCAACTGAAATTTTACAATCGTATTGTAATATCGGTTTCAAGGGAGGGTATCTCCATGCTGCATGAACAGATCCGCTGCCTGCGGACGGCCCGGGGCATGACACAGGTCGAATTGGCCCACCGCCTGGGCGTCTCCAAGCAAAGCGTCTCCAACTGGGAAAGCAATAATATTCAGCCCTCCATTGAGCTTCTGGAAAAGATCGCGGACCTGTTCGGCGTCACGACAGATCATCTGCTGGGCCGGGAGGCCCTGCGGACACTGGACGTATCGGACCTGACGCCGCAGCAGATCGCCCATTTACAGCTGCTGGTGGAGGACCTGCGGGGCGGCTGAGACAGCCCGAAAAAGTATCCATATCTCTCCCTCTTTTTATTTCTTTTGACGGTGAAAATCCGTTGACATCCCCTGCCGTTTCCGATAAAATAAGGAGTCGAATAATGCGTACGAAACGAAGAAAGGAGATGCCCCATGAGTCTGCTGCTGAAAGGCGGAACCGTTTTTTTAAACGGCGGATTTCAGAATATGGACCTCGCCATTGACCAGGGCCGTATTGTTTCTTCTTCCCTTCCCACGGAAGGCTTTTCCGTCATTGAATTGCATAATCATTTGATCGTTCCAGGTTTCGTCGATGTTCATGTTCATCTTCGGGAGCCTGGTTTTTCTTATAAGGAAACGATCTTCTCCGGCACCTCGGCGGCCGCCGCAGGCGGCTACACCGCCGTGTGCTCCATGCCCAACCTGAAGCCCGTCCCCGACGACGGGGCGAATTTACAGGTCCAACTGGACCTGATCCGAAAAAACGCCAAGGTCCATGTGTATCCCTACGGCGCCATCACCCGGGGCGAAAAGGGCGAAGAACTGGCGGATATGGCGGCCATGGCCCCCCATGTAGCAGGCTTCTCCGACGACGGGCGGGGCGTCCAGTCCCGGGAGATGATGCGCTCCGCCATGCTGCTGGCCAAATCGCTGGACAAGCCCATCGTGGCCCATAGCGAGGATGAATCCCTGCTGACAAAGGGCTGGGCTATCCACGACGGGGAATTTGCCCGGCGGAATGGTTTCCCCGGCAACGACCCTGCCAGCGAGTGGAAGCAGGTGGAGCGGGACATTCAGCTGGTGCGGGAGACCGGATGCCAGTACCATGTGTGCCATATCTCCACCAAGGAGACCGTGGCCCTCATCCGGGCCGCCAAGGCCGAGGGTCTGCCCGTCACCTGCGAGACCGGGCCTCACTACCTGGTGATGTGCGACGAGGACCTGCTGGACGAGGGACGTTTCAAGATGAATCCTCCCATCCGCTCCGCGGAGGACCGGGATGCCTTGGTGGCGGGCCTGCTGGACGGCACCGTGGACTGCATCGCCACCGACCACGCCCCCCACAGCGCCGAGGAGAAATCCAAGGGCCTGCGGGGCAGTCTCAACGGCATCGTGGGGCTTGAGACCGCCTTCCCCATCCTGTACACCAATCTGGTGGAGACCGGCATCGTGCCGCTGGAAACCGTTCTGAACGCCCTGTGCGTCACTCCCCGGAAAATCTTCGGCCTGCCCGGCGGCGAGCTAACGGAAGGACAGCCCGCCGACCTGACGGTGCTGGACCTGAACCGGCCCCACGTCATCGACAGCCAGACGTTCCGCTCCCTGGGCCGTGCCACCCCCTTTGACGGCTGGGGCGTGTCCGCCGCTGTCGCCATGACCGTCTGCGGCGGTGAGATCGTCTACCATGACCTGAACACCCAGGAGGACATCCTATGAAAAAGTCGCTCTTTACTTTGGAACACGCCCGGCAGCTGACGGAGGACACCTATGAGCTGGTGCTCTCCGGCGACACCTCCGCCATCACCGCACCGGGCCAGTTTGTGAATATCGAGCTGCCCGGCAAGTTCCTGCGGCGGCCCATCTCCATCTGCAACTGGGCGGAGGACGCTCTCATGCTGCTGGTGAAAGTCGTTGGCGAAGGCACGAAAGAGCTGGTACGCTGCGTGCCCGGCACGGAGCTGGACGTGCTCAGCGGCCTGGGCAACGGCTTTGACATGAGCATCGCCGGGGAACACCCGGTTCTAACGGGCGGCGGCATCGGCATCGCGCCACTGTACGGCCTGGCCCAACGGATGCTGGAGCGGGGACAGAACCCCACCGTGGCTCTGGGCTTCCGCACCGGGAAGGACGCCTTCTATCTGGAGGAGTTCGCCGCCCTGGGCTGCCGGCTGCTCATCGCCACCGAGGACGGGAGCATGGGCGTCAAGGGCTTCGTCACCGACTGTATCAAGGCAGTACCGGAGTGCGATTACGTGCTCGCCTGCGGCCCCCTGCCCATGCTGAAGGCCGTCCATTCCCTGCCCCAGCTCAAGGATGGACAGTTCAGCTTCGAGGCCCGGATGGGCTGCGGCTTCGGTGCCTGCATGGGCTGCACCGTGCCCACCAAGGGCGGGTACAAGCGGGTCTGCAAGGACGGCCCCATCCTGTATAAGGAGGAGATCGTATGGTGAATCTCGCTGTTTCTCTGGCGGGCGTGGAGCTGAAAAATCCCATCATCCCCGCCTCCGGCACCTTTGGCTACGGCCGGGAGTATGCCGAATTATATGACCTGAACATCCTGGGCAGCTTCTCCTGGAAGGGCACCACCGGGGAGGCCCGGCTGGGCAATCCCCAGCCCCGCATCGCTGAAATGACCGGCGGGATGCTGAACGCCGTGGGCTTGCAGAATCCCGGCATCGACGCGGTGATCAAAAAGGAAGTGCCCAACATTGCGAAAATCTTTCAGGGGCCTGTTATCGCCAACGTGGGCGGGTTCTCCCTGGAGGAATACGCGGAAAACTGCCGCAAACTGAACGACGTGGAGCAGGTCAAAATCCTGGAAGTGAACATCTCCTGCCCCAACGTCCACGCGGGAGGCAAGAACTTCGGCTGTGACCCCAAGGCTGCCGCGGAGGTCACCCGGGCAGTGAAGGCAGTCACGGACAAGCCTGTATTCATGAAGCTGACGCCCAATGTCACGGACATTGCGGAAATCGCGAAAGCCTGCGAGGACGCGGGCGCCGACGGCCTGTGCCTGATCAACACCCTGCTAGGTATGCGCATTGATCTGAAGTCCCGGAAACCCATCATCGCCAACCGCACCGGCGGCGTCTCCGGCCCCGCCGTGTTCCCGGTGGCGCTGCGGATGGTGTGGGATGTGTACGAAGCCGTTAAAATTCCCATCATCGGCTGCGGCGGCGTTTCCTCCGCCGAGGACGCGGCGGAAATGATGCTGGCGGGCGCCACGGCTGTGGAAGTTGGCGCCGCCAACCTGAAAGACCCCTATGCCTGCAAGACCATTGTGGAAAACCTGCCCAACCTCTGTGAGCGGATGGGCGTGACTGATATTTCTGAACTGACAGGAGGATCACATCATGGCTAAAGACGTTATCATCGCCCTGGATTTCCCTACCCGTGAGGAGACCCTGGCCTTTTTGGACCAGTTCCCCGCCGGGGAGAAGCCCTTTGTGAAGATCGGCATGGAGCTGTTCTATGCCGAAGGCCCCCAGATCGTCCGGGACATCAAGGCCCGGGGCCACAAGATTTTCCTGGATCTGAAGCTCCACGACATCCCCAACACCGTGAAGCGGGCCATGAGCGTCCTCTCCCGGCTGGATGTGGACATGGTGAACCTCCACGCCGCCGGCGCTTCCGAGATGATGAAGGGCGCCTTGGAGGGCCTGACCCGGCCTGACGGCACCCGGCCTATTCTCATCGCCGTTACCCAGCTCACCTCCACCGACGCCGCCGCTCTGAAAAACGAGCTGCTCATTGACGTGCCCATGGCGGAAACCGTCATGTCCTACGCCAAGAATGCCGCCGATTCCGGCCTGGACGGCGTGGTGTGCTCTCCCCTGGAGGCCGCTCTCGTCAAGGAGAAGTGCGGCGAGAACTTCGTCACCGTCACCCCCGGCATTCGCTTTGCCGACAGCGCCGTAGGCGACCAGAAGCGCATCATGACCCCCGAAAAGGCGGGCAAGTCCGGCTGCGACTACATCGTGGTGGGCCGCCCCATCACTCAGGCGGAGGACCCCGTGGCCGCCTACCGCCGGGCCGTCAAGGATTTCTTAGGTTAACATTTTCTGAGGAGGATTTACGATATGAGTTTGGAAAAGACCATCGCCCATGACCTGCTGAGTATCGGTGCCGTGTTCCTGCGGCCCGACGAGCCCTTTACCTGGGCCAGCGGCATCAAGAGCCCCATCTACTGCGACAACCGCCTGACCCTGACAGCCCCCACCGTCCGCACCCATGTGGAGGAGGGCCTGGTGGACCTCATCTGCAAGCACTACCCCAACGTGGAGGTCCTGATGGGCACCTCCACCGCCGGTATCGCCCACGCCGCCATCTGCGGCCACCTCATGGGCCTGCCCATGGGCTACGTCCGCTCCGGCAACAAGGACCATGGCCGCCAGAACCGCATTGAGGGCAAGCTGGAAAAAGGTCAGAAAGTGGTCGTCGTGGAGGACCTGATCTCCACCGGCGGAAGCTGCATCGAGGTGGTGGAGGCCCTGCGGGAGGCCGGCGCCGAGGTGCTGGGCATCGTATCCATCTTCACCTACGGCCTGCAGAAGGGCATCGACCGCATGGCCGCCGCCAATGTGGTCAATTACAGCCTCTCCAACTTCGACGCCGTGTGCGAAGTGGCTGCCGAAGAGGGGAAGATCAAGCCCGAGGACATTGACCGTCTGAAGCAGTTCCGGGCCAATCCCTCTGACGAATCCTGGATCGGCTGAGAGGAGGAACCAATATGCCCAGAAATCTCATTGATATTGTTGACCTGTCCGTGGAGGAGATCAATGAACTGATTGCCACCGCCGAGGACATCATCGCAAACCCTGTCAAGTACCAGGACGCCTGCGCTCACAAGCAGCTGGCCACCCTGTTCTTTGAGCCCTCCACCCGCACCCGCCTGTCTTTTGAGTCCGCTATGCTGGCTCTGGGCGGCAGCGTGCTGGGCTTCTCCGAAGCCAGTTCCAGCTCCACTGCCAAGGGTGAGACTGTGGGCGACACCATCCACACCGTGAGCTGCTACGCCGACATCATCGCCATGCGCCATCCCAAGGAGGGCGCTCCCTTCGCCGCCGCCCAGGTGGCTGAGGTTCCTATCATCAACGCCGGTGACGGCGGCCACAACCACCCCACCCAGACCCTCACCGACCTGCTGACCATCCACCGGGAGAAAGGCCGTCTGGACAACTTCACCATCGGCTTCTGCGGCGACCTGAAATTCGGCCGCACTGTCCACTCCCTGGTGAACGCCCTCAGCCGGTACAGCAACATCAACTTCGTTCTCATCTCTCCCACCGAGCTAAAGCTGCCCCGCTATGTGAAGGAGGAGGCCCTGAAAAAGAAGGGCATCCCCTACACCCAGACCACCGATCTGGAGTCTGTCATCCCCCAGCTGGACATTCTGTACATGACCCGCGTCCAGAAGGAGCGGTTCTTCAACGAGGAGGACTACCTGCGGCTGAAGGACAGCTACATCCTGACCCCGGAAAAGCTGGTAAACGCCAAGGCCGACCTCTCCATCCTCCATCCCCTGCCCCGTGTCAATGAGATCGCCGTGGCGGTGGACAAGGACCCCCGGGCCGCCTACTGGCGCCAGGTCAAGAACGGCAAGTTCATCCGCATGGCCCTCATCATGAAGCTGCTGGGCGTTGAAATCTAAGGGGAGGTATCTGCATCTATGAATATCGACAGCATCCAAAACGGCGTGGTCCTGGACCACATCCAGGCCGGCAAGAGCATGGACATTTACAAGTACCTCCATCTGGACGAGCTGGACTGCCAGGTTGCCATCATCAAGAACGCCCGCAGCGAGCACATGGGCCGGAAAGACATCATCAAGATCGACTATCCCCTGGACCTGGACCTGGATGTGCTGGGCTACATCGACTCCAACATCACCGTCAACATCATCCGGGACGGCAAGCGGGTGGAAAAGAAGCACCTGGAGCTGCCCCAGAAGCTGGTGAACGTCATCCACTGCAAGAACCCCCGCTGCATCACGGTCAGCGAATCTCAGTTGGACGCCATCTTCCTGCTGAGTGACCCCGCCAAGCACACCTACCGCTGTGCCTACTGCGAGACGGCTATCGACAAGAAATTTTAAAGCACCCGGCCCGGAGCAGGACTCCGGGCCGGCAGCTTGTCGAAAAGTCTTTTCGACAAGCTGCTTAAGATTTCAGAACTTTTGAAAAGTTCTGAAATCTATTGATTGAAATGGCGCTGGGCACCCTTCCTGGGTTCCCCGCGCACACCCTTCCTTCCCGTTGCACAAGTCTTCCGCATTTATCGACAGTCTGCGGCCCGGAGCAAGACTCCGGGCCGGACACTTTTGAAGGACACACTATGAAAGAGAGAAATTCCCACGCCCTCCGGGGCGTGGCCTGCGCCGCGCTGGGCGGCGTGTGCTGGGGCTTTTCCGGCACCTGCGGACAATACCTGTTTTCCCGGTTCGAGGTGGGCTCCCTGTGGCTGACCTGCGTGCGGCTGCTGGCGGGCGGCATCCTGCTGACCGTGCCCGCTCTGCTGCGCCACCGGGACAGCGTGCTGGGCATCCTCCGGGACCCGAAGGACCTGCTGCGGCTCATTTGCTACGGCATCTGCGGATTGCTGCTGTGCCAGTACGCCTACATGACCGCCATCTCGTGGTCCAACGCCGCCACCACCACGGTGCTGCAAAACCTGGGGCTGCTCATCGTCATGGGCTATACCTGCCTTCGGAACCGCCGCCTGCCCTCCCGGCGGGAGGGGCTGGCGCTGGTGCTGGCCCTGGCGGGCGTATATCTGCTGGCGACCGGCGGCGACCCCCGCCACATGGCCCTGTCCCCTAAGGGGCTGTTCTGGGGACTGGCCGCCGCTGTGGCGGTGGCGCTGTACACCCTGCTGCCCCAGTCCCTGCTCTCCCGCTGGGAGCGGGACGCCGTTATCGGCCCGGGGATGCTCATTGGCGGCGTCTTTTTGAATCTGACCGCCCGGAGCTGGACATTTTCCGTCAGCCTGCCCCTCCAGGGCTGGCTGGCTGTGGGGGCCATCGTCCTGCTGGGCACCGCCGTGGCCTTTTCCCTCATCATGCAGGGCATCGTGGACGTGGGGCCCGCCAAGGCGTCCATGCTGGCCTCCACGGAACCCGTCTCCGCCACCGTTTTCTCCGCCCTGTGGCTGGGGACCAGCTTCTCCGCGACGGACCTAATCGGCTTCGCCGCTATCACCGCCACCGTATTTTTGCTGGCAAAATCCGAATAGTCAAAACCTCCGGCTAAGCCGGAGGTTTTGACTTTGTATCAGGGATAAGGTGGATATTCGCCGCTGAGGTCTTTCCAAAGTTCCGCTAGGTTCAGGCAGCGTACCTCGCAGGCTGGATATCCACTACGGGAAAGAATCCCGCCACCACTTCCGCCGCTTCTCTGATCATACCGAAGCATACGGTCGCCTTCTTCTTTCAAAGAAAACCTCAGAATGTACACTTGGTTACCCAGTAGGTTATCGTTATACTGCTCCGCTTCCCCCGTGACACGCATCCGCTCCAGGGCACCGTACACGGCAGAAACATCCTCCGGCTCCGTCAGCGTAAGCGTGGCAGCAACGTTGCTCAAAGTTACCGTCTCGACCTGATCCAAGTCAAAATCCAGCGGATAGCGGGCGTGCCGATCCCGTTGGTACAGGTATCCGCCAACGACCACCGCCAGCAGCAGGATAGTCCCGGCGATCCACTTTCCTTTGCCCCGCATGTTCTTTCCCCCGCTTAAAGGCCCCGCCACTCCTCGGGGCGCAGGCGGCTCAGGTCGTGCTCCGCCGCGTCGATGGTGCGGAGCATGGCCTCCTTGTCCTGGTTCAGCGTGCCTTTCAGCACCAGGTAGTTGCTGGCGTGGTTCATGCGGAACACGCTGCCGGGGCTGTCCAGGTTTTCCACCAAAAGGCGGGTCTCCTGAAGCACCTGGGGCTGGGTCAAAAGCTGGAACTTTCCGTCCCGGACCCAGTCGTACAGGGGCGTGCCCGGCTCCACCATCAGCGTCAGCATGCCGATATACTCCGGGTTCATAGCGTTGAAGGCCCTGGCGGTCTCGATGGCGTGCTGCTCCAGCAGCTCCGGTCCGCCCAGGCCGGTGATGGCAGTGACGGACAGGGCGATGCCGTTCCGGCGGACCTTCTGGCCCATCTCGATGATCTCCGCTGACATGTGGCCTTTGTGCATCAGCTTCAGGACCTCGTCGCAGCCGGATTCCAGACCCATGTAGACCATGGTCAGTCCCTTGGCCCGGAGAGTCTGCAGTTCTTCGTCAGTGCGGATGCGGATGCTGGCAGGAGAGGCGTAGCTGGTGACCCGCTCACACTCCGGGAACAGCTCCCGGATGGTGTCCAGAATAGTGTACAGCTCGCTGGCTTTCCGCACCAGGGCGTCGCCGTCCGCCAGGAACACCTTGTCCACATGGCGGTAGGTCCGGCGGGCAATATGGAAGTCCTCCAGCACTTCCTCCAGGGGGCGGAGGGCGAAGCGCTTTTCCTTGTACATGCTGCAAAAGGCGCAGGTATTATGGCTGCAACCGTAGGTCACCTGGACGATGAGACTGTACGCCTCAGAAGGGGGACGATAGACGGCTCCGTAGTATCTCATACGCCCAGCTTCTCCAGTGCGGCCATTTTCAGGCAGGTGCAGAACACGGCGATGGCCTGCTCCAACTCCTCAACAGGGGGCAGAGAGGGGGCGATACGAATATTGCTGTCCTGGGGGTCCTTGCCGTAGGGGAAGGTGGCGCCGGCGCCGGTCATGGTGACGCCTGCCTCTTTGCACAATGCCAAGGTTCGCTTGGCGGTGCCGGGCATGGCGTTCAGGGAGACGAAGTAGCCGCCCTTGGGCCGCCGCCAGGTGGCGATATCCAGAGGGGCGATCTCCTTGTCCAGCGTATCCACCACGGCCCGGAACTTGGGGCCCATAATGGCGGCGTGCTTCTTCATCAGCTCCAGGGTGTGGGCCTTGTCCTTCAGGTACAGGACGTGGCGCTGCTGGTTCACCTTATCGTAGCTGATGACCTGGACGGTCAGTAGCTTTTCCATGTAAGCCATGTTGGCCTCGGAGCAGGCGAAGCAGGCGATACCGGCGCCGGGCAGGGTCACCTTGGAGGTGGAAGCGAACTCGAAGACCATGTCGGGGCTGCCGGCCTCTTCACACAAGGAGAGGATGTCCGGGAACTCCACATAGTCGCCCTCGAACTCGTGGATGCAGTAGGCGTTGTCCCACATGATGAGGAAATCCGGCGCGGCGGGCTTCAGGGACGCCATGCGGCGGATGGTCTCGTCAGAGTAGATGATGCCGTCGGGGTTGGAATACTTGGGGACGCACCAGATACCCTTGACGGCGGGGTCCTTGACCGCCTCCTCCACGGCGTCCATGTCGGGGCCGTTGTCGGTCATGGGGATGGTGATGAGCTCGAAGCCGAAGGACTCGGTCACCTTAAAGTGGCGGTCATAGCCGGGGGCGGGGCACAGCCACTTCACCTTCTCCTCCCGGCACCAGGGCCGCTGGCTGCGGAGCAGGCCGTGGGTATAAGCCTTGGAAATGGTGTCGTACATCAGCTGGAGGCTGGCGTTGCCGCCCACGAAAACCTGGGTGGGCTTACAGCCCAGAATGTCGGCAAACAGACGCTTGGCGGCGGGGATGCCGCTCATCTCGCCGTAGTTGCGGACGTCAATGCCGTCGGACACATAATCCTCCGGCTTCTGCATCAGCTCAAAAATATCGCTCACCAGGTCCAGCTGGGCCTTGCCGGGCTTGCCCCGGGCCATATTCAGGCTCAGGCCATGGGCTTTCAACGCCTCAAATTCCTTTTGCAGGCGGGCATACTCCGCCTTGCGCTCCTCAGCAGTCATCTGGGGATACGCGGTCATAACGATCATCCTTTCCATTGGGTTTTTCCTGGATTTTTTCATGTTCAGTATACCCCATCCGCCCAGTCCCTTTCAAGGCCCAATTCCCGGTCAAACTTCCTGAAAAATGTGCCATGCCCGCCGGATTCTTCCGGCGGGCGTGACGGGACAGTCTCAGAGTCAGTCTCCGCATCTGACGCATTTGCCGTCAGCGCAGGTGATTTTGGGGTCATCATCTGCTTTCTCCACGCCAAAGCGAATGGGGATGGAGACGCAGATCCTCTGTGTTACGGTCACGGTAACGCTGTTGTCCTGGTTATTGGTGACGCAGGTGACCTCCGGCGCGCTCTGGCAAGCGGTGCTGATGTTCCCCACCACGGCGGTGGGCGTCAGCGTCACCGGGGCGGAGACCTCCACGCACTGGGAGACGGTCTTGTTGCAGCTGTTGATGGGGCATGTATCCTCCGGCTGGTAGGGCAGGATCGGCTCATGCTCATAGGCTTCACTGATATGCAAAATGATCCCTCACTTCCTGGATATTGTACCCGCCATGGCGGGCACAGTATATCCTATGTTCCGGGAGCCGTTTTGGTCAGAGAGAGGCCTCAAAATCCGCCAGGGCGGCCAGCAGGGCCGCCTTGGTCTCCGCTCCGCAGAAGGCGGCGTGGACCGCCGTCCGCTGGCAGTGCAGCAGCTCTTCCCCGGTCATGGCACCAAAGGACGCTGCCCGGCGCAGCTCCTCCGTCAGCGTCAGGCCGTCCAGGAAGGTGGGGTCGTCCCGGTTCAGCGTCACCGCCGCGCCCGCGTCCAGCAGGCGGCGCAGGGGGTGGTCCTCCGGGCGCTTATACAGCAGCGTCAGGTTGGAGCTCAGGCAGATGTTCAGGGGCACCCGTGTCTCCGCCAGACGGCGGAGCAGCGCCGGGTCCTCCGCCGCCCGGACACCGTGGTCCAGGCGGTCCGCCTCCAGCAGGTCCAGGGCGTCCCGGACACCCTCCGGGCCGCTGCTCTCCCCGGCGTGGACCGTCAGCCCGAAGCCGGCGGCTTTCGCCGCCAGAAAGGCGGGACGGAACCGTTCCCCGGTAGGGCCTGCCAGGGCCTCGTTGCCGTCGATGGAGAGGCCCGCCAGCCGGGGCGTCCGGTGGGTCTTCATCTGCTCCACCAGGGCCATGGCCTCCGCCGCCGTCTGCGTCCGGGAGAGGGACAGGGTAAAGCGGCAGTCCGTGCCGCCGGAGGCCTGCCCCCGGTCAAAGCCCGCCGTCACGGCCCGGATAATCTCCGGCACCGTGAACTGGGGCCAGTGGGTGGGATTCAGAATGGTCTCCATGTAGAGGATGTTCTCCCGTCGGCTCTCCAGCGCGGCGTGCTCCGCCACCTCGGACAATTCCTCCAACCTGCCCACATAAGCGCAGATACTGTCCAGAAAGGTGAGGAAATTGCTCAGGTCATCAGCGGAGCAATGGTACAGCTCTTCGGCGGGACGGGGGAGCCGTTTCCCCTGCCAGGACGCGAACCGCTCCAGCATGTCCCCGGGCATCATGGATTCCAGATGGACGTGCAGTTCGAGTTTGGGCATATCCGCCAGGAATCCGGAAGTGATCTCCATATCCGTGTCTCCTCTCGTTTTTGCAGTCATTGTAGCACATTCACCTTTTTCGGAAAAGTCCTTTCCTTTTTTCAAAACCGTGATATAATGTCATACAGAAAGCGAAAACGTTTGAGGTATAGAGATATGGACGAAAAGCAGGAGCAAAAATTTCACAAAATGACAGAAACGCCTGTGGGCAAACTGATTTGCCAGCTGGCTCTGCCCTGCATCATCAGTATGCTGGTCACTTCCTTTTACAACATGGCGGACACATTTTTCGTGGGCAAGCTGGACAGCGACGCCGCCACCGGCGCCGTGGGCGTGGTCTTTTCCCTGATGGCCGTCATCCAGGCCATCGGGTTCTTCTTCGGCCACGGCAGCGGCAACTTCATCTCCCGGGAGCTGGGAAAGCAGAACTTTGACGACGCCTCCAACATGGCGGCTACCGGGTTCTTCTCCGCTTTGGGGGCAGGTTTGATCCTCTGTATTCTGGGCCAAATTTTTCTGGAGCCGCTGGCTTACCTCCTGGGCTCCACGGACACCATCCTGCCCTACGCGAAAGCCTATATGCGCATCATCCTCTTCGGCGCGCCGTGGATGACTGCCTCCCTGGTGCTGAACAACCAGCTCCGGTTCCAGGGCAGCGCCGCCTACGGCATGGTGGGCATCACCAGCGGCGCCGTGCTGAACATCGCCCTGGACCCCCTGCTGATTTTTGTCATGGATATGGGCGTGGCGGGCGCAGCCCTGGCCACCATCATCAGCCAGTTCGTCAGCTTCTGTTTGCTGCTGGTGGGCTGCGGCAAGGGCGGCAACCTCCACATCCACATCTCCCGGGTGCAGCTGAAATGGTCCTATTACGCCCAGATCATCCGGGGCGGGCTGCCCTCCCTGGCCCGGCAGGGACTGGCCTCCGTGGCTACCATCTGCCTGAATCTGGCTGCCAAGCCCTACGGCGACGCCGCCATCGCCGCCATGGGCGTGGTGCAGCGCATCATGATGTTCGGCGCCTCCGCCATGATCGGCTTCGGTCAAGGCTTCCAGCCGGTATGCGGCTTCAACTACGGCGCCAAACTGTACGGCCGGGTGAAGAAGGGCTTCTGGTTCTGCGTCAAAAGCTCCACCACATTTCTCTTTGCCATCGGCGCCCTGGGCTTTATCTTCGCACCCCAGCTGGTGGCCCTGTTCCGGGACAGCCCGGAGGTCATCGCCATCGGTTCCACAGCTCTGCGGTTCCAGTGCGTCACCTTTTGCTTCCACGGCTGGGTGGTCATGAGCAACATGATGCTGCAGACCATCGGACGCACCGGCCCTGCCACCTTCCTGGCCATGGCCCGGCAGGGCATCTTTTTCATTCCCCTGGTCTGGCTTCTCTCCCACACGCTGGGGCTCACCGGCATCCAGATGACACAGATGGTCTCCGATTTTCTGACGCTGGCCTGTGCGATCCCCATCCAGATCAAGGTCCTGCGGCAAATACCCGCATGACTCTGCCCGTCTGTTTGAACCGCCGTCTCCGCTATTGGGGACGGCGGTTTTACATGCATTTAACGCAAACGTTTAATCTATTTTTCGTGAAAGCGCCTAGCTTTTTTTGAAATACTTGTTCTAAATGTCGAACTTTGAGCTGCCCTATTGACATCATATGGGCTTTATTGCATAATGTGTACACCCCAAGGCGAGATACACGGGGTTTTTCTTTCGCTACTTTTCGGAAACGTTTGCGTTACTTCTGTTCATTTTTGAGAAGGGATGTGGAAGTTCCTATGGCCCCCTCCTTCTGGATACTGACCGCGCTGGTTTTTGTATTTACTTACGTGAACGGCTTTCACGACGGCTGCAACGTCGTTGCCACCCTCATTGCCAGCCGCGCTATGAAACCGCACCCGGCACTGGCCTGGGCTGCCGTCGTGGAGGTCCTCTCCCCCTTCGCGATGCTGATCGTGGGCTCCAGTGTTTCCGATACCATCAAGAAGCTGGTCGGTGAGTCTTTCTACACTGACCCCGGCGCGCGCAGCACGGCGCTCGCTTTCATTACGGCGGGGATCCTGGCCGCGATCCTGTGGAACATTACGACCTGGCGTTTCGGGATCCCCGCCTCCTCTTCTCACGCGCTTATCGGCGGCGTGGTGGGGGCAGGTCTGGCGGCATTCGGCGTCAAGGCCATCTCCTGGGGCTACTTCTGGGGCCGCGTGGTGCTGATGATCTTCCTGACCCCGGCTATCAGCTTTGTAGTCGGCTTCCTGATTTTGAAGCTGCTCCTGCGGCTGACAAAGCACGCAGGCGTAGGCGTCAACAAGTTCTTTACTTACGCCCAATGGCTGAACATGACCTTCCTGGCCTTCAACCACTCCTTCAACGACTCCCAGAAGTCCATCGGCATCGTGATGATCCTGCTGGGCATCTACGGCGGCAGCACCGGCTCCATCCCCGTGTGGGCCATCGCCTGCGCGGCGCTGTGCCTGTCCTGCGGCATCGCCTTCGGCGGCTTCAAGATCATCAAAACCGTGGGCACCGGCATCTACAAGGTACAGCCCATCCATTCCTTCGCTTCCCAGCTCACCGCGGGCGCGGTGATCCTGTCCGCCTCCCTGCTGGGCGCTCCCGTTTCCGCCAGCCAGATCGTCTCCTCGTCCATCATGGGCGTGGGCTCCGCCGAGCGGTACAAGGCCGTCCACTGGAACGTGGCGGGAAAGATCCTGACCTCCTGGTTCATCACCATTCCCATCGCGGGCACGCTGGGCGCCGTCCTTTACTTCGTATTTTCCATGATTTTCTGACAGAGAGGTGTGTTTCACCATGTTTAAACGGAAAGAAAGCCTCAACTTTTATGCGCTCCTGATCCGCCAGGCCCAGGTCATCCGGGACGCGGTGGAGGCCCTGTGCGCGTTCTGCGAGGACCCCACCCAGGAAAAGGGCGATTTCGTCAAGGTCAAGGAGAAAGAGGCGGACGCCGTCCGCCGGGAGCTGGTGGACGACATCAACCGCACCTTCATCACCCCCATCGACCGGGACGACCTGTACCGTCTCTCCACCTCCATCGACGACCTGGCGGACTACGCCTGGACCACGGTGAAGGAGGTCCGTATCTACGACATCCAGCCCGACAAGAACCTGCTGACCATGGCGCGGACGCTGCTGCAGATGGCCGACGGCCTGGTGGTCTGTGTGGAAAAGCTGGAAAAGGACCACGCCGGCGTGGCTGTGGAGGCCACCAAGGTCAAGAAGCTGGAAAATACGCTGAACGTCCAGTTCCACCAGTCTATTGCGGAGCTGTTTGAGACTGATGATATCAAGAAGATCCTGAAGTACCGGGAAATCTACAGCCACATGAACCACGCCGCGGACAAGGGCGACTTCAGCGCCGACATCCTGCTGGACATCGTGGTCAAGCTCTGATTTGTTTCCCCTGCACGCATTGTTTCAAATAATGCGTTTTCTGTTTCTCCTTTCCTTCTATGGCAGAGGGCCCGCGCTTTGGCAGAGGCGCGGGCCCTTTGCCGTTTGCGGGCAAAAAAGCGCCTGCACGCGGGCATGCGCTTTTGGATTTATTCTCCCAGCGTAGTCAAAAGCACTTTCAGGAGCTCTTCGCCGTTCCGGATGGGATAGCCGCCCTTTTCGGCGCTGGAATAAATCATGAAGCAGGGCTTTCCTCCTCCGCTGCCGTCATGGAGGACGATGTGTAGAGGACGGCGGCCATCACCGCCAGTCAGGCAAAGGGAACCATCGCCGCCCCATGGGCCCCGGCAGGGCACCGCACTGCGCTGATAGGTGCGGAGCAGGGCTTCGATCTCCTCCCGTTCCGCTCTGGAACTGTCATCATGGAAATAAATCGTTTCCCCTTGGTATTCGATGTAATCCAGCTGGTAGCTGTCTCCCACCAGCGGGCGGGGAATGGCACACCACACCACTGCCAGGACAGTCAGGACGGCGATACCGATGATGACTTTCTTTTTCACAGCCGTATCCCCCTTTTTATTCATGCTATCATAGTCTCTGATAAAACACAACGGGCACCGCTTTCGCGGTGCCCGTCTGATGATGGTGCGGCTTAGAAGAACTCCTTCATGTAGGCGTCCAGGTCCTCACGGGTGCCCATGTAGGGGCCGGGGGTCTCCATCTTCAGGGAGACCAGCGCCGTGGCGGTCTTGAGGGCGGTGGGGATGTCCTGGGTCAGACGCTCGTTGATATAGCTGGCGAAGGTGGTGTCGCCCCGCCCGGTGCGGCCGGACAGGTTCCGGGCCTTGATGGGGCAGGTGTAGATGTCCTTGCCGTCGTAGACCAGGACCTCGCTGTTATGGGTGATGAGAACTTCCTTGGCGCCCCAGTCGTACAGCATCTTGGCGGCGGCCACCCGGTCGTCGGTGCCGGTCAAAATCTCCGCCTCGGCGGCGTCGGTCTTGAGGAAGCGGATGTAGGGTAGCATCTCCTTCTTGGCAGCCCAGTCATGGTACACCATGCCGCCGTTCTCGGCCCAGCGCAGCATGGTCTGCACATCCACGGCCACCATGGCCCCCCGGGACACGGCGTAGGGGATCATCTCGTCGGGAATGTCGCCGCCCACCAGGCCAGCCAGGTGCCAGATCTTGGCGTCGATCTCCTCCGGGACCTCACAGGGCTGGTAGGGGTCGATGACGCTGTCCACGGTGGAGGTGCGGCGCTCCCGGTCAGGGGTGTGGTACACATTCTTGGTGACGAAGGAATGGGTGCTGTGGACGGGGAACACGGTGATGTTAGGCGCCTTGGCAAAGGCGGCCTTCAGGTCTACCTTGGTCGTGTCCGCCTTGGGCAGCACCGCGATCTTGTGGCCGATGTTGGCTGCGGCAAAGCCGGAGTAATACACCGCGCCGCCGATGGCCTGGATGGTGGTACCGTCATAGTCTACGTTGGTGTCCTCCGCGATCTCGCCAATGATGAGGGATTCAAACTGGCTCATTTGTGATTCTCCTTTCGCATCTCAGCATCAGCCGCCAGAATGTCGGGATAGTCCGGACACCACGGCTGGAATTGCAGCGTTTCGATCATGTGCTTGTAGGCGCGGGAATCCTTGACCCGCTCCGGCAGGATGACACCCGCACGGGCCTCGTCGCCGTCCCGGTGGGTGTCAGAGCCCGCCAGACGGAAATACTCCGGGTGGCGGCGGCACATGGCCAACGCCTGGTCGTTGTTATTCTCATGGCGGGGGTTATCGTTGATGATCTCCGCGCCATGGATGGCAGTCTCCTGCACCGGGGCGCTGCCCTCCCGGAAGGGATGGGCGTGGATGATGAGTACTTCGTTATGGAACTTATCGTAAAACTCCTGGGCGCTCATGCAGCAGGCATAGGGATTGGAACGGAGCCACTGCTCGTCGATGCCGTAGACCAGGTAATCGTTGTCATTCTCCGGGAAGCGGAACTCGGCGCCCAGGATGACGTCCAGGCCTACCTCGTCGCCCCGCTTTTTGGAAGCGTGGTAGCCAGAGAGGTAGTGGTCCATCACCATGTCCCAGTTGTGCTGGGTATCGATGCGGGACAGGTACTCGGGGTGGAGGTGGTCGGTGACCACCAGGCCGGAAAAGCCGTTGCGCACATAGCGGTCCACCACATCCGCGGCAAACAGGTGGCCGCATTTGCTGGTCTCCGCCGTGTGGGTATGGGGATCATACAGGTAACCGTTCATATGTAATCTACTCCCTTTTTCGTAATAGGAGCCCGGCTCTTCGCCGGGCGTCCCAGGTTCTCTCGGTTTAATCCAGCTCCCGGCAGGTACCGCGCTTGATAAGCGTGGGCAGCAGGATCTGGTGGACATAGCCCTGTGTGCCGTTTTCGATCTTGTCCCGCAGCATATCCACCGCCTGGACCGCCATCTCCCGCTTAGGCTGCTCAATGGTGGTCAGCTCGATGCGGGGAAGGCCCGTGGAGGGGATGTTATCAAAGCCGATCAGGCTCAAATGACCGGGAATATCGATATGCATCTCATCCGCTGCCTTCAGGATACCCAGGGCGTTGGAGTCCGTGGATGCGAAGATGGCGGAGTAATCAATAGGCTTGGAAAACAGTTCCTTTGCCATCTCGTAGCCATTGGCGATAGAGGAACGGGAGAACTCGCTGTTGACGAAGCGTTGCTGGAGCCCCAGCTCCTGGCAGGCTTTCATGTATCCCTCCGCCCGGAGCTGGTGTGTGGTGGTATGGCGGCGGCCAAAGTACAGAATGTCCCGGTGGCCCAGTTCATAGAGGTATTTGGTGCCGACATAAGTGCCACGGCTGTTGTCCACAGCCACATAGCTCTGGGGCTGGTCCCGGAGGTTCTCGCTGAGGAACACCGTGGGGACCTGGTCCGTATAGGCCCGGATATTCTCGTAGGTCTTGGGGCTCTGGGGAACGATGAGGATGCCGTCCACCTGCCGTCCCAGCAGCAGCTTGACCACCGTCTTCTCCTGCTTCAGGTCGGGGCCGGAGTTACACAGCATCACATTGTAGCCGTGGGACCGGGCGCTCATCTCCGCATAGTAGGCCAGCTCGGACATGAAGGCGTTATCAATGGAGGGTACTACCAAGCCGATGAGGTCTGTCTTCTTCATCACCATGGAACGGGCCACATAGTTGGTGGTATAGCCCATCTCATCACAGAGCTTGATGATACGCTCCCGGGTGTCGCTGCCGATCTGGGGGCTGCCCGACAGGGCGCGGGAAACTGTGGCATAGGAGACGCCCGCTGCCTTGGCGACATCTTTCAAGGTCACACTTTTCATCTGTATCGTCTCCTCCATACCGCGAAAATCGCAAACGTTTCCGCATTAATTCGGGCAGCCAGAGGCGAAACTTCCCCCTTGGCTGTTCAATAGAAGCATATATGATTTTCACATCAATGTCAATAACAATCTGTATTTTTCCCGCCTTTGGGCAGAAAAACGAAAAACCCGCTCACTCTTTGGCATTTGTCATATTGACAAAGCCGCCCCGCTTCTTTAGAATAAAACCAGCGAAAAGTCGCAAACGTTTACAAACCATTTGATGAACCAGGAGGGGATGCCTATGATCCGCGCCGTTCTTTTCGATGTAGGCGGTACACTGCACGAAGTCCATCATTCTCCGGAGCTGGAGGCCAGCTTCTGCCAGAGGCTTTTGGACCTGCTCTCCGCCCACGGCATCGCCCTTCCCGTCACCGCCGCCGAGCTGGCGCCCCGGCTGCACGAGAACGCGGAAGCCTACAAGCACTGGTCGGAAGGCTCCCGTCTGGAGCTGCCCAGCGCGAAGATATGGAGCGAGTACTATTTGAAAGAGTTCCATCTCAGTGAGGAGCTTCTGGCGCCTATTTCGGAGGAGCTGTCGTGGATGTACGACGCCGTCCGGGTGGAAAACGTCCCCCGCCCCCATATGCGGGAGACCATTCGTGCCCTCCACGATGCGGGCCTGACCCTGGGCATCATCAGCAACATCATCTCCACTACCTTTGTTCCCCGGCTGCTGGAGGATTACGGCATCGCGGACCTGATGAGCTGCGTCATCCTGTCCTCCACCGCCGGCATTCGCAAGCCTGACGCCGCCATCTTTGAAAAAGCCGCCGCGGAGTGCGGCGTGCCCTGCGGGGAGATGGCCTATGTGGGCGATACCCTCTCCCGGGACGTACTGGGCTGCCGGAATGCGGGCGTGGCCCTCTCCATCCAAATCAGCAACCCGTCCATTGCCCACCGGGATACGGCCTTTACCGGCACCGGCCTGGCGCCGGATGTGCTGATCCACGACCTGTCCGAGATCCCCGGCATCATTCGGGCTTTCAACGCCCGGTAAGCCATTTACCATAACAAGCCAATTATATTTTTAAGGAGGACGATGACATGACTCCCGATATCCAGACTATCTTTTTTGACGTTGGCAACACCCTGCGCATTGTGGTACCTGACCAGGAATTCATCGACAAGGCCGAGGCCGGCCTGATGGAACTGATCCAGACCAAGGAATCTCACGATGAGCTGTTCGCCAAGCTGGAGGAGCGGTGGCAGGTCTACCGCAAGCTGTCCAAGAAGACCCTGCTGGACGTCTCTGAAGGCGAGCTGTGGACCCAGTTCATGCTGCCTGACTATGACCCCAACATGATCTATGCCAACGCCCCCCGGCTGACCCGCCTGTGGCGGGACCACGACGGCCGCCGCGTGGCCCGTCCCGACGCTGTTGCTACCCTGAAGGAGCTGCAGGCCCGTGGCTACACCCTGGGTATCATCGCCAACACCGTCACCGAAACGGAGATCCCCGACTGGATGGCCGCCGACGGCGTGGCCCAGTGCTTCAAGACCACCATTCTGTCCTCCAAGGTCCGCCTGCGCAAGCCCGACCCCGCCATCTACCACCTGGCCTGCCGCTGCATCGGCACCCCCGAGGCCAACTGCGCCTACGTCGGCGACAACCCCGTCCGCGACGTGGAGGGCACCCAGGCCGCCGGCTTCGGCATGATGATCCGCATCGACGAGCCCGACACCCTGAACAAGGAGAAGGCCACCGGCAAGGAGTTCATTCCCGACCACGTCATCACGAAGCTGTCCGACCTGCTGGACATCTTCCCCGCCCGTGGGTGACCGAATGGCGCTGGCTGATATTCAAACCATCTTTTTCGACATCGGCAGCACGCTGCGGGTGACGGACAAGGATCCCGCGTTTATCGCGGAGGGCCGCCGGAAGCTGGCGGCGCTGGCCAAGAGCAGCGAGGACCCCGAGGTCTTTTACAAGAAGCTGAAGGACCGCTATGACGTCTACCGGGAGGCCTCCAAGGTCGCTTTGCTGGACTATCCCGAAATCGAGCTCTGGCAGCAGATCATGCTGCCGGATGTGGACGGCGAATATGTAGCCGCCCATGCTCAGGAATTCACCACCCTCTGGCGGGACGGCACCAACGGCAAGCGCCTCACCCGGTTCGACACCGTGGACACCGTCAAGGAGCTTTACCGCCGGGGCTACAAGCTGGGCATCATCGCCAACACCATCACCGAGACGGAGATCACCGACTGGATGATCGAGGAGGGCATCTCCCACTGCTTTACCACCACTATCCTCTCCTCCAAGGTGCGGCTGCGCAAGCCCGCCCCCGCCATCTACCACCTGTCCTGCCGCTGCTGCGGCACCCCGGAAGCAAATTGCGCCTACATCGGCGACAACCCCGACCGGGACGTGGAGGGCACCCGTGCCGCCGGCTTCGGCTGCATGATCCTCATCGACGACCCCAAGAAGGGCCGGACGGAGAAAATGCGGGAAGCCTGCGACTACCTGATTGAGAATCTCAGCGATCTGCTGGAGCTCTTCCCCGCCCGCGTCTGAGCGGCAATCAAGACATAGGAGGTTTCTACCCATGGATAACACCAAGCGTTTCAAAGCAGTATTTTTTGACCTGGGCGGCACCCTGCGTATCGCCCTGAAGGATGAGCCCTACATGAAGCACGCCCGCCGCAAGATGGCGGAAATCGCCGGTACCGATATGCCCTACGAGGAATTCTTCCAGCTGGTCGAGGACCGCTACGAGCCCTACCGCAAGTGGGCCCTGGGCGAGTTCAAGGAGTCCGGCGACGAGGAGCTGTGGTGCAAGTGGCTGCTGCCCGACTATGACCAGGCCCGCATCAAGCAGGTCTGCCATGAGCTGAGCTTCCAGTACCGCCAGACCAAGGGCCGCCGCGTCGTGGTGGACGGCGGCGTGGAGGTCATCAAGGGCCTCCATGAGCGGGGCTACCGCTTAGGCATCATCTCCAACCTCATCGGCGAGAACGAGGTTCCCGACTGGCTGGAGGAGGACGGCCTGGACCAGTATTTCGACTCCGTCATTCTCTCCTCTGTCTGCCACCTGCGCAAGCCCGGCTTTGAGATCTATCAGCTCTGCGCCAAGGAAATGGGCGTGGAACTGGCGGACTGCGTGTCTGTGGCCGACAATGTGAAGCGGGACATCCCCGGCGCCAAGAAGGCCGGCGTGGGCTGCAACATCATCTTCGAGTCCCCGGAGAAGAAACACGCCGTGGAGTTTACCGAGGAGACCCGTCCCGACGCGGTCATCAAGGACTTCCGGGAAATTCTGGACTTGCTGCCGCCCCTGAATTAAAAACTACATACGGGACGTCCGGGACCCCCCGGGCGCGTCCCGCGTTCTGGAGGTAATCGCAATGAATACTGATATCCGCTATATCTTTATCGACCTGGGCGGCACCTTCCGCGTCATCGACGAGGACCCCGCCTACCTCTCCGCCGCCCGTGCCAAGATCGCCGAGCTGTGCGGCGTGGAGACCGACGATGCCAACAAGTGGTTCGATGATGTGATCGACAAGCGGTACGACAAGTACCGGGAGTGGGCGCTGAAATACATGTGTGAGGCTCCCGAGGAGGTCCTGTGGACCCGCTGGCTGGCCTATGACATGGACCGGGAGCGCATTTTGAAGAACGCCTCCGAGCTGACCTACCAGTACCGCCAGACCAAGGGCCGCCGCACTGTGGTAGAGGGCGGCGCTGAGACTGTCAAGGAGCTGTGCAAGCGCGGCTACACCCTGGGCATCATCAGCGATTTGGTTGGCAAACGCGAGGTGGACGAGTGGCTGGACGCCGACGGCCTGCGCCCCTATTTCAAGACCGTTCAGCAGTCCTCCATCACTTACGTCCGCAAGCCCGGCCCCGCCATCTACTACTACGCCATGGAGGAGGTCGGCGCCCAGCCGGAGAATTGCTGCTACGTGGGCGACAACCTGAACCGGGACATCGTGGGCGCCAAGGCCGTGGATTTCGGCATGACCGTGGCTGTCCAGTACAACAAAAACAAGCCCCTGAAGCTCACTGAGGAAAATATGCCCAGTGGCAAGATCTACACCTTCCCCCAGCTGCTGGATATCTTCCCCGCCTGCGGCCAGGTGGCTGTGGATAAGCTGACCGCTCCCGACGACGGGCAGTAATTTGTAATCAGGAGGTACATTCTATGTCTGATATCAAACGCGGCGGCGCCCAGCTGGCGGAAGCCGTCAAGAAAGCATACGAACTGGGCCAGGACGACTACCATCTGGAGCCTATGCTCCTGGTGGAGGACGGCAAGCCCGTGGGCAAAATTTCCGACGGCGACGCCGCCATCTTCTGCTGCCGCCGGGGCGAGCGGGAGATCGAGCTGACCGAGATGTTCACCGAGGAGGGCTTCGACAAGGTGGAGCGCCGGAAGCTCAACGACCTGGACTTCGTCATCATGACCATGTACCACGACAAGTTCAAGGACCTGCCCATCGCCTTCGCCCCCGCCAAGGTGGTGAAGCCCCTGGCCCAGGTCCTCAGCGAGGCCGGTAAATCCCAGTTCCACTGCGCCGAGAGCGAGAAGTTCGCCCATGTGACCTTCTTCTTCAACGGCGGCGAGAACAATCCCTTCCCCGGTGAAGACGACGTTTGCATCCCCTCCCCCAAGGGCATCGACTTCGACCAGCAGCCGGAGCTGTCCCTGCCCAAGGTGGCGGACACCGTGATGGACGCCCTGGGCAAGTACGACTTCGTAGTCACCAACTTCGCCAACGGCGACGTCATCGGCCACACTCAGAACACCGCCGCCAAGATCCAGGCCTGCGGCCACGTCAGCCACTATCTGGACGTGGTGGTCCACGACGCGCTGGCCAAGGGCTACGTGGTGGCCATCACCGCCGACCACGGCAACATTGAAAAGCTGTACACCGCCGCCGGCAAGCCCGACGGCGCCCACACCACCAACCTGGTGCCCTTCATCATGATCGACCCCGCCGATCAGGCGCCCATCGCCCTGCGGGACGGCTCCCTGGGCGACGTGGCTCCCACCGTGCTGGATGTCATGGGCATCCCCCAGCCCGCCGATATGGACGGCAAGTCCCTGGCCGAGGGCAAGAACTGGGGCAAGGACCGCAAGATGCTCCTCATCATCTGCGACGGCTGGGGCCTGGGCACCGGCGACGAGAACGACGCCATCCATGTGGCGGACACTCCCTACTGGGACTCCCTGCTGGCAGAGCAGTCCTGGAGCAAACTCCATGCCTCCGGCGAGTTCGTGGGTCTGGGCGCTGGCAAGGCCGGCAACTCCGAGGCAGGCCACTCCAACCTGGGTGCCGGCCGCTGCGTGATGCAGGACGACGTCCGGCTGGACGCCGCCGTGAAGGACGGTAGCTTCAAGAAGAACCCCATCTTCCTGCAGGCCATCGAGCACGCAAAGAAGAACGGCACCGCCCTGCACTTGCTGGCCTATCTGACCTACAAGTCCTCCCACGGCTGCATCGACTATCCCCTGAACATCTGCGAGATGGCGAAGGAAGCCGGTTTGGAGCAGGTCTACTTCCACATCATCTTCGACGGCCGCTCCACCGAGCCCGGCTCCGCCCCCACCCTGCTGGCCGAGCTGGACGCCAGGCTGGACGAGATCGGCCTGGGCCGCATCGTGGACGGTGTGGGCCGCGGCGTGGTGCTGGACCGCGACAAGAACTACGACAAGGTCAAGCGCGCCTACGACGCCATGGTGGACGGCGTGGGCACCCTGTACGAATAAAGCTCCGGCGGCGGCATCCTTCACCCGGCTCCCCACGGAGCCGGGGCGGGGCCGCCGCCCTTTTTCCGCAGGTCACATTTATCCTTGTTAAAAACCAAACTGTCATTGACGTAGCGGAGGTTTGTGCTGTAAAATAGCCTTAAATGCAGGAGCGTTTTGTCAGGATGGATTTTATGTTCATTTGGCAAACGATTACCTGCTACCGCAGCCACCCGTCCCGACGCTTTTTCGGTACGGCGGGCAGCGCGGCTGCCAGCGTTGAGCTTGCGCCCTGTCAGCCCTTTCTGACCCGGCGCTTCATTAAAAAAAGGAAAGGAAGACACACCCCATGAACGAGAAGAAGTGCAAAGTTCTGGCGGCCGAGATCCGGCTGGAGACCCTGAAGGTCATCCACTCCCGCGGTTTTGGTCATGTGGGCGGCTCCATGGATCTGGCCGATCTGATGGCCGTTCTGTATGGAGAGGTCATGAAATTCGATCCCAAGAATCCCCGTTGGGAAGACCGTGACTGGCTGGTCCTGTCCAAGGGCCACGCCGGCCCTGTGGCTTACGCCACTTTCGGTCTGATGGGCTATTATCCCCTGGAGGATGCCTATACCCTGAACCAGCCCGGCACCAAGTTCCCCAGCCACACTGACCGGAAGCTGACTCCCGGCGTGGACCTGACCACCGGCTCCCTGGGCCAGGGCGTGTCCACCGCTACCGGCGCGGCTCTCGGCAACAAGATCGACGGCCGTGACAATCACGTGTTCTGCGTCATCGGCGACGGCGAGGCCGACGAGGGCCAGGTCTGGGAAGGCTTCCACTTTGCCTATGCCCACAAGCTGGACAACATCATCTACTTCATCGACAACAACGGCTATCAGCTGGACGGCCCCACCGACGACATCCTGGCCCACGGCAGCCTTGCCAAGAAGGCCGAGGCTTTCGGCCTGTACACCCAGGAGATCGACGGCCACGACGTGAAGGCCATCTACGACGCCATCCAGAATGCCTACGCCAAGAAGGGCGTGCCCAGCTGCATCGTTCTGGACACCTGCAAGGGTAAGGGCGCCACCTTCGCCGAGCCCAAGCACGATCACTCCTCTCAGCCCAACGAAGAGCAGTGGGCCGAGGCTCTGGCCGCCGCCGAAAAGGCTTTGGAAGAAGCCAAGAACGCTTAAAGGAGGGCAAGAACGATGAACGTGAAACTGATTGGTGAGCATAAAAAAGATTCCCGCGCCTGCCGCGACGGTCTCGCTCTGACCCTGAACGAGATGATGGCGGAGGACAAGTCCATCTGCTATGTGGACTGCGACCTGATGGGCTGCATCAACACCAAGATGCTGCGCAAGAACTATCCCGACCGCGCCTTTGAGGCCGGTATTGCCGAGGCCAACGGCGCCGGCGTGGCCGCCGGCCTTGCCGCCACCGGCAAGAAGGTGTTCTATCACTCCTTCGGCACCTTCTCCTCCCGCCGCTGCTATGACCAGATCTACATGTCCGCCGCTTATGCCGGTCTCAGCGTCCGCGTGCTGGGCTCCGACGCCGGCGTCACCGCTGCCTTCAACGGCGGCACCCATATGCCTCTGGAGGATGCCGCCATGTACCTGAGCATCCCCGAGACCACCGTGCTGGACCCCGCTGACTACGATCAGCTTGCCAGCATCACCCGCCAGCTGGTGAACGTGGAGGGCGTTTCCTACACCCGCTTTGTCCGCAAGGGCATCATCCAGGTCTACGGCGAGGGCTCCGAGTTTGAGATCGGCAAGGGCGTTGTCCTGCATGAGAGCGACAGCGATGTTGCCACCATCATCACCTCCGGCATCATGGTGGACGAGAGCCTGAAGGCCTACGAGGCGTTGGCCGCCGAGGGCATTTCTGTCCGCGTCATCGATATGTTCACCTGGAAGCCCCTGGATGAGGAGCTGGTCATCAAGGCCGCCAAGGAGACCGGCGCCATCGTCACCGCCGAGAACCACAACGTCACCTGCGGCCTGGGTTCCGTGGTCGCCAACTGCCTGGCCAAGAACTGCCCCACCATCCAGGAGTTCGTGGGCGTGCAGGACCTGTTCGGCCAGGTCGGTCCCCAGGACTACCTGATGGACGTCTACGGCCTGCGTGCCGCCAACATCGTGGAGGCCGTCAAGAAGGCCGTTTCCCGCAAGTAAGTTCGTTGACTTCTGTCCCGGCATGGGCCGGGACAGCGTCAAATAATTCTATACTACAAAGGAGAGTTGATTCCAATGGCTAAAGCAATGGACGCTTTTTCCGCCTCTCTGATGGCCGATAAGCGCGAGATCATTTTCGCTCCCACCGTGTACAAGTTCGAGACCTTCGCCCAGATGGCGGAGGAGTTCAAGCTGAACGACCGCGACGTGGTCCTGACCAACGAGTTCATCTACAAGCCCTTCATGGAGGAGCTGGGCCTGAAGTGCCAGTTCGTCTTCCAGGAGAAGTTCGGCGCCGGTGAGCCCTCCGAGGCCATGATCCAGACCATGTATGACGCCATCCCCTATGACAGCTATGACCGTGTCATCGCTGTCGGCGGCGGCGCCATCATGGACCTGTGCAAGCTGCTGGGCTGCAAGCGTCCCGACACCGTGCACAACCTGTACTTCAAGCGTTTCCCCGTCGTCCACGAGAAGGACGTCATCGCCATCCCCACCACCTGCGGCACCGGCTCTGAGTGCACCAACATCTCCGTTGCCATCGTCAAGGACGAGAAGGACGGCGTGCTGACCGGCGGCGAGACCAAGCTGGGCCTG
>JAGBDS010000106.1 GCA_017937405.1 Oscillibacter sp.
CTGTGGGTGGACGGGGACGCCCTGTGCTTCGGTACCGCCGACGGAAAGCTGCGGCGGTTCGGGACCAACGTGGACGACCCGGCAGCCTACAATGACGACGGAGCGGCCATCGACGCTTACTGGGAGACCAGCGACTTCGACGGGAAGGCCTTCTTTAAAACGAAAACCTTCACCTCCGTAAGCTGCCGTCTGGCATCCGCCGTACTGACCGGCGTGAAGATCTTCGCTCAGAAGCGTGGCATCTGGAGCCAGGTGTACGACGCCAAGGAGAGAGCCCGGTATTTCGACTGGAGCTACATCGACTTCTCCAAGTTCGTCTTCAGCGCCGACCGGACGCCGCGGACGCTGTGCGGGAAGATCAAGATCAAGAAGGTGGACAAGGTCCGCTTCCGACTCCAGAACAAGGAACTGAACGAGCCATTCGGCATCTATATGTTTGGCCTGGAGTGGCGGGAACCGGGGAGCAATTACAAACGGTAAAGGAGTGAGAACGTGTCACTGGAGAAGATCACAGAGCAGCAGATGAACGAAAAAGGAGTTTGTGCCGCTCCGGACATCTTGAACGGGACTCCTGCTGAGAACAAGAACATCTTTGACCGGATGGTTAGGCAGGTCGTTGCTCCAGCCTACAATGCCTGCGTGGATGCTGTGGAGACGATCAACGCACAGCAGAAACAGTGGGGAGAGGCTGAAGCGGGCCGTGTGACCGCAGAGAATGGCCGTGTCACTGCGGAAGAAGGTCGAGTGACCGCAGAAAATCAGCGGGAACAGAACGAGTCAGCCCGGAAGACGGCAGAGACAGAGAGAAAGTCGTCCGAACAGACCAGGAACAGCCAGGAGACTACCAGACAGACGGCGGAACAGGCCAGAAAGGACGCGGAAGCCGCCCGCGTGACGGCGGAAAACCAGAGGGCTTTGAATGAGACCAACCGGCAGACGGCGGAGGAGACCCGCAGCCAGACGGAGACGCTGCGGAAAAGCGCAGAAGCGGACAGAGCAAACGCGGAGTCCGGACGGGTACAGGCGGAAACCGAGAGGTCAGTTTCGGAAACGAAGAGGGCAGAGGCAGAAACCGGACGGGTAAATGCGGAAAATGGTAGGAAATCTGCGGAGGAAGCCCGTGTGCTGGCAGAGAACAACCGTGAGGCCCAGGAGATCGGATATGTGGCCCAGGCAAGGGCGGAAGCGGACCGGGCGGCGGAGGAAGCGAATGCGGCGCAGAGGGCTGAGACAGGGGCTAAGAACGCAGAGACTGGAGCGAAGAATGCGGAGACTGGGGCAAAGAGCTGGACGGCAGGCGGTACCGGCAGCCGGGATGGTGAGGACACCGACAACGCCCAATATTACGCCGGGCAGGCAAAAATCAGCAAGGAGGCAGCTGCCGCCAGTGCGGCACAGGCGCAGGCAAATGCCGACGCCATCGACCCGAACCAGATCAACGCCCGCATCGACGCGAAGGGTGACAACCTGGAATTTGACGAGGAACAGGGTCTTTTGTACCTGACTTCCGGCGGGGAGCGCATTGGCGACGGTATCAAGGTCATCACATCCGGCGGCGGTGGCGGTGGCGGAGGTGAGGCCAACAACGCCGTCCTGACGCTGACCAATACCACCGGATGGATCTACAAGTCCATCGCATACGGTGCTTCCTGTCCTCTGTCCATCAACTGGTCCAGTCTGGAGAACGACCTGGAAACCGGAAGCGGCGTGCTGCAGGTCATTGTGGCCGGCAGCATGAAGCACACCGTGCAGGTGGAGCAGGGCGACGTGACCATCGACGTTGCTCAGTGGCTCCCGGTCGGCAGTGCATCGGTGAAGTTGAAAATCACGGACGTTTACGGCAACGCCCGCTCCCTGAACTTCAACATCACCACCGTGCAGTTGACGCTGGAGAGCAGCTTCGACGCCACGGTGGCGTATTCCGGGGCCATCACCTATCCCTACACGCCCACCGGTACGGCGGCCAAGATCGTACACTTCAAGCTGGACGGCACGGAGCTGGACCCCGCCACGGTGACGGCCTCCGGACGGCAGCAGACCATGACCATCCAGGCTCAGAGCCACGGCAGCCATACCTTCGAGGTATGGTTCACCGCCACGGTGGACGGGGAGACGGTAGAGAGCAATCACCTGTACTACGACATCATCTGCATCGAGGAAGGCAACACCACCCCCATCATCGCAACCAGCTTCCGGCAGACTACGGCAGAGCAGTTTGACAGCATCGCCATTCCGTACATCGTCTATGACCCGGCGGGCCTGACGGCGGCGGTGGTGCTGGCGGTGGATGGTGCCCAGGTGGCGTCCCTGACGGTGGACCGGACGGAGCATGTGTGGACCTACCGGGCAGATGACGCCGGTGATCTGAGCCTGTCTATCACCTGCGGAAACGCCATCAAGATCATCAATCTCACGGTGACGGAAAGCACAATCAACGTGTCTGCGGAGACGGACAGCCTTGCGCTGCACCTCTCCAGCTATGGCCGCAACAACAACGAGGAAAACCCCGGCGTATGGCAGAGCGGCAGCGTGGCGGCGACCATGACCGGCTTCAACTGGACCAGCGACGGCTGGAAGGCAGACGCGGACGGCATCACGGCCCTGCGGGTGGCCGGCGACGCACGGGTGACAATCCCGCTGAACATCTTCGCCAATGACTTCCGCACCACCGGCAAGACCATCGAGGTGGAGTTTGCCACCCGGGACGTGCTGGACTATGACGCCGTGGTGATCTCCTGCTGGTCCGGTGACCGTGGCCTGAAAATCACGGCCCAGAAGGCCCTGATGAAGTCCGAGCAGAGCGAGATTTCCACACAGTACAAAGAGGACGAGCATGTCCGACTGTCCTTCGTGGTGCAGAAGCGGAGCGAGTACCGCCTACTGATGGTCTACATCAACGGCATTCTCTCCGGCGCAGCCCAGTACCCGGTGGACGATGACTTCTCCCAGAGCGCACCGGTGGGCATCTCCATCGGCTCCAACAGCTGCACCACGGACATCTACTGCATCCGGGTCTACGACAACGACCTGACCCGGTTCCAGGTGCTGGACAACTGGATCGCTGACACCCAGGTGGGCCTGGCCAAGAAGGAGCGGTACGACCGGAACAAGGTGTTCGACGATTACAGCCAGATCGTCATTGACCAGCTGCCGCAGGACCTGCCGTACCTGATCCTGGAGGCGGCGGAGCTGCCCCAGTACAAGGGCGACAAAAAGACCGTCTCCGGACGGTACGTGGACCCGGTGACGCCTGGGAACAGCTTCACCTTTACCGGTGCCCAGGCGGACGTGCAGGGCACCAGCTCTCAGTACTACGCCCGGAAGAACTACAAGATCAAGTTCAATGGCGGCTTCACACAGAACGGCGCCACCAGCCCCAAGTACCAGCTGCGGAGCGACAGCGTGCCCACGGACACCTTCACCTTCAAGGCTGACGTGGCCAGCTCTGAGGGCGCCAACAACGTGGAGCTGGTGCGGCTCTACAACGAGGCCTGCCCCTACCGGACGCCGCCGCAGAAAGCGGACAGCACGGTCCGACAGGGCATCGACGGATTCCCCATCGTGGTGTTCCAGGATGACGGCAGCGGTCCGAAGTTCATCGGCAAGTACAACTTCAACAACGACAAGGGCACGCCGGAAGTGTTCGGCTTCGCCGAAGGCGACGAAAGCTGGGAAATCCTCAACAACACCAGCGACCGGGTTCTGTGGAAAAGCGACGACTTCTCCGGAACCGACTGGCAAAACGACTTCGAGGCCAGATACCCGGAGGACAGCACCGACACCACCGACCTGGCGTCCCTGGCGTCCTGGCTCAAAAGCACGGATCAGAGCGCCGTGGACACCGCTGAGGAGAAGGCGGCGCGGCTGGCCAAGTTCAAGGCGGAGCTCAGCGACCACCTGGACGTGGACAGCACCCTGTTCTACTACCTGTTCACGGAGCTGTTCCTGATGGTGGACTCCCGGGCAAAGAACGCCTTCCCGTCCATGCTGGGCGGCGATAAGTGGTGCTGGCTTCCCTACGACATGGACACCGCCATCGGCACCAACAACGAGGGCCAGCTGGTATTCGGCTACGCCCTGGAAGACACGGACAAGATCGGCACGGCCGACGTGTTCAACGGCCAGAACAGCGTGCTGTGGGTGAACCTGCGGCAGGCGTTCCATGACGAACTGATGGCCATGTACCAGACCCTGCGGAGCCAGGGAAAGCTGAGCTACGCGGACACAGAGGCCCGTTTTGAGGTCCACCAGGCCAAGTGGCCCGAGGCCATCTTCAACGAGGACAGCTTCTTCAAGTACCTGGAGCCTCTGATGACCGACGGCTCCGGAGCCTACCTGGCCATGCTCCAGGGCAGCAAGGCGGAGCAGCGGAAGTGGTGGCTCTACAACCGGTTCCGCTATCTGGACAGCAAGTACAACGCCGGGGACAGCCTCAGCGACGTCATCACCGTCCGCGGCTACGCCAAGAGCAACATCACCGTGACGCCCTACGCGGACATCTACACCAGCGTGAAGTATGGCTCCTATCTGGTGCAGACCAGGGCGCTGCGGGGCAGCAGCTACGAGCTGGAGTGTCCCCTGGACAACGTGAACGACACGGAAATCTATGTGTACTCCGCCAGCCAGATCAAGGACGTGGGCGACCTTTCCGGCCTGAAGGTGGGCTATGCGGAGTTCAGCATGGCCACCAAATTGCAGTCTCTGAAGCTTGGCGACAGCGCGGACTCCTATTCCAACCCCAACCTGACGGAGCTGTACCTGGGCAATAATGTGCTGATGAAGACCATCGACGTGCGCAACTGCCCGAACCTGACCCAGGCGGTGGACCTCTCCGGCTGCACGGGACTGGAGACCGTCTACTTCGACGGCACGGCCATCACCGGCTGTACGCTGCCCAACGGCGGTATCCTAAAGGTGCTGCATCTGCCGGAGACCATCACCAACCTGACCATCCGGAACCAGACCGGCATCACGGACTTCACGCTGCCCGGGTACGGCAACATCACCACCCTGCGGCTGGAGAACGTCAGCGGCGCGGTGCCTGCGGCGGACATCCTGGCGGCTATCCCGGCCAACAGTCGCGTGCGGCTCATCGGCTTCGACTGGAGCTTCGACGCGGCGGCGGACATCCTGAGCCTCTATGACCGTCTGGACACCATGCGTGGCCTGGACGAGCAGGGCAACAACGTGGACAAGGCCCAGCTGAGCGGCACCGTCCGTGTGGACAGCATCACCGGCGCACAGCTGACGGAAATGCAGAGCCGTTATCCAAGCATCAATGTCGTGTACCAGCACATTACCAGCAACCTGTATTTCTACAACGGTGATACGCTGCTGGCGACTGTTTCTGTGGCGAACGGCGGAGACGGCACCTATACCGGCAGCACGCCGACCAAGGCCAGCACGGCCCAGTATACCTACACCTTCGCTGGTTGGAGCAAGACCAACGGAGGCAGCGCGGACAGCAACGCTCTGAAGAATGTGACGGCAGATCGGAACGTGTACGCGGTATTCACGGCCACGGTACGGACCTACACGGTGATCTGGAAGAACGGCAGCACCACGCTGGAGACGGACACCAACGTGCCGTATGGCACCACGCCGACCTACAACGGAAGTACGCCGGAATATACCGGAAGTGGTGACGCGTCGGAGTACACCTTCAACGGTTGGACGCCGGCGGTGGGGCCGATCACGGGAGACACGACCTACACGGCGCAGTTCAAGTATAGCGGATATTATTATGTGAAACTGATCGACCGGAGTATCAGCGGTGCGTATACAAATGAGACCGTGACGAGCATCGGCGGATCTGCGTTCTGTGGTTGCTCCTCACTGACAACGGTAGTCTTCCCGGCTACAACGAGCATAGGCAAATATGCGTTCGATGATTGCGGAAAACTGATAACGGCAGACTTCCCTGCGGTAACGAGCATCGACAAATATGCGTTCAACTGTTGCTTAAAACTGACGACTCTGATTCTCCGCTCCGATACAATGTCTACGCTGAGTAATATAAATGCATTCAGCAGTACGCCAATCGAATCCGGCACCGGCTATATCTACGTTCCTGCCGCTCTGGTGGATAGCTACAAGGCGGCGACTAACTGGAGCACCTTCGCCAATCAGTTCAGGTCTATTGAGGATTATCCGGAGATTACAGGGGGTACAGCATGAGTAATTTTGTGAATACGGTTGACAGTATCGGCGATGAAGCGCTGACTAACAGCATCATTTACAGAAGCATTACGAAAATTCTTGACAATTATGCGACGAGAATCGGCAGGTCTGCGTTCGAATATTGCTCCGAACTGATAACGGCAGACTTCCAGGCGGTAACGAGAATCGACAGCTATGCGTTCAGTGAATGCTCCAAGCTGACGGCCTTGATTCTTCGCTCCGAGACAATGGCGACGTTGAGCAGTACGAGCGCATTCAACAGTACGCCAATCAAATCTGGCACCGGCTATATTTATGTCCCTGCGGCGCTGGTTGACAGCTACAAGGCCGCGAACAACTGGTCTACCTACGCTAACCAGATCCGGGCCATTGAGGATTATCCGGAGATTTGCGGATAACGAAAGAAAGGAAGTAAATACCATGAAGAACCACATCAACGAGATCATCCGCGTTTATACGCTGGGCGAAAAGACCCTGGAGGAGACCAACCAGGCGCTGCAGGACGCTCACGCCGGCATCCGGCTGGACCCGGACCGCAGCCGGCTGACGGAGGCGGAGCTGCGCCGGACGGTGGTTGGCTGCTACCCGGAGCAGGCCAACGGATTCGGTATGCTGGACACCGGCACCAGCACCATGGACAAGGTCGCGGTGAAGGACGGCAAGCTGCTCAACTGCGACTGCGGCGAGATGCACGCCATCCTCCACATCGCCGGCCGCCGCTACACCGTGCGGGGAGTGACCCTGGTGGAGGGCTGAGATGGCGCTGACCAATGACCAGAAGCGGGCCAATGTCCTCCAATGGGCTGAGAGTCAGTTGGGGGTAATCGAGTTCCCGCTGAACAGCAATCAGGTCAAGTACAACACCTGGTTTTACGGGCGGGAGGTCTCCGGGGCCTCCTACCCGTGGTGCATGGTGTTTATCCAGTGGGTGTTCCAGCGGGCGGGCCTGCCACTGCCGGTGAAAACCGCCAGCTGCACCACCCTGGCCAACTGGGCCAAGGCCCACGGCCAGTGGGTGACGAAGGACTTCAAGCCCGGTGACATCCTGTTCATGCACTGGGGAAAGAACGCGGCGGCCACGGAGCATGTGGGAATCGTGAAGGAGGAACGGCAGGCGGTGCAGCCCTACGTGGTGACCTACGAGGGCAACACCAGCCTTGCCAGCCAGGCCAACGGCGGCTCCGTCATGGAGCGCAACCGGGCCATGGCCAACATCACCGGGGCATACCGCCCCTGGTACAACATGTAGGAGGGTAGAGAGATGAACAGTGCGGTACAGATGAAAAACGTGGTGCTGGGGGTCCTGGCGACGGCCGGTTCCGTAATTGCACAGGCTTTGGGAGGCTGGGATATGGCGCTGAAGGTGCTGATCTGGTTTATGGTGCTGGACTACGTCACCGGGTGGCTGGTGGCCGCGGTGTGGCACAAATCCAGCAAGAGCGAGACGGGGGCGCTGGCCTCCAATGCGGGGTTTAAGGGGCTGATCAAGAAATGCATGATCCTGGCGCTGGTCTGGATGGCGGCCATGCTGGACCGCGTGACCGGCTCCGACTTCGTGCGGACAGCGGTGTGTTTGTTCTTCATCGCAAACGAGGGACTGTCCATTCTGGAGAACACCGCCATCATGGGCGTGCCTTACCCGGCCTTCGTGAAAAATATGCTGGACGCCATGAAGGAGCAGTCGAACACCGCCGGCAGCCACGCAGGGAACGAGGAGGAGAACTGAAATGAGTTTGCTGAGCAGTATCATCAAAAAGACTGTATCCAACGCCGTTAAGAACGCGACTTCTGCCGCGACTGCTGCTGCGGTCGCCAAGAAGACAAGCTCGTCCGGCAGCTCCGGAGGCACATCCACCGGAAGCACCGGCGGCCAGACCGTCACCAAGACGCCGACGCAGTCCGGAAGCGGTGGAACGGACTGGTCTGCCCAGATGCAGTCCGCCATGGACCGGGGCGCCTCGGCGGACGTGGTGGAATACCTGATGAACCAGCGGAACAGCAAGATCGCGGCAAATCAGGACCATTACAGCTCCCTGGGCATCTCGGAGAACGACAGTATCTCCCAGGCGGCCAAGGCGTACATTCAGCAGCAGCGGGCCGCCCAGGAGCAGCCGCCGGCCGGGAAATACGGGAGCTTCCAGGAGTTCGTGGGAGACACAGGGTACGACGACTATGCCGAGCAGATGAAAGCCGCTATTCAGGCCTCCGTGGACCAGGCGGTGAACGGCTATAAGGGCCAGATCGATACCACCAACCAGCAGAGCGATGACATGGCCCGGCAGGCATGGGTGGCCAAGCGCCTGGCGGAGAAGAACATGAACCAGCAGCTGTCCGCCAACGGATATTCCGGGGGCATGGCGGACAGTCAGAAGATCTCTTTGGAGAGCAGCTACCAGGACCAGCTGACGGACATCGAGAAGCAGCGGCTGCAGACCGTTAAGGACCTGGAGACCGCTATCAACAATGCACAGCTGACCGGCGACATGCAGGCAGCCCAGGAGCTGTCCGCCATGCTGCAGCAGATCCAGAGCCAGTGGAACAGCTATGTGCAGTCCCAGAAGCAGTTTGACCAGCAGAACTACTGGAACCAGAAGGAACTGGACAACCAGAACTACTGGAACGAGCAGGAGCTGGCGGCCCAGAACAAGGGTGATGCCTACACCAGGGCGCTGACTCTCATCAGCCAGGGCTTCATGCCGGATGACGAGACGCTGGCCGCGGCGGGGATCACCAGGGCAGCGGCCCAGCAGAAGCTGGACCAGCAGCTGGCCGAGGCTGCCGTGGCCGCGGGCACCACCGGCGGCAGGACGTCGGCTGTCAGGACGGCTTCGGGCGGCTACAACAACGGCAGCCTGACCACCGACCAGGTGAAGCAGCTGCAGCAGGCACTGGACGTTACGGCAGACGGCCTGTGGGGCAGCCAGTCGAAGGCAGCCGCAGGCGGACTGACGGCGGATCAGGCCTGGGCGCAGTATAGCGGAGGCGGAGCAATCACACAGTATGACCAGCTGAGTCCGGCGGCGAAGCAGCTGCTGTCCAATATGCAGAGGAACAGCGCCAGAACTGGAACGGAGCTGTTGACCGCGGGGCGCCTGGAGATGATCAAGAGTGCGCTGAACAACGGGGAGATCTCCAATGCGGAGGCAAACTACATTCTGGACACGATCGGAGCATAACAGGAGGAATCAGAATGGATGCTATGGAGCGAATTGCCAAGCTGAAAAAGTCGCTTGCAGAGCAGGAGAGGACTGGGACGCCGGAGGCGTCCCAGTCCTCTGCGCAAATCTCGGCGAAGGATAGAATCACATTGGCAAAAGAGAAAATCAAAGAGAAAGCCACATCCGGCGCTAATCTCAGTGGTGAGGCCTGGACGCGGGCAACGCCGGCGCAGACCAAGGTGCCGGAGAATGTCAATAGTGGTTTTTGGGACCGTGCAGGAGATACCCTGCGAGGAACCGTTGACCGTCAGGTGGAGGGTTACACAAGAGGGCTGGAGAAGCTGACGGAAGGCCTCGGGAAAGCAGGCTCATGGATGCAGGACAAAAAAGAGGAAAAGCAGGCAGAACAGGACAAGCAGTATCTGGACAAATACCAGAAAGACCTGGAGGACGCACTGGCGGCCGGGGATGAAAAGGCAGCAAAAACAGCTCAGCTCCGGATCAAGCAAGTGCAGCAGCGCCTGAAAACAAACGGAGATATGGGCGACTACTACGACCAGGTAAACGCCGAAGCTGTCAGAAAGCTGGATGCTTATGGGGACCAGAAAGGAGCAGAATCACAGGCGGCCTTCCAGCGGGCAAAGGACGGAACGGGTGTTCTGGGCGGACTTGCCGTTGATGCCGGCTCCGCTCTGGCGGACGTGCTGGGAGATGCCGCCGCAAATAGGCTGATTCCGGGTCTCGGAACCGCCGGACGTGTGATGCGCACCTTTGGCCATGCTTCGGAGGCGGCAGAGGAAAAGGGGGTCGGACTGGGGACGCAGATGTTATACGGTGCCGGTATTGCCGGTATTGGAGAGGGCGTCAATCGGCTATTCAGCGGAAACCCGATTCTGGAAAAGGCAACCGGAAAGGGTGCTCTGGATGA
>JAGBDS010000049.1 GCA_017937405.1 Oscillibacter sp.
CGACAAGCTGCTGCAAGTTTTTCTGAACTTGAAAAGTTCAGAAAAACTTATGATTGAAAACGAAAGACACCCCTCCTGGGTTTCTTTCGTAACTATCTTCCTTCCCGTCGCGCAAGATTTCCGGATTTATCGACAGTCTGAAAGGTCCGGCCCCCGCGAGGGACCGGACCTTTATTTCGTTCACGCCTCCGCGGCCTTCTTCTTTCCGATCCGCCGCTTTCCGCTCCGTTTCTTTTCTGTCTCCTCCTGGATGCCCTCCAGCACCATCCGAAGGTTGCTCTTGAACAAGATCGCCAAAAACTCCCACAGGCCGTCCCGGGTCTCCTTGTCCAGGTCCTTCATGGCCTTCACCATGGCCCCCACCGCCTTGAAGCTGTCGTCCTTCAAATCCGTCAGAGTCACGGCGCCGGAGGCGGACAGTACGTCGAACAGCGCGCCTACGAAGTTCTCCCGCTGCTCCACCGTCAGTCCGTGGACCCACTTCCGCAGCTCCTGGTCGCTGAAGTGGGCCTGCTGGGTCACCTGCCGCAATTTGACGAAGTGATTCCCCATCACCTGCCAGGAAAAGCCGTCGTGCTGCATGAAGCCCAGCTGATTGCTGTCCACCACGGTGTAATCCTCCTCGTGCTCCAGCAGCATCCCCACCACCGAGGACTTGGGCACGATGGAGTAAATGCGCTCCGCGATGCGCCGGTGCTCCGGCAGCTCCAGCAGGTCCGTGTGGAAGCCGGGACCGTCGTTGGACCAGACGGCAGTGAGCCGCTTCTGGACATTCTCCGGGCAGAACACCCCGGCGTACACCGCCAGATTGCCGCCCTTGGAGTGTCCGCCTAAGCGGATGTGCTTCCGGGGAAACTGCTTCGCAACGGCCCAGGTATAGGCCACTGCCTTTTTCTGGGCGGGGACCTCCGGCATACAGGCCAGCTCGAAGTCCTCCTTCCACCCCGCCAGGGTGTCGTCGGTCCCCCGGAAGGAGAGATACAGCTCCCTGTCTCCGGTCTCGATGGTAAGGGCCGCAAACTGCTCTCCCTTCCCCACGTCCAGATGGTCCACGAAGCAGTTCAGCTTCATCTCCCCGAACCGCCGGGAGTCCGCCATTTTCCGCAGCATCTCCGGGATGGCGGCGGGCACCAGCACGCCCATGTCGATCTTCTCGCCCTGGGGAAACTTTGCGAAAAACTGCTCCGCCGCGTCCCGCAGCACCACGCTCTCCCCTTCGCCGGGGCCGGGAACGATGTCCTTGAAATCCACAAAGGACAGCTCCGCCAAAATCAGATTGTCCACCTCGTTGAAGGGAGACTGCTCCAGAGTCAGGTCTCCCCGCCAGTCCAGATAATCCAACAGATTTGCCATGGGTCTCCTCCTTTGCCGCAGTGCATTTTCTTAGTGGTATTATACCCACGGCCGCTCTGCCATACAAGGCCGCCAAGGTGAAATTCACAGTCATTTTACAAGCGTCCGCCGCATAGGATGTCCCATCACGACAGAGAGGTGGACGACATGACGACTCTGACAAAAAATGACGTGCTGCTGGAGGGCACTCCCCTGGCATCGCCGGAATGGTCCCACGAAAACCATGGCACCCAATTCTACCGCCTGCTGCTGGAGGTGCCCAGGCTGTCCGGCACGCCGGACACCCTGCCCCTCCTGCTGCCAAAAGCCCTGGCGGCCCAGGTCAGGGAGGGGGAGCCCCTCCGGGTCCACGGTCAGCTTCGCTCCTTCAACAACCGCAGCGGCGTGGGGAACAAGCTGGTGCTGACCGTCTACGCCAAGGAGCTCCAGCCGGGCCAGGGTACCCCCTGCAACCAGATCACCCTGTCCGGCTCCCTGTGCAAGCCCCCTATCTTCCGCCGGACGCCCCTGGGCCGCAGCATCTGCGACCTGATGCTGGCGGTGCCCCGGCGCTACGGCCGGGCGGACTACCTGCCGGTCATCGCTTGGGGCCAGCTGGCGGTGCGTACCAGTCAGCTTCAGGTTGGCGACAGCCTCAGTCTGGAAGGCCGGGTGCAAAGCCGTACATACCACAAGGTCACGGAAGACGGTTCCACCCAGGAGCGGGTGGCCTATGAAGTGTCCATGATGCACCTGCTGTCCCCTGAGCCATAAGCGTCGAAACCGGGAGCCTGCCAAGGCAGGCTCCCGGTTTTGTTCCCAGTTTGTAATCATTTGTTGCAGAAATGTAGAGACTTTACCGGATTTTATGATATATTTAGGACAGAAAGGAGTGCTGCCTTATGAAATGGTCCCGCCTGTTCGCCCCTCTGCTGGCCCTGATGCTGCTGGCAGGCTGCGGAAAAGCCCCGGAAACACCCGCCCCAGCCCCCGCGCCGGAGCCCCAGCCGGAACAATTCGTCTTCACCCGGGAAAACTTCCCCCGTCTAAACGGCTCCACCTCCACGGTCCCCCTGGGCCAGGCCATCGCCAGCGTCCTGCTGGGCGAGAGCCGGGAGGAGGTCAGCGACCTCATTCAGTTCTCCAAGACCACCCAGTCCTACCGGGACCTGATGTGGGGCAATGCCGACCTGCTCATCGCCGCCGAGCCCGCGGAGGTCATCTGGCAGGAGAAAGAGGAGCAAAACTTTGACTGGAACATGGAGCCCTTCGCCGTGGACGCCTTGGTGTTCGTGGTGAACGCGGACAACCCGGTGGATTCCCTCACCGTCGAACAGGTCCAGAAAATTTACACGGGAGAAATCACCAACTGGTCGGAGGTGGGCGGCGACGACCTCCCCATCGTCCCCTTCCAGCGCAACGCCGAAGCAGGCAGCCAGACGGCCATGCTGAAGCTGGTGATGAAAGGCCTGCCGATGATGGACGCTCCCGCGGACTACGTCCGGGGCGAGATGGGGGACCTCATTGAAGCCGTGGCCGCCTACGACGGCACCCCCGCCGCCATCGGCTACACGGTCTACTACTACGCCAACGACATGAAAATGGCCGACGGCCTGAAAATTCTGTCCATCGACGGGATAGCCCCCTGCGCGGACACCATCCGCAGCGGCGCCTACCCGTTCCTGAACAACTACTACGTCCTCACCGCCGCCGGTCTCCCGGAGGACGCCCCCGCCAAGATCCTGTATGATTGGATTTTAAGCGAGGAGGGCCAAAAATTAGTGGCCCACGAAGGCTACGTCTCCGTGCTGGATGTGGGGGATGAGACATGAAGCGGCTGAGCATTTCCCTGCTGGCCCTGTGCCTGCTGACAGGCTGCGCGTCTTCCACTCCCACACCCGCCCCGGAGCCGGAACCCGTTTCCCCGGTCTACACCGACTGGTCGAAGCTGACGCCCTATGAGCCGGAGGATGAGCAGTACACCTACGCCGACACCTACCGGGAGGACGGCACGCTCCAGCCCAGTGGGGATTACGGTTTTCTGCTGCCCTACATCGGGAGCTATCTGGAAACGGACAGCTACATGGGCCCCCTCACCACCCTGGGGCTGGCTACCCCCGACGGTCGGCTGGTGACGCCGCCAGTCTACGCGGAAATTGAGATGGTCCGAAAGGACTGGCGAGAGCGCACCTACTCCCCCTTTCTGCTGCTGTACCGAGGCGAAGTCACGGCCCGGCATGAGGACGAATGGGGCAGTTGGGCGGAGGGCGACTTTCATTTGACCGTGGCCGCCCCGGACGGAAGCTGGGTCCGGGAACTGCCGCCCTGCTACGGCACTCCCCAGCCCCTTGGTGGTGACCGGCTGGCCCTGGCGCTGATGGACGGCTCCGTCCTCATTCTGGACGCCGAGGGAAACACCGCCATGACCTTCCCCGCCTCCGCTCTGGAGCCGTATCTGGGCGAGGGCTTCACCTGGCAGTGGGACGGCGGTCCCAGCCTGGACTGGCTGGCCGATGTGGGGCAGGTCTGGAAATATGACGAAAACGCCCCGGATGGCGATGGCATCGTCTGTTGGCTGGACCCGGACACCGGAGCCGTCACGGCGGATCCTCCGCCGGGCTATGTGGAGCCGGAGTATGAATTCCAGCCGGAGGCCTCATGGAGCTTCCTCGGATACGAGTCCTGTTGGGACCCCTTTGCCGACCCCGTGACCGGCAAGCTGTACTGCCAGGGCACCCGGACGGACAGCAGCGGCATCCGGGACCTGCTGGACGAGGAGGGAACAGTCGTCCGGGAGGGCTGCGAGCTGCCCTACCCGGTCATCGGCATCGGCAGCTGGTGCGCCCCCTGGGTCTGGGCCGGCCGCATCGCCTGCGCCGAGGACGGCGTTTTCTGCTACTATGACCTAAATGGGAACTGCGTGTTTCGCCGAACCATTCAAACGAATCTGGACTGAAAAAAACAGTGCCGTGAGCAGCCGCTCACGGCACTGTTTTTATTTCGTCGGGAATCCAAATTGTTCCCGCATGCTGAACAAAAACTCCAGAAAGCCGTCGGGATAGGGGATAAACGCTCCGCTGTCCACCATGGCCAGCAGCTCCTCCAGCGTCACCCAGCGGACGGCGCTGACCTCCTCTTTCTGGAGCGCCAGCGACTTCTCGTCTAAATCCCGGTTCACGATATAAAAATCGTCGAATCCCTCCGGGAAATTCACGGTCACGGAGGGCCGCAGGCCCGTCAGGTCCAGAGGAAATCCAAGCTCCTCCCGGAACTCCCGCTCGGCGCCCTGGCGGCTGCTCTCGCCGGCATCCACGCCGCCGCCCACGGTCACATCCCACAAACCGGGCCAAATACGCTTCTCTAAGGTCCGCTTCTGAATCAGGAGGCGGCCCCGGCTATCGAACACGCAGACATGGACCACGATACGGTGCTCGCCGGCCCCCTTGGGCCCGTGGCGCTCCGCCGTCCGGCCCAGGGGGATCCGGTTTTCGTCATATAAGTCGACTAATTCCATGCTATGCCCTCCTCACTGATGCCGGGCGGTCTGATAATCGTCGCCCCGGCGGTAAAAGGGGCAGGCGTTGTTGGCGCTGCGCAGAAACCGCTCCATTTCGTCCTCGTCCAGGTCCATGGTGCAGTAATACGCGTCGATCTCGTCGTCATAGTCGTAGTGGACGCATTCCTCGCAATTCATACCATCATTCCCTTCTCACAGGATGATAGCATAAATGCCGTCGATCATCAAGTGCTGTTCCATCACCAGGTCCTCCAGGGCCTCCCGGGCATCAGGCGGCGCCGCCCAGCACATCCCGCACCCGGCGGTAATGCTCCGGGGCACGGGGATGATCCGCCCCGGCAGCCCCGCCGTCTGGCAGGCCCGCTCCATCGCCATGGCCCCGGCGGTGGTGCGGAAGGTCACCACGCACTTTTCCTGTTTTTGGCGCATCTCATTCCTCCGCCAGCGTGCGGACGGCCTCCGCCGCCGCGTCGGTCTCGGCTTCCGTGTTGAAATACGACCAGGAGAACCGGACGGTGCCCTGGTCCTGGGTGCCCAGCGCCCGGTGGAGCCGGGGCGCGCAGTGGGCGCCGGGCCGGGTGGCGATGCCGAACCGCTCCGCCAGCTCGTCGGCGACCTCGCCGGAGTCCGCGTCGGCGATGTTCAAGGTCACCACAGGCGCCCGCTCCGCCTTGCTGAAATCGCCGTACACGGTGACGCCGGGAATTTCCCGCACCTGCTCATAGAACCGCCGGGCCAGGGCCGTCTCATGGACCCGGATGGTGTCCAGCCCGGTCTCCAGCAAAAAGTCCACCGCCGCGGACAAGCCCGCCAGCCCGTGGCTGTTCAGCGTCCCGGCCTCCAACCGGGTGGGATACTCCTCCGGTTGGGATTCCAGAAAGCTCTGGACCCCGGTGCCGCCCACGGCGAAGGGCCGGATGTCCACGCCCTCCCGGACGCACAGGCCCCCGGTGCCCTGGGGCCCCAGCAAGCTCTTGTGCCCGGTGAAGCACACCACGTCAGTGTGCTGTTTCTCCATGTCGATAGGGAACACCCCCGCCGTCTGGGAGGCATCCAGAAGGAACAGCAGTCCGTGGGAACGGCAGAATTCCCCCACCCGCCCGATGTCCACCAGGTCTCCCGTCAGGTTAGAAGCGTGGGTGCAGACCACCGCCCGGGTGTTGGGCCGCAGCAGCTTTTCAAAATCTACATAGTCGATTTGCCCCCGGCTGTCGGCAGGCACAAAATCCAGCCCCATCCCCTGCCGCTCCAGGCGGTACAAGGGCCGCAGCACAGAGTTGTGCTCCAGGTCGGTGGAGATCACATGGTCCCCCGGCCCCAGCAATCCGCTGATGGCGATATTCAGCGCCATGGTGGAGTTGGGCGTGAAGCACACATGGTCAGGCCGCCGGCAGCCGAACAGCCCCGCCAGCTTCTCCCGGAGGCCGTATACCGTCCGGGCCGCCGCCAGGGCCTCCGGATGGACGCCCCGGCCGCAGTTGCCCCAGCCGTCCATGGCCGCCGTGACGGCCTCCGCCACGCCGGGCGGCTTGGGCCGGGTGGTGGCGGCATTGTCCAGGTAGATCACGGCTTGACCACCTTCCCGGCGCCCGCCAGCTTCTCCACAATGGTATACATATTCGTTACAGACCCCACCGCCAGCTTTTCGGTCAGGCCATAATAATTCAGGCAGGTGCCGCAGGTCAGGATTTCCACCCCCTGCTCCTCCAGCTTTTTCAGGTCCTCCAGGGAAACAGAGCCCTCACAGGTCAGCTTTGCGCCGCCGTTATAGAACAGCATGGTCTTGGGCAGCACAGGGAGCTGTCCCACAGCAAACAGGAATCCCTTCATCAGCGTCTTTCCCAGTTCCTCGCTGCCCCGGCCCATGGCGTCGGTGTCCACCGCCACCACGAAATCCCCGGCCGCGTTGACGGTACAGGCCATCTCCGGCTCCTCGATGGGCGCTTCACCCACCGGGTCCGTGACCTCCATCCTCACAGAAAATTCCTTCTCGCCCCGTTTTTCGGTCACGGCGGTGAGGTGGTTCCCCGCCGCCATCCGCAGCAGATTCTGCACGGCGGTCTCATTGTCCACCAATATCTCCAGCGTTCCCGGCTCGGTCATCTCCCGCAGGGCGCGGGTGGCCTTCACCACGGGAATGGGGCACTGTTCCCCCAAAGCGTTCACGACGATCATCGGCTCATCCTCTTTCTCCGCCGAAGCGGTTTTTTTCATTGTACCGCCTGCCGTTATGAATAGCAAGGGGTTATTTTTTCAGGAGGATAGCCGAAATTACCACAAATCTCCAAGCTTTTCCCGGGAGAATCCCGTGCAGTTCGCCATTTCTCGCCGGATTCCTTGACAGAGCAACGCTTTACATCGTAAAATAGCAGACATAGTATCCAATACGCGGGCTCTGCCCGCGATTCTGAACGATTCGAGGTCGCCGCCCATGAAAACGCCGTTTGTGACAAAAGACCAGCTAGAGGCCATCGCCGCCCAGTACCCCACCCCTTTCCACATCTACGATGAGAAGGGCATCCGGGAGAACGCCCGCCGCCTGAAGGCCGCCTTCGCCTGGAACCCCGGCTACCGGGAGTATTTCGCTGTGAAAGCCACCCCCACCCCCGCCATCCTGAAGATTCTGAAAGAGGAAGGCTGCGGCTGCGACTGTTCCTCCGAGGCGGAGCTAGTCATGGCGGAGCGGTGCGGCGTCACCGGTGAGGGCATCATGTTCTCCTCCAACGACACGCCTGCCGGGGAGTTTCAGCTGGCGGACCGCTTAGGCGCCATCATCAACCTGGACGACCTGACTATGGTGGACTATCTGGAGCAGTCCATCGGCCGCATCCCCGAAAAGGTCTGCTGCCGGTATAATCCCGGCGGCGTGTTCACCCTGGGCGAGACCCGGGAGGGCTTCCAGGTCATGGACAACCCCGGCGACGCGAAATACGGCATGACCCGCGCCCAGATCGCCGAGGCGTTCACCCGCCTTGCCGCCAAGGGCGCCAAGGAATTCGGCATCCATAGCTTCCTGGCCTCCAACACCCTCTCTAACGAATATTACCCCGCCCTGGCCCGCATCCTGTTCCAGCTGGCGGTGGAGCTGAAAAAGGAGACCGGCGTCCACATCACCTTCATCAACCTCTCCGGCGGCGTAGGCATCCCCTACAAGCCCGAACAGCCGGCCAACGACATCGCCGTCATCGGCGAGGGTGTGCGGAAGGCCTATGAGGAGATCCTGGTGCCCGCCGGGATGGACGATGTCTCCCTGTATACGGAGCTGGGCCGCTTCATGCTGGCTCCCTACGGCCACCTGGTCACCCGTGCTATCCACGAAAAGCACATCTATAAGGAGTACATCGGGGTGGACGCCTGCGCCTGCAACCTGATGCGCCCCGCCATGTACGGCTCCTACCACCATATCACGGTCATGGGCAAGGAGAATGCCCCCTGCGACCACAAATACGATGTGGCAGGCTCCCTGTGCGAGAATAACGACAAGTTCGCCATTGACCGGATGCTGCCCAAGGTGGACATGGGCGACCTGCTGGTCATCCACGACACCGGCGCCCACGGCTTCTCCATGGGCTATAACTACAACGGCAAGCTCCGCTCCGCCGAGCTGCTGCTGAAAGAAGACGGCAGCGTGGAGTTGATCCGGCGGGCAGAGACCCTGGATGATTATTTTGAGACCCTGGTGTGGTAAAAACGCCAACCGCCGCGGAATGAAATATTCCGCGGCGGTTTTTTTGACGAAAACCGTAACAGTTTCCTCTTCCGCGCATATAGGGAATTAAGCGCCGGGGGACCGCCCCCCGGAGAGGAGGTATCCCATGAACGACGATCTATCCGCCCGGCTGCGGCTGGGCGACCCTGCCGCCCTGGAAGATGCCATGGACCGCTATGCGTCCTACGCGGCGAAAATCATCGCGGCCTATCTGAGAGCCGCACACTGCCGCCGGAGGATATGGAGGAGGTCCTCTCCGACGTATTCGTCAACCTGTGGAACAGCCGGGAGCGGCTGGAGGGAGAAGTAAAACCCTATCTGGCGGCCATCGCCCGGAATGCCGCCCGGCAGAAGCTGCGCCAGTCCCACCCCACGGAACCATTGCCTGAGGACCGGGAGCTGGCGGATGAAGCGCCCCAGCCGGAGCAGCAGGCGGAGACAGCGGAGCGGGACGCCGCCTTGCGGCAAGCCATTGACGCCCTGCCCCCGGAGGACCGGGTGCTGTTCATCCGCTATTACTACCTGGGACAGACGGTGGAGGAAATCAGCGCCGTTACAGGGCAGAACCCCTCCACCCTGCGGGTCCGGCTCCACCGGGGCCGGAAAAAGCTGAAACAATTTTTATTGGAAAGGGGTGTTTGCTGTGACTAAGATCCATATTCCCACTGAGCAAGAGCTGGATGCCTTACTGGACCAGCAGCCGCGGTTCGACCTGGACGCCGTGAAGCACCGCACCCTTTCCCGTATCGGTAATGGGGCGGAGCAGCCCCGTAAACGGCGGCTGCCTCTGCGAAGCCTCCTGATCGCCGCCGTGGTCTGCATCCTGTCCGCAAGCGTCGTGGCTGCGGCGGACTACGCCACAGACGGCCAGATCACCAAAGCCTTGGGTATCCGAAAGCCGGAGGTACAGGCCGTGACCCCGCCGGAGCCGGAGAAAGCCCCCATGCCGGAAGAAAAAGTGCCCTCCGCCCAGCCCACAAAGCCGAAGCCCACACCGGAGACCCCTCCGGAGCTGGATGCGCAGGTGGCGGAGGCCCTGTCCATTCCCAAGAAACAAGCGCAGCAACTGCGCCCCGCCGTGCAAAAAGTCGGGCAGACAGCGGAGGACCAGGGCGTCCGCATGACGGTGCTGCAAACCCTGGAAGACCCCGCCTGCCTGTATATCAAGCTGCGCTTTGACTTCCCGGAAACAGTCACCGCCGGCGGCTATCTGAAATTTGACTCTCTGAACATCTCCCTTGAAGACGCCAATGGATATGGCTGGAGAGAGATCATTCTGGAGCAGGATGACCGCTCCATCACCTATCTGCTGTCGACCCATTTCTACGGCGGAGACTCTCTGAACGGCCAAACCATCACCGTGACCGCCGAAAACTACGGCCATCCCCACCAGTATACCGCCAATGAGGCCGTCCAACTGGCAGGGGAGGCCGGAAAACCCTATACCTCCATCCTATACCCCGACGGCACCATCGACTGGGAGGTCACGGAGGAGGACCTGGCCGCCCTGCCCCCAGAGGCGGAACCCACCGTCATCTATTCCGAGGGCTTCACAATCAGCGTGAGAACAGACGGCAGCAAGGTGGTGACCTACGACGGCGAGCACGGCGACCAGACGCTGACAGTCTATCTGGCTCCGAACTTTGACACGGTAGTGGCAGGCAAATGGGAACAGTCCTGGACGTTGTCCTATCAAGACCTCTCCACCTACTGGAAAGGAGAAGCAGAGCTGTTCGACCCCCGGCTGACCCTGACGGAGCTCCGCCTCTCCCCTCTTTCCTGGGAGGCCCGTTTCACCGCCCGGGAACCGCAAGGGGAGGAGCTTGGCTTCGGCCTGCTGTACGGCAAAGAGTGGAACGTCCGGCTCCGCCGCCGGGACGGTTCCCTGACAGACCTTCCCCAGCATTTCAATGCCGGTTTATCAGAGGACGGAACGCCGGACGGTATGTATACCGTCTCCACGTTCAGCACGGGCACCGTGTTCGACCAGCCCATCGACCTCACGGATGTCACCGCCATCGTGATCGACGGCAAGGAATTCCCTATGGGGTAATATCGAAAAAAGGACTCTGCGGAGCAAAGCATTCCGCAGAGTCCTTTTTGCCGTCACCGTGTGGGGATGATCTCGATCCAGTACCCGTCCGGGTCGCTGATAAAGTAAATGCCCATGGCGGGGTTCTCATAGCAGATGCAGCCCATCTCCTGGTGCTTTTTGTGGGCTGCCTCAAAATCCGCCGCCCGCAGGGCCAGATGGAACTCGCACTCCCCCAGGTCATACTTCTGAGGATGGTCCCGCAGCCAGGTCAGCTCCAGACGGAAGTCCGTCTTGCCGTCGCCCAGGAACTGGATAATAAAGCTGCCATCCTCCGCCTCTTTCCGGCGCACCGGCTCCAGGCCCAGAGCCTCCTTGTAAAACGCCAGGGACTTGTCCAAGTCGGACACGTTGAAATTAAAATGGTTGAATGAAAACATAACGCTCACCTCATCTTTTATGTTTTTCAGTATACCACAGCCGTCTGCATCCCCGCAACCCCTTCCAACTTATACAAAAGCCCAGAAAAAGTTTGTCGCTTTTTCTGACAAATTTCTATTTGACGCAGGCAGTTAGTCATGATAAACTCACCGTAGTTAGAAAAGGCTAACTTTTGTGGAGGCGATACATATGACATTGGATATTCTTCCCCTGGGCCAGAACGCCGTCATCACAGCAGTAGGCGGCGAAGGCCCCCTGCGCTGCCGCCTGCTGGATATGGGGCTCATCCCTAAGACTACCGTCCGGGTGGAAAAGGTTGCCCCCCTGGGGGACCCCATTGAGCTGCGGGTCCGGGGCTACGCCCTGTCCCTGCGGAAGGAGGACGCCCGCAATATTGAGGTGGAGGTGAAGCAAGTATGATCTTCGCCCTTGCCGGAAACCAGAACTGCGGAAAGACCACCCTGTTCAACCAGCTCACCGGCTCCAACCAGCATGTAGGCAACTTCCCCGGCGTCACCGTGGACCAGAAGTCCGGTGCCGTCCGTGGGCAAAAGGACTGCGAGGTGGTGGACCTGCCGGGCATCTACTCCATCCGTCCCTACACGCCGGAGGAGATCGTCACCCGGGACTTCATCATCGACCAGAAGCCCGACGGCATCATCAACATCGTGGACGCCACCAACATCGAGCGGAACCTGTACCTGACTCTCCAGCTGATGGAGATGCGCATCCCCATGGTGCTGGCTCTGAACATGATGGATGAGGTCACCAGCGGCGGCGGCACCATCGACATCAAGGGCATGAGCAATGCTCTGGGCATCCCTGTCATTCCCATCTCCGCCGTGAAGAACGAGGGCGTTGACGAACTGATCCGCATCGCCGTAGCCACCGCCAAAAACAAGGTCTATCCCCAGGTGTACGACTTCTGCTCCCCCGGCCCCGTCCACCGCTGCATCCACGCCGTGGTCCACCAGATCGAGGACCACGCCGAAAAGACCGGCCTGCCCGTCCGCTTCGCCGCCACCAAGCTCATCGAGGGCGACAAGGACGTCTGCCGCCGCCTGGAGTTGGACCAGAACGAGCTGGAGCTCATTGAACACAGCGTCCAGGAGATGGAGGCCGAGCACGGCATGGACCGCAACGCCGCCCTGGCGGATATGCGGTATGACTTCATCGAAAACGTCTGCGCCCAGACGGTGGTAAAGTGCCGGGAGTCCAAGGAGCGTGCCCGCAGCGAGGCCATCGACCGGGTAGTCACCAACAAGTACCTGGCCCTGCCGATTTTCTTCGGCGTCATGCTGCTGATCTTCTACCTGACCTTCAACGTCATCGGCGCTTTCTTATCTGATTTGCTGGCATCAGGCATCGACGCCCTCACCTCCGCCGTGGACGCCGGACTGACGGCCTACGGCCTGAACCCCGTGGTCCACAGCCTGGTCATTGACGGCGTCTTCGCCGGAGTGGGCAGTGTCTTGAGCTTTTTGCCCATTATCGTGGTCCTTTTCTTCTTTTTGTCCATTCTGGAGGACACCGGCTACATGGCCCGTGTGGCCTTTGTCATGGACCAGCTCCTGCGGAAAATCGGCCTGTCCGGCCGCAGCATCGTGCCCATGCTCATCGGCTTCGGCTGCTCCGTCCCGGCCATCATGTCCACCCGGACCCTGGCCTCCGAGCGTGACCGCCGCATGACGATCCTGCTGACGCCCTTTATGAGCTGCTCCGCCAAAATTCCCATCTACGCCGTGTTCACTGCCGCTTTTTTCCCCCGGTATGCGGCTCTGGTGATGATCGGGCTGTATTTAGGCGGCATTTTGGTGGGCATTATCGCCGCTAAGGTGCTGGGCGCCACTGCTTTCAAGGGCAACCCGGTCCCCTTTGTCATGGAGCTTCCCAACTACCGCTTCCCCTCTGCCAAGAGCGTGGGGCAGCTCTGCTGGGATAAGGCCAAGGACTTCCTGACCCGGGCCTTTACCATTATTTTCGTAGCCACTATCCTCGTCTGGTTCCTCCAGACCTTCGACACCCGGCTGAACCTGGTGAGTGACAGCGCCGACAGTCTCCTCGCTACCGTGGGCGCCGTCCTCGCGCCGCTGTTCACGCCTCTGGGCTTTGGCGACTGGCGGGTCTCCACGGCTCTCATCACCGGGTTCATCGCCAAGGAATCCGTCATCTCCACCCTGGGCATTCTCACCGGCGCCGGCTCCGAGGTCACGGTGGCGGCCCTGGGCACCTTGTTCTCCACCGTCAGCGCTCTGAGCTTTCTGGCTTTCACCCTGCTGTACACTCCCTGCGTGGCCGCCATCTCCGCGGTCAAGCGGGAGTTGGGCTCCGGCTGGAAGGCGGCGGGCGTGGCCCTCAGCCAGTGCGCCGTGGCCTGGATCGTCTCCTTCCTGGTGTACCACGCGGCGCTGCTGCTGGCGTAAAGGAGGCCCCGCCATGTTGGAATTTCTCATTCTCGCTCTCCTGGGCGGCTGGCTGGTATTAGCCCTACGCTCCTGCCGCCGCAAAAAAGGCGGCTGCGGCGGAAGCTGTGACGGCTGCTGCTCCACCTGCCGGGAACATTGCTCCAAATCCTGAAAAAAGGCCCCCGAACCGTTGGTTCGGGGGCCTTTTGTTTCCTTATTTACTGGTGCTCAGTTCCTTCAAAATGGTATAGACCTCATAGATCTCGCTGATGCTGTAAGTGGCCTTGACGCTGTCCGGCACATCCTTGTCCCGGGAAGCTGTCAGATGGGAATGGATATGGAAGGTCGCACCAAAGCCCAGCTTCTGGGGGCCAATGACGTCGCGGGAGAACGTATCCCCCACATAGGCACAGGTGGACGGGTCGGACTGCACCTGCTTTAAGGAGACCAGGAAAATATTGGGGTCCGGCTTGCGGTAGCCGGTCACGGAGGAAAGGGTCACATCCTGGAAATAATCCCGGATGCCGTATTCTTTCAAGATCCAGAACACCTGGTACAGGCTGGCGGTGTTGCTGATGACGCCCAGCTTCATACCCAGGCTCTTCAAGCCCTCCAGCATCTCTTTGACGCCGGGCCGCAGGCTACGGTGGTAATAGGTCACTTCCCACATATGGGCCAGTTCCTCCGCAAAGGGCTTGACGGTCTCAAAATCCAGGCCGAACCGGCCATTGAGGACATAGTTCCCCCAAATCTCCTCCGGCTTCAATTCCCGGTTCGTGGGGCCGCGGTAGGCCGCGTAGCGGTCCCATCCCTCCGCCAATTCTTGAATTGCTTCAGGAACGTCCATGGATACTGGGAGTCCCTTTTCCTTCAGAATACGCAGGACCTCCCGGGCGGATGCCTCTTTGCTGGCGTCATCCACATAGATGTCTTCCAGCGTGCCGCCCATATCAAACAGAACGGTATCGATCATGATCTCACTGCCTTTTCCAAGGTTCCGCCTCTTTGGCCGCAGGCGGTTTTTTCAGATAACGGCTGTAAAGGAATGCTGACAGGCCGCCGCCCAGCAGAATGGGAGCCGGTACGGCCTGGACGAAGAATTGCAGGAACAGGTTTCTCGCCTCCGGCTCGTCCTTCATCATAACAAGCATGGCGATCAGGCAGGCCATGGACAGCAGGAACATCCAGGTATAGCTTGCAGGTATGATCCGCTTGTCCTTGATGATGGGCCAGGGCAGTGCGCACACCACCGCGCCCACCATGGCAGGCACCACAGCTTCCACCACATGGGCCACAAACCCCGGCGCACCGGATACCAGCGCGTCCAGCGGGTCCAGCAGCAGCACGAACGAGGCGGCATAAATGGCGATGAATACCCAGCACAGACAGAAGGAGTACAGCAGCAGCGTACTCTTCACCTTGCCGTTTTCCGTCATCTGAAAAGCGGACCAGAAGCTGTCTGCCGCTTTTGTGACTTTCTCGTTCCACTCCTGGTCCTGGATGGGGTTGGTGCCTTTGCTCAGCATGGGGGTCCTCCTTTGGTATGAAAAGGTGGGCGGCGCATGGCCGCCCACCTTTCAATGCGTTTTTGTGCTGATTCAGCAGAGATGCTTACTTATTGGGGCTCTGGTTCAGCCAGTAGGTCCACATATCCTGAACGTCGGGATAGATGGCGTAGATGTCGTCCAGGTTGTTGGCGATAGCGCCCAGCTCATTCAGCTTCTTGGGGTTCTTCTTGTCCTCGAAGTCGTCACGCAGAGGCCAGTTACCGACCTTGGTGAAGGGCTTCAAGCCGCCGCTCTGACCATCGGTACCACCGGTGATGTAGCGGATGAACAGACGGGCGCCAGCGGGGCTGTTGCAGCCCTTGACGGCGAACATGGACTCAACGTTCAGCAGGCCGGTGTAGGGAGCCATGTTGACGCACCAGTCGATGTTGTAGCCGGACTCTTCCTGGTTCTCGATCTTACCGGCGGAAGCCAGGCACAGGGCGGGGTCATCCTTGGTGGAGTTGTGAACGGCCAGAACCAGCTCGTCACCGTCGCCGATGAAGGTCATCTTGGCCTGGCTGAAGCGCCACAGGTACTCAACGCCGGCGTTGTTGGCGGGCACCTCGAAGTTGAAGCTGGAAGGATCATAGGTGTACTCGAGCTTCTCGCCGTAGCAGTCCTCATAGGCCTTCTCCATCTGGTCAGCGTTGTTGATGAAGCTGGCGAACAGGGACATGTAAGAGGACTCCTGACCGATCTCCTTGGTGAACAGGCGATACTTCTGGTTGCCGTTCTCGTCCTTCTCAATGATCTGCCACCAGTTGTTGACGGGCTGGCCATCGGGGAACGCCTCGGTGTTATAGTACCAGAAAGCCTGGGAAGCGTACAGAGGATAGCTGTAAGTCAGGTAAGACTCATCCAGGTGAGAGCAGATGTCGCGGGGATAGAAGGGCTCGATGACGCCCTGATAGTAGTACTCATAGAACACGCTGCCGTTGACGTCCTTGGTCTGCAGCACATCGGCCGTGACGTTGCCGGTCTCATTCTCGATCTGAGCCTTGCTCAGCACCTCGTCGGTGTCCAGGTCGGAAACGACCAGATCCAGACCGGGGTACATCTCTTCGAAAGGCTCCTCGGCCTTCAGCATCTTGGAGGAGGTCGCGTAGACATTGATGGCGGTGTCTTCCTTCAGAGCCATCTCATAGAGCTCCTCGTCGGTCATGTCGCTCCACTCATCCCAGTAGGGGCCGTAGGCCTCAGCGCCGGTGGTGGGGTCATAGCCCAGGGGGAGGTCGGTGGTGGGCTCCGCCGCGGGTTCAGTGGTGGAGGTACCGGGGTCGGCGGGGGTGGCGGCGGGGGCGTCAGCCTTCTTGCCGCAGGATGCCAGGCTTAGAACCATGACAACCGCCATCAGCAGTGCAAACAACTTCTTTTTCATCGGGTCTTCTCCTTTCGTTTTGAAACAGTTAGGGAATTGCCGCTGGGTCATTTATAAACTCGCGGTCAGACCGCGCGCTTAATGAGACGGGTGGTTTCCTTATTGTAAACGTTCAGCTTGTTCTGGTCAATGATGGCCCAGACCTTCTGGTCCAGATCGTAGTGGACCTGGCCCAGCTCCTTCACCAGGAACTCCTCGTCGCCTGCCTTCAATGTCACGATAGTCTCGGAACCGGCGGGCTGGTTGGCGTACACGGTGACGGGCAGGGCGCCCTCCACGGGCTCCCGGGAGATGGTGATCTGCTCGGGGCGGCAGGCCAGCACGCAGTCGAACTCACCGCTGGCGGGCTTCTCCTCATCGGTCAGGAACTCGGCGCCGAAGGTGTGATCGCCCAGCTCGCTCTTGACCACCAGCTGGCCGTTCTTCATCTCGGCCTTGCCGGGGATCAGGTTGATGCGGGGGTTGCCGATGAAGTCGGCGGCCTCCAGATCGATGGGGTTGTTGTACAGCTCCATGGGAGTGGCCACCTGGTTCAGCTCGCCGGCCTTGAACAGGGCAATCTTGGTGGACATGGTCAGAGCCTCGGTCTGGTCGTGGGTAACGTAGATGATGGTGGTACCCAGTTCCTTGTGCAGACGCTGCAGCTCGGCGCGCATGTCGATACGCAGCTTGGCGTCCAGGTTACTAAGGGGCTCGTCGAGGAGCAGCAGCTTGGGGCTGGAAGCCACGGCACGGGCAATGGCCACGCGCTGCTGCTGGCCGCCGGACAGCTCCGTGGGATAGCGGTCCTTGTACATGTCGATGCGCATCATCTTCAGGGAGTCCATGACCCGGCGCTCGATCTCAGCCTTGTCCATCTTCTGGATCTTCAGGCCGAAGGCGATGTTGTCATACACGGTCATGTGGGGCCACAGGGCATAGGACTGGAACACCAGGTTCAGTCCGCGCTTGCTGGGCTCGGCGTAGTAGGCGTCGTCGGCGTTGATCATCTCCACGCCATCGATGGTCATGATACCGTTCTGGGGCTTTTCCAGGCCGGAGACCACGCGCAGGGTGGTGGTCTTGCCGCAGCCGGAGGGTCCCAGCAGGGTCATGAAATCGCCGTCATCAATGGTGAGGTTGATGTCCCGCAGGACATGGTTGCTGCCATAAAATTTATCAATATGCTTTAATTCAATACGACTCATATCATTCTATCCTTTCAGTCAATAGGCGATTACCAGCTCTTGCTGATGTCAGCGCCGCCGATCTTGTTGGCCGCGATGTAGCAGAGCAGGATGTAGAACAGCACGACCACGGAAATGGCGTCGGACATCTGGTTGTAGCCCTCCTGAGAGTAGGTGAAGGCCAGATAGGACAGCGTCCGGGTGGTGGGGGTCATCATGATGATGATCAGGTCCAGCTCCTTGGCGATGGAGATGAACACCAGCATGAAGCCGGAGATGAAGCCGTTCTTTGCCAGGGGGATGATGATGGAGCTCATCCGCTTCCAGAAGCTGGCGCCGGCGATGTCGGCAGCCTCTTCCAGTTCCACGCTGATGGACAGCATGTTCGCGGTACCGGACCGGCTGGCGAAGGGGAAGTGCTTCACCACAGAGGTCAGAATGATAAGGGTAAAGGTGCCGTACAGGGAGGGGATCAGACCGCCCAGATGGGGACGGGAGAACATGGAGAAGTACATGGTGGAGAACGCCACGCCGCTCATCAGGTAGGGCACGAACACCAGCTGCTCGGTGAGGTTGCCGTACCACTTGCCGCGGCCGCGGGAGCTGATATAGCCCAGGAACTGGCCGCAGAAGGCGGTGATGATGGAGGCGATCAGGGACAGGCGGACGGTGTTCCACAGAGCGTTCCAGAACTCGTCGTGGCGGAAGATGCCGGGATAGTTGGTGTACTTCACGGCGGCATCCGTGGTACCGATCCAGTTATACAGGGTCAGGTTCTCGGGGCCGTAGCCGGCGCCGGTGGTAATCTGGAAGGTCTCCATAATCAGCACGAAGAAGGGCATCACCATGGCCAGGAACAGGAACACGCCCAGGAACAGCATCATGGGCTTCTTGGCGGCGCCCAGAGGCATCAGGGTGCTGCGGCCGCCCTTGCCGCCCACGGTGGCATAGGACTTGCGAACGCCGATGATGCGCTGGTTGCCCATCAAAATCAGGGCGGCCAGACCCACCAGAACGATGCTCATGGCATAGCCGACGCCGCGGGGACCCTGGTCGATGAACACGCGCATCTTGGTAGCCAGGGTGTAGTAGCCGATACGGTTGCCCAGGTTGGCGGCAACGCCGTAAGTACCGATGGACTTGGAAACAGTCATGACCAGTGCGGACAGCACGGAGGGCATGATCAGGGGCAGGGTGATATGGCGCAGGATCTGGGCCTTGTTGGCGCCCTGGATCTCGCCCATCTCCTCCAGCTCGGAGTTGATGGAGCGGAGCGCGCCGGACACCTGAATGTAGGAGAAGGCGTAGTAGTGCATGGACATGCACAGGATGATGGCGATGGGGCCATAAGCCAGCCAGTCGGGAATGGGGATGCCCATGCCGGCCAGGAAGCCGTTGGCGCCGCTGGTGGAGTTACGGAACACAGCCAGCCAGGCCAGAGCCTTGGTCCAGGAGGGGATCATGTAGGGGATGGTGACCAGCAGACCCAGCACCTTCTTGCCGGGGATGTCGGTACGGATCATCAGCCATGCCAGGACGGAGCCCAGGGGCACGGAGATCAGGGTCGTCATGGCACCGCAGAACAGGGAGTTCAGCAGGGGCTCCCACAGAACAGCCTTGCTCATGTTGCTGGCGATCATGTATTTCCAGTAATACAGAGTAAACTGTCCGATGGTAGCGCCGGGATTGCGCCGCAGCTCGGACTGGGCCATAGTGAAGGTAGACTTGATCATCGTCAGCAGGGGGATCACGATCAGGCAGAACAGAACGATCAAGCTGACCAGCACGATCATATTAAACGGGTTTTTGACCACGTTCAATATGAGGTTCTTCAGTCTCTTTTTCGTCAGTGGTTTCTTGGGAAGACCTTTCTTAGACACAGTAACACCTCTTTCTCAATACTGCCGGGAATCTTGCCTGGGCAATTTTTTACCTTTCCTCACATCCATTCCTTTTTACGCCTGCACCAAACTGTGATCAGCAGCCCATTTGTGCAAACGTTTGCGCTTTGCTATCATAATTATAAGAAATTTTTGTTGCGTTTGTCAATGCATATGTTAGCCATTTTGTCACGTCATTTTTATGATAAATTCACAATTCATATGCAAATCTCACAAAGAATTTTTTCGTTTTGCCAGCATTTTGACGGTTTACCGTTTTTCTCCTCCCGATAAAATAGTGGCGGATTGCAACTATTTTTTCACTTTAAAGTACCATGGTGCAGTCTGTGATCTACGCCGTGGGAAGCCCAAGGGCAACACTGTCAGGATATCCGAAAATCTTCAGCTCCGCCATCCCGCTCCGGTCAAATCTCTGTAAAATCCGACCACTGGGCGGCATACAACTTGGCATAAATACCGTCCTTCGCCAGCAGCTCCTCATGGGCGCCCCACTCCGCCACGCCGCCCTGGTCCAGCACCAGGATACGGTCGGCATTGCGGATGGTGGCCAGCCGGTGGGCGATGACGAAGCAGGTCCGGCCCCGGCGCAGATGCTCCAGCGCCAGACTGATCTCCCCCTCGGTCTCCGTGTCCACGTTGCTGGTGGCCTCGTCCAGAATGACGATGTCCGCGTCGGTCAGCAGGCACCTTGCGATAGCCAAAAGCTGCCGCTGGCCCTTGGAGATACCCGCCCCCTCGTCGGTGAGCACGGTGTCGTACCCCTCCGGCAGGGAGGTGATGAAGCGGTGGATGCGGGCCGCTTTCGCCGCTTCCACGATCTGTTCCCGGGTGGCGCCCTCCGTGCCGTAGGCGATGTTCTCGGCGATGGTGCCGCCGAACAGCCAGGTATCCTGAAGCACCAGGGCAAGCCTCCGGCGCAGGCCATCCCGGCTGTACTGTCCCACCGGCACGCCGTCGATGGTGATGGAGCCGCCCTGGGGCTCATAGAACCGCAGCAGCAGACTCACCAGCGTGGTTTTGCCCGCACCGGTAGGCCCCACCACCGCCGCCAGGCTCCCGGCGGGAACATGGGCGGTGAAGTCCCGCAGCACCGGGCGCGCCGGGTCGTAGCCAAAATCCACATGGTCAAAGGTGATGTCGCCCCGCAGGTCCTCGGCGGGCGCCGCGTTCGGAACGTCCCCCGCCTCCGGGGTCTCGTCCAGCAGGTCCAGCACCCGCTCCGCTGCGGCGGCGCTGGCCTGCAGCTCGCTGAGGAGGTTGGCGGCCTCCCGGATGGGCCCGGAGAACTTCCGGGAGTACAGGACAAAGGAAGACAAGCTCCCCAGAGTCAGAGCGCCGTTTAAGTACATCAAAGCACCGAACATGCTGATGGCCGCCAGGGACACATTATTGATAAAGTTGACGGAAGGCCCCAGAGAGGCGCTGGCCCGGTCCGCCTCGTAGTAGGCCCGGGAGGCCGCGTCGTTGTACGCCTCGAACTGGTTCAGGTCCGCCTCCTCCACACCGTAGGTGCGGATGGCCCGCTGGCGGCCCACCCGCTCCTCGGCAAAGCCGTTGAGGGCGCCCAGCTCCTTGGAACGCAGCCGGAATAGCGGGTGTACCCGCTTCATCTGAAACCGTGTCAGCACGGCGGACAGGGGCACCGTCACGAAGAACACGCAGGTCAGCTTCGGCGAGATGAACAGCAGCATCAAAAAGGAACCCACCACCGTCAAAGCACTGGTGCTGAGCTGCAAAAAGTCCGAGGAAATGGTGGCGTTCACCGTGTCCACGTCGTAGCAGATACGGCTGATGAGGTCCCCCGCCGGGTGGGTGTCGAAATACTCCACCGGCAGCTCGCTCATACGGTCAAAGGCCGCCTTCCGCAGGTCGTGGGACACCCCCTGCCCCACCTTGATGAGCCGGGAGGCGATGAGATAATTCAGAATGGAGGAGCAGGCGTAGCAGGCCAGCATCCCGCCGCCGTTCCGCAGGACCCCGGCAAAGTCCACGCCGCCGGCCTTCGTGCCCACGGCGTCCACCGCCCAGCCGGACAGCATGGGCGCCATCAGTGCCAGGAGGTTGGAGGCCACCATCAGAGCTATCAAGAAAACCAGCTTGGGGCCATAGGGCCGCAGGAACCGGGCCATCCGCCGCAAGAGGGATCTCTTCATCCGTTGGCACCTCCCATCTGCAGCTCCGCCATCCGGCGGTAGCGGTCACACCGGGCCAAAAGCTGACCGTGGTCTCCCTGGTCGGCAATTCGTCCATCCTCCAGCACCAGGATGCGGTCCGCCTCCCGCAGGGAGGCGATGCGCTCCGAAATGACCACCAGCGTCACACCGGGGCAGTCCCGGTGGATGGCGCCGTACAATGCGGCGGCGGTGCGGTAGTCCAGGGCGCTGTCGGCGCTGTCCAGCACCAGTATCCCCGGCTTTGCCGCCAACGCCCGGGCGATGAGCAGCCGCTGGCGCTGTCCGCCGGATAGGTTTGCGCCCCGGATGTCCACCCGTGTGTCCAGGCCCTCCGGCAGCGTCTCAATAAACTCCCACGCCTGGGCCGTTTTGGCCGCGGCGATGACGTCCTCCCGGGACAGCCCCCGGAGGAAGGAGATATTTTCATAAATGGTGTCGTTCAGCAGGGCCTCGTTCTGGAACACCACGCCGAACCTGCCCCGCAGGTCCTCCCTGCCCAAAGAGGCCGCGTCCTTGCCGCCCACCCAGACCACGCCGCCGTCGGCGTCATACAGCCGCAGCAGCAAACTGACCAGGGTGGTCTTGCCGCTGCCGATAGGCCCCAGGATACCCAGCATCTCTCCTTTTTTCAGGGAGAAGGAGGCCCCGTCCAGGTCCTTTTCCACCCCCAGGTAGGAGAAGGACACATCCTCCATCCCCAATTCCATGTCGGCGTGTTCTTCCGAAGGCCGTACCAGCTGGTCGGCGGGGGCCTGGATGATCTCCTCGATGCGCCGCAGGGACGCCGCGCCCTTGCTGATCTTCACGAAGATCTTCGCCATGCCCAGCGTGGCGTTCTGGATCAGCGCGAAGTAGGACAAAAAGGCCACGATCTGACCCGCGTCCATCCGTCCCGCGTTCACCAGCACCGCGCCCACCACGACCACCAGCACCAGCCCGGAGTTCAGCAGGAAGTCGGTGATGGGATTGGCGGCGGCCATGACGCACCCGGCGGTCTCCTCGGTCCGGCGGGCGTTTTCGTTGGCGGTCTGGAACCGCTCCCGCTCCCGCCCCTGACAGGCCAGGGCCTTGATGACCCGGACGCCGGAGGCGTTCTCCCGGATGATCCGGACCACGGTGTCCACCGCCGTCTGGGACTTTGTATAATAAGGGATACCCCGGCGGGTCACCAGCCAGATGGTCACAAATGTCAGTCCACACACTGCCAGCTGCACCACACCCAGGGCCGGCGCCCGCAGGAAAGTCAGCACCAGGCCGCCCAGCACCAGCATGGGCGCCCGGATGCCGCCCCGCTGCACCTTGTCAAACATCTGGTGGACATTGTAGGTATCGTTGGTCAAACGGGACACCAGGGAGGAGATGGAAAACCGGTCCATCTGGGCGCAGGAAAGCCGCTCCACCCGGCTGTACAGGTCCCGCCGCAGCACTCGGGTCACCTCCATGGACACCCAGGCCGCCATGCGGTTGGCGGTGATATTGCACAGCGCCGCGCCGCAGGCCAGCACCATCATCAGCCCGCCGGTCCGCCAGATGGCGTCCAGGTCCCGGGCGGGCACACACACGTCGATGATATGGGCCAGCAGCAAAGGCAGGATCAGCTCCAGAATGGCGGCGGTGAATTTGATGGCCACGCCGCAGCACACCCGGGGACCGTAGGGCCGCAGATATCGAAACGCCGTCCTCATGGTATCCCCCTCTCTCAAACGTTTGCAAATTGGGTTTGTTACCATGATACCACGCCCCTTTTTCAAGTCAATTCGCATTTTGTTGCAACCTCGCAACTATTTTTTGCGCATTTTGCGGTGGAGCCGTTTCCCACTTTGCAGCAGCGGGCATCCCCCGTTTCAGCCCCATTTTTGGGCATCATGTACAAATAGAGATACTTCTCTTTGACTTTTCTGTGTCATTTGCCGTCGTTTTTCCGGTTGACTTTTCCGCTTTAAGCCTCTAAAATAAGTACCAACCTGAAACGAACCCACCGGAAAGGAGCTGTATACCATGACCTTTACCCAGATGCATGACCGCATGATGTCTCATGGTACGGCCTCCTATTGCGCGGAAGCCGCGTCTTCCTGCGCGCAGTCCGCTCAGGCTTGCTTCAACTCCATTATGCTGATTTTGGGCGCCATTATTATGGCGTCCATTATTATTGCGCGCCTGTGCGCCCTGTCCATTCTGGGCCTGCTGGTATTGGTACTGGTAGTTCTGCTGATTACTGTTCATTTTGATACGCCATGGACGCGAAATCCTGCTTGACTGTGCGTTGATACAGCAAAGCGGCTCCGCCACATGGCGGGGCCGCTTTTTTGTATAATATCAAACCTAAAGGAGAACCCAAGATGAAAAAGAAGTTGTTTGCTCTCATGATGGCCATGACCATGACCGTCAGCCTCGCCGCCTGCGGCGGCGGCAAGACCGAGACCCCCGCCCCCAGCACTGACGCCCCTGCCACTGAGACCCCCGCCGCCTCCGGCGAAGCCGGCGGCACCTTCAAGCTGGGCACCATCGGCCCCCTGACCGGTGACGCCGCCATCTACGGCCAGGCCGTTGCCAACGGCGCCAAGATCGCCGTGGACGAGATCAACGCCAGCGGCAGTGCCATCAAGTTCGAGTTCCAGTCCCAGGACGACGTGGCCGACGGCGAGACCTCCGTCAACGCCTACAACAAGCTGATGGACTGGGGTATGCAGGTCATGGTGGGCCCCACCACCACCGGTGCCTCCATCGCCGTGGCCGACAAGGTGTATGCTGACCGCACCATCATGCTGACTCCCTCCGCCTCCTCTCCTGACGTCACCGCCGGCAAGGACAACGTGTTCCAGGTCTGCTTCACCGACCCCAACCAGGGTACCGGCTCCGCTGACTACATTGCCGACAACATGACCGGCGCCAAGGTGGCCGTCATCTACCGCAACGACGACGCCTACTCCCAGGGCATCCGGGACACCTTCGTGGCCGAGGCTGCCGCCAAGGGTCTGGAGGTCGTCTATGAGGGCACCTTCACCGCCGACACCGCCACCGACTTCTCTGTGCAGCTGACCGCCGCCCAGTCCGCCGGCGCTGACACCGTGTTCCTGCCCATCTACTACCAGCCCGCCTCCGTCATCCTGACCCAGGCCGCCGCTATGAACTATGCTCCCACCTTCTTCGGCGTGGACGGCATGGACGGCATCCTGACCATGGAGGGATTCGACACCTCCCTGGCTGAGGGCGTCATGCTGCTGACTCCCTTCTCCGCCGACGCTTCCGACGAGCGCACCCAGAATTTCGTCAAGGCCTATCAGGCCGCTTACGGCGATATCCCCAACCAGTTCGCCGCCGATGCCTATGACGGCGTGTACATCATGAAGGCCGCTCTGGAAGCCGCCGGCTGCACCGCCGACATGTCCTCCGCCGACATCTGCGAGGCTGTCGTGTCCGTTATGACCACCATCTCCGTGGACGGCCTGACCGGCCAGGGCATGACCTGGTCCGCCGACGGCGCCGTGTCCAAGGCTCCCATGGCCGTGGTCATCAAGGACGGCGTGTACGTCACTCCCTGACCTCTCCCTCTCTTGCGGAAGCCTGCCGGATGGGGCTTCAGCCCCTCCGGCGGTCCTCCGTGCTCTATGGTGGAAACATGGGCGGAACCCCTTGTTTCCGCCTGTATTTCTGCCATAGATACATTATATATAATGAACCACACAGAAAAAGAGGTGCTTCCACACAATGGAATTCCTGTCCTATCTGATCAGCGGCGTGTCTCTGGGTAGTGTGTACGCCATCATCGCCCTGGGCTACACCATGGTCTACGGCATCGCCAAAATGCTGAACTTCGCCCACGGCGACATCATCATGGTGGGCGGCTATATCTCCTTCTGCGCCATGAGCTATCTGGGCCTCCCCGGCTGGCTGGCAACGCTGCTGGCCATGGCCGTCTGCACCGTGCTGGGCATCGTCATCGAGGGCCTGGCCTATAAGCCCCTCCGCTCCGCCCCCTCCCTGGCGGTCCTCATCACCGCCATCGGTGTCAGCTACTTCCTGCAGAACAGCGCCCTGCTGATCTGGAAGGCCGCCCCCAAGGTCTACCAGCCGGTGGTCTCCGGCTCCCTGACCCTGTTCGGCGGCCAGCTCTCCGTGCCCTACGCCTCCCTGCTGACCATGGCCGCCTGCCTCATCATCATGGCGGCGCTGACGCTGTTCATCAGCAAGAGCAAGATGGGCAAGGCCATGCGTGCCTGCTCTGAGGATAAGGGCGCGGCCCAGCTCATGGGCATCAACGTCAACGCCACCATCTCCACCACCTTCGCCATCGGCTCCGCCCTGGCGGCTGTGGCCGGCGTGCTGCTGTGCACCTCCTATCCCACCCTGCAGCCCACCACCGGCTCCATGCCCGGCATCAAGGCCTTCACCGCCGCCGTGTTCGGCGGCATCGGCTCCATCCCCGGTGCCTTCCTGGGTGGATTGCTGCTGGGCGTTATCGAGGCCATGGCAAAGGCCTACATCTCCACCAACCTGGCAAACTCCATCGTGTTCGCCGTGCTGATCGTGGTACTGCTGGTGAAGCCCGCCGGCCTGCTGGGCAAGTATGTGCCTGAGAAAGTGTGAGGTGTGACATGAAGAATCTGCACATGAAAAAGCACACCCGCACGGACCTTTTGACCTACCTGGGTGTGATCTTGGCCTTCGTGGTGATGAACGTTCTCAGTTCCTCGGGCTCCCTGAGCCGCTCCCTCACCGGCCAGCTTGTCCCCATCTGCTGCTATATGTCCATGGCCGTGTCCCTGAACCTGACAGTAGGCATCCTGGGCGAGCTGAGCCTGGGCCACGCCGGCTTTATGAGCGTGGGCGCCTTCTCCGGTATCGTGGCGGCCATGAGCCTCCAGAACGTGATCCCCTCCGCCCCCCTGCGTCTGGCCGTCGCCATGGCAGTGGGCGCCGCTGCCGCGGCCCTGGCGGGCCTGGTGGTGGGCACCCCCGTGCTGCGGCTCCGGGGCGACTACCTGGCTATCGTCACCCTGGCCTTCGGCGAGATCATCAAGGAGCTGGTGAACTGCCTGCTGGTGGGCTATGACTCCAAGGGCCTCCATATCCTGTTCAACCTCTCCGGCAACAAGTCCGTGGCGGACCTGGGCCTGGAGCCCGGCGGCCTCGCCATCATCAAGGGTGCCCAGGGCGCCACTGGCACCGCCACCATCGCCTCCTTCACCGCGGGCTTCGTGCTGGTCATGGTGACGCTGTTCGTGGTGCTGAACCTGAAGCACAGCCGGGCGGGCCGGGCCATCATGGCACTGCGGGACAACACCATCGCCGCCGAGAGCGTTGGCCTGAACATCACCAAGTACAAGATGATGGCCTTCGTCACCTCCGCCGCCCTGGCGGGCGCCGCCGGTGCGCTGTACGGCCTGAACTTCTCCTCCCTGCAGGCCACCAAGTTCAACTTCAATACCTCCATTCTGGTGCTGGTGTTCGTGGTGCTGGGCGGCCTGGGCAACATCTGGGGTTCTCTGATCGCCGCCGTGGCCCTGACGGTGCTGCCGGAGCTGCTCCGCGCCTTCTCCGACTACCGGATGCTGGTCTACGCCGTGGTGCTCATCCTGGTTATGCTCACCACCAACAACCCCACCCTGAAATCCTTCTTCGGCCGGTTCAAGCCCGGCAAATCCCACGGAAAGGAGGCCGCCTGATATGTTTGGAAAGCTCGTTCCCGTCCCCTCCGGCGCCATGATCCCGGACCGGGACATCGGCAAAAAGCCCATTCTGGAGTGCGTGAACCTGGGCATCACCTTCGGCGGCCTGAAAGCCGTGGAGGACTTCAACCTCACCATCGGCCGCACGGAGATCGCGGGCCTTATCGGCCCCAACGGCGCGGGCAAGACCACCGTTTTTAACCTGCTCACCAAAGTCTACCAGCCCACCCACGGCACCATCCTGCTGGGCGGCAAGGACACCCACGGCATGAACACCATGCAGGTGAACCGTGCCGGTATCGCCCGTACCTTCCAGAACATCCGCCTGTTCCAGAAGCTGTCCGTGGAGGACAACGTGAAGGTGGGCATGGACGCCAACATGAAATATAACATGTGGAGCGGCATCTTCCGCCTCCCCGGCTACTGGCGCGAGGAAAAAGCGGCCCACGACCACGCTCTGGAGCTGCTGAGCCTGTTCAACATGGCGGACCTGGCGGACGTCCCCGCCGGCTCCCTGCCCTACGGCGCCCAGCGCCGCCTGGAGATCGTCCGGGCCCTTGCCACCAACCCCTCCCTCCTGCTGCTGGACGAGCCCGCCGCGGGCATGAACCCCTCGGAGACGGCGGAGCTGATGGAGAACATCCGCGAGATCCGGGACACCTTCCAGATCGCGGTCCTGCTGATCGAGCACGACATGAACCTGGTCATGAACATCTGCGAGGGCATCTGCGTGCTGAACTTCGGCCGCGTCATCGCCAAGGGCAGCCCTGCGGACATCCAGTCCAACCCCGCCGTTATTGAGGCATACCTGGGCAAGAAAAAGGAGGCGTGACCATGGGAGCGATTCTGAAAGTTGAGGACATCAACGTCTATTACGGCAGCATCCACGCCATCAAGGGCGTCTCCTTCGAGGTCAACGAGGGCGAGATCGTCACCCTGATCGGCGCCAACGGCGCGGGCAAATCCACCACCCTGAACACCATCTCCGGCCTGCTGCACAGCAAGACCGGCTCCATCACCTTCATGGGCGAAAACCTGGGCAAGGTCCCTTGCCACAAGATCGTCTCCAAGGGTCTGGCCCTGGTGCCGGAGGGCCGCCGGGTGTTCCTGCAGATGACTGTCCAAGAGAATCTGGAGATGGGCGCCTTTACCCAGGGCGGCAAGACAATGGACGCGGACCTGGAGCGGGTCTATGAGCAGTTCCCCCGCCTGAAGGAGCGCATGAAGCAGGTGGCGGGCACCCTGTCCGGCGGTGAGCAGCAGATGCTTGCCATGGGCCGTGCCCTGATGAGCCACCCCAAGCTGCTGATGCTGGACGAGCCCTCCATGGGCTTGGCTCCCATTCTGGTGGAGCAGATCTTTGACATCATTCAGGAGCTGCACAAAGCGGGCACCACCATCCTGCTGGTGGAGCAGAACGCCCAGGCGGCCCTTAGCGTGGCTGACCGGGGCTACGTGCTGGAGACCGGCAAGGTGGTCACCACCGGCACCGGCCACGAGCTGCTGGAAAGCCCCGCCATCAAGAAAGCCTACCTGGGAGGCTGACACGATTTATAAAAGGAGAGCGCGTTTGCGCTCTCCTTTTTCCTTTGCAATTTCCTGTCAGTGTGCTATACTGCTGTCAAGACATCTATGCGAGGAGGCATTCCCATGCGTGCGGAAGAACGCCGTCAGGCCATTTGTGACAGTTTAAAGGCAGCCCACCAGCCCATCAGCGCGGCGTCGCTGGCAGCCCGGTTCTCCGTCAGCCGCCAGATCATCGTGGGCGACATCGCCCTGCTGCGGGCAGCAGGCGCGGACATCTCCGCCACGCCCCGGGGCTATGTCATCCAGAAGTCCCCCTCCGGCCTCCTCCGTCAGGTGGCCTGCCGCCACAGCGGCGCGGATATGGAGGCGGAACTGAACGCCATGGTGGACCAGGGCTGTACCGTGCTGGACGTCATCGTGGACCACCCCATCTACGGCCAGCTCACCGGCCCACTCCAGCTCTCCAGCCGGTATGACGTGGCCCAGTTCATCGCCCGTTGCGCCCAGGCCGACGCCCAGCCCCTCTCCAACCTGACGGAAGGCATCCACCTCCACACCCTCTCCTGCCCCAGCGAGGACGCCTTCCAGCGGGTCCGGACCGCCCTCCACGCCATGGGCGTGCTGCTGGAGGACTGAAACTGGCTGTTGACAACCCATGCTTTTCCGTGTATAGTGTGGTAGATAGGTGTCAAGACACCTGTCTACCATTTCTATTTTGCAAAGGAAACAGGTGCTCCCCATGGAAAACGTCAAAGCATTCTTAAAACGCAAAAACATCGTCTTCTCCGCCAAACGCTATGGCATCGACGCTCTGGGCGCCATGGCCCAGGGCCTGTTCTGCTCCCTGCTCATCGGCACTATCATTAAGACCCTGGGTCTCCAGCTGGGCGTCCAGTATTTGACCGACATCGGCGCTTACGCCATGGCCATCTCCGGCCCCGCCATGGCCGTGGCCATCGGCTACGCTCTGAAAGCGGACCCCATGGTGCTGTTCTCCCTGGCCGCCGTGGGCTGGGCCGCCAACGCCGAGGGCGGCGCGGGCGGACCTTTGGCGGTGCTTATCATCGCCATCGTGGCCGCTGAGTGCGGCAAGGCCGTCAGCAAGGAGACGAAGGTGGACATTCTGGTCACCCCCGCCGTCACCATCCTGGTAGGCGTAGCTCTGGCAAAGCTCATCGCGCCGCCCATCGGCACCGCCGCCAGCGCCTTCGGCATCATCATCGACAACGCCACCAAGCTCCAGCCCTTCTGGATGGGCATTGCCGTCTCCGTGCTAGTGGGCGTGGCCCTGACGCTGCCCATCTCCTCCGCCGCCATCTGCTCCGTGCTGGGCCTGACTGGCCTTGCAGGCGGCGCCGCCGTGGCGGGCTGCTGCGCCCAGATGGTGGGCTTCGCCGTCATGAGCTTCCGGGAAAACCGCTGGGGCGGCCTGGTGAGCCAGGGCCTGGGCACCTCCATGCTGCAAATGCCCAACATTGTAAAGAACCCCCGGGTCTGGATCGGCCCCACCCTGGCCTCCGCCATCACCGGCCCCATCGCCACCTGCGTGTTCAAGCTGGAAATGAACGGCGCCCCCATCAATTCCGGCATGGGCACCTGCGGCCTGTGCGGGCAGATCGGTGTCTGGACCGGCTGGCTGGCCCCCAGTGAGGAGGCCATCGCCAAAGGCGCCGCCGCCATCTCCCCCACCGCTTTCGACTGGCTGGGCCTGCTTTTGATTTGCTTTGTCCTCCCCGCCATCCTGGCCCCGGCCATCAACCAGGTGTGCCGCAAGCTGGGCTGGGTAAAGGACGGCGACCTGACCCTGGCCTGACACGCGCGAAAAAAGGACCGTTGCGGATTTTCCGCAATGGTCCTTATTTTTTCGGCGGATACGGTGTCTTTTGGTCGGTACGCCCCAGCAGATAGTCTACGCTGGTATGGTAAATATCCGCCAGCTTTTCCAAAATCGCCACCGGAATATCATTTTCACCCGTCTCATATTTGGAATAACCTGTTTGGGACATCCCCAGCAGCTTTGCAAGCTCCGTCTGGTTCAAGTCCGCATCCTCCCGCAAATCGCGGATTCGCGGATACATGGGCATCACCTCTTGCCCACATGATACTGTGTCCCTGATTCCCATATTGACATATTAACCTGATTCAGGTTAAACTATTCCTGAGGTGATAGAAATGCCCAATGAACCCGATTACCAAAAAGCCTATGAGATTCTGGACGAAGCCCTGGGGGACGCCATCCACACCCTGCAAAAGGCCCGCCTGCGCACGGAGCTATATCGAAAGTTGTCCACCGGGGAGCTGACGGCGGACGACGAAGGGGATTCCGCCGCCTCGTACGAAAAAGCAGCCCGGGAATACGCAGGCCACGCCAAATAACAAGGACCCTCTCCCACCGGGAAAGGGTCCTTGTTCTTATTCCGCTTTCAGGGTGTCCCGAATTTCACTGTCAAAGTAAACCACCGGGTTCTGGGCCTCGCCGTCCTGCCGGACTTCGAAGTGGAGGTGCGGCCCGGTGGACATGCCGGTGGAGCCTACGGCAGCCACCATCTCTCCGGGCTTCACCGTGTCGCCCTCTTTCACATCCACGTTTCGGCAATGGGCGTACATGGTAGTCAGCCCGCCGCCGTGGTCCAGCACCAGATAGTTGCCCCGTTCCCGGTCAAACCCCACCTCGGTGACGGTGCCGTCCGCCGCCGCCAGGATGACAGTTCCTTGCTCGGCGGGAATGTCAATGCCGCTGTGCAGTTTTCCGTTGATGATGCCATAGGGATTGCCCTTCCATACGGTCCGGCTGTCCTGCACCGGCCACTGGAGCCAGCAGCTCTCCGTTTCAGATTCCGCGTAAACGCCGTAGACGAAAGGTTCGTCGTCTCCCGCCAGCTGGGGCAGCATGGTCCGCGTCCCGTCCTCGCCGTATTCCACCCGCAGGCGGCCGGTGGACAGGGTGTAGGTCTTGCTCTGCTCCCCACCGTCCGCAAAGGTGACGGTCACGGTCAGTCGGGCGCCGTCAAAGGTGTCGATACTATCCCAGTGCGCCTGCCGCATATCCGCATCCGGGTCCTCCCGGTACTCCGGCACCCAGAACCCGTAGCGGACCTCCGGGGCAAACTCCTCCGTGACACTGCTGCCCAGCGCGGTCATCACTTCGGCGTTCATCGGGCTATCCTCGTCCTCGCCGTAGACGCTGCAGACCGGGCCGCCTGCCTCTTCCGCCTGCCAGAGCTTCTGCACATCCTCGTCTGTCAGTCCCGTCAGGACTTGTCTGCGGTACAGCCCGCCCCGGTCAACGGAAAGGGAAACCGTCTCGATTCCCTCTCCCGTTACCTGAAACAAACATCCGGTATAGTGTCCGGTTTCTTCGCTGGCGATACCGGAACCGGAGTCAAAAGCCAGCCCGCCGTTGGCGTTGGGCCGAACCGTCTCCCCGGTGTCGGCGGCATAGGCCGTCAGGCCAAAGGAGTAATCCAGCGTCATCACCGGGTTGCCTCCCGGCTGCTCCCCGCTTTCCACGGCGGGCCGCAGATGGACCGTTCCCAGCACCAGGGCCAGAGCGCAGGCGGCGCACACGGCTCCCCGTAGGACAGGCTTCCAATCCCACTTTACCAGGTGCTTAGGCCCTGCCTGCGCCTCCCGCTGCCGCCGGGCCGCCCACAGCACCTTTGTCTCCAACTCCTCCGGGACTGAAATATCCTCCATCAGTTTACGATAGTTATTCATCTTCGTTACCTCCCAACAGGTCTTTCAGCTTCAGCCGCGCCCGGCGGAGCCGGGTCCGCACGGTGGCGGGCGGCACCCCCAGCAGCGCGGCAATTTCCTCTGTGGCGTATCCTTCCGCGTAGTACAGATGCACCGCCGTCCGCAGCTTCTCCGGCAGCCGGGCCACCGCGTCCCATAATTCGGCGGCGACCTCATCCACAGGCCGGGCCAGCTCCGGAATATCCTCCAACGCCAGCACTGGCCGCCGCAGGCGGAAGCGGTGGATGTCGGCGCAGCGGTTCACCGCAGTCCGCAGGAGCCACGCCCGGGTACGCTCGCCGTCCCAGTCCGCCGCATCCTGCTGGAAGAGCCGCAGAAACACGTCCTGATACACGTCCTCGGCGTCGGCGGCGTTCTGCGTCCGGCACAGCGCCAGCCGGTACACCGCGCCGCCGTGGAGCCTCATGGCATTGCAAAGGGCTTGTTCCGTCATGCAATGCCTCCTTTCTCTCTGTCTGAAAAGCGCTTTTCACTTTGAACACGCCTGTTGGGGCGGAAATGTTCCCTGCTTCAAAAAAATATCCCACCGGAATTTCCGATGGGATATTTTTTAGTTCTCTCTGATACCGTAAATCTCAAACCGGCCGATGAGGTTCTGGACCGTCAGCTTCTGGGCCAGGAGCTGCTGGTAGGTCGCCCCCTTGTTCTTCCCGGCAGCCCGGAGCTTCTCCATATCGGACAGCACCTTGTCCCGCTCCTTCAAGAGGTCACCGTACATGCGGTCATAGGCCGCCAGCCGTTCCAAATCCGTCATAGCTTGTCTCCACCACAATGATAATCATTTTGGGCAGGACACGCGCCTGCCCAAAATTCCTTGACCCGCCGCCCTGGGGCGGCACCAGGGGTATCGCAGGCAGCGCCCACGTATCTAGGGGGCTGGGCCCCCTAGAGGTTTTAAACATTGAACCGGAAGTAAATCATGTCGCCGTCCTGAACGACGTAGTCCTTGCCCTCGCTGCGAAGCAGGCCCTTTTCCTTGGCGGCGTTGACGCTGCCGCACTTCATCATATCGTCGTAGGCAATGACCTCGGCCCGAATGAAGCCCCGCTCGATGTCGGTGTGGATCTTTCCGGCTGCCTTGGGGGCCTTGGTGCCCTTCTTGATGGTCCAGGCCCGGCACTCGTCCTTGCCGTAGGTCAGGAAGGAAATGAGGCCCAGCAGGGCGTAGGAGCACTTGATGAGCCGGTCCAGGCCGGACTCCTCCACGCCTAGCTCCTCCAGGAACATCTGCTTCTCCTCGCCCTCCAGCTCGGCGATATCCTGCTCCAGCTTGGCGCAGATGGGCAGCACCTGGGCGCCCTCCTTCTCCGCCAGCTCCTTTACCTGCTGGTAATACTGGTTACCGTCCAGATCAGTGAAGCCGTCCTCGTCGGTGTTGGCGGCGTAGATGATGGGCTTCAGGCTCAGCAGGTCGCTGGTGGCGATGAGGGCCATGTCGTCGTCATCACACTCGTAGGTCCGGGCGGACTTGCCTGCGTTCAGGTGCTCCGCCAGGCCCTTGAACACATCCACCTCATGGAGGAACTTCTTGTCGCCCTTGGCGGCCTTCTGGGCCTTTTCGATGCGGCGGTTCACCATCTCCAGGTCGGCCATGATGAGCTCCAGGTCAATGGTCTCAATGTCCCCCAAGGGGTCCACGGGCACGTTGGTGCCGGCGTCGGCCACGACATGCATGATGTTCTCGTCATCAAAGCACCGCACCACATGGACGATGGCGTCGGTCTCCCGGATGTTGGCCAGGAACTTGTTGCCAAGGCCCGCGCCCTGGCTGGCGCCCTTCACCAGGCCCGCGATGTCCACGAACTCGATGACGGCGGGTGTCTTTTTGTCGGGCTCATACATCTCGGCCAGCTTGTCCAGCCGCTCGTCAGGCACAGCCACCATGCCCACGTTGGGGTCGATGGTGCAGAAGGGATAGTTGGCGCTCTCAGCGCCGGCGTTGGTGATAGCGTTAAACAGGGTAGACTTTCCAACATTTGGGAGTCCCACGATACCAAGTTTCATAAAAGCAAAACTCCTTTGCCATATTTTCGACATAGTATTGTACCATCACGGAGCCAAAAGTGCAAGAGGTTCATGGAGGTATCCTTACCGTGTCCCGCGCAAAAAGCGCACCGTGTCGCCACGGTGCGCCTTCTCTATATAGATTCTGTATTCCCCCGCGTCCGCCGCAAAGGCGGCTGTTTGCCTTGCCGCAGCGATTGCCGCGAAGCCGCCGTCAGACGCGGATGGATCAGTTGCCGAAACGGTTGCCGAAGAAGTAGTCAAAAATGTCGTAGGGATTGGTATAGCCGTTGCCAAACTGGTTGTTATTGCTGCTGCCGCTGTTCTGGCTGGTCTCCTCCTGGTTCTGCTGGTCAGCGGGGACGGCGTCCCAGGTCAGCTCCACAGTGATGGTTTGTCCGCCCCGGTAGACGGTGAGGGTAGAGGTGTCTCCGGCGGCGTACTGCTTCTTCACCGCCGTCAGGTCCTCCATGGTCTTGATGTCGTGGCTATCCACCTTGGTGATGACGTCACCCATCTGGAGCCCCGCCTTCTCAGCGGCCTTGCCCTCCTCCACGGAGTAGACGAACACGCCCTCCTTGATGTCGTAGCGGTACTGGGCAGCCATCTGCTCCGTCATGGAGCCGCCGGTGATGCCGAGGTACGGCTTGTTGGTGATATAGCCGTTGGTCATGATGTCCTGGATCATGGCGAACACGTCGTTGATGGGGATGGCGAAGCCCAGGCCCTCCACAGAGCTGTTGGAATAGCTGGAATACTTGGCGGACACGATGCCCACCACCTCGCCATACTGGTTAAACATGGGGCCGCCGGAGTTGCCGGGGTTGATGGACGCGTCGGTCTGGATCATGTTGAAGGGCGTGCCGGAGACGTTGATGGCCCGGTTCACGCTGGACACCATGCCGCCGCTCATGGAGAAGGTCAGCTCGCCCAGGGGGTTGCCGACGGCCAGCACATGGTCGCCCACGTTCAGCTTGTCGCTGTCGCCCAGGGTGACAGGCTGGAGGTCCGCGGCCTCCACCTTGATGACGGCGATGTCGTAATCCTCGTCGCCGCCCACATACTTGGCGTCATACTCGTCGCCGTTGTACATGGTGACCTTCACGGTGTCGGCGTTCTTCACCACATGGTAGTTGGTGACGATGAAGCCGTCCTTCGTCAGCACGAAGCCGCTGCCGGCGGAGGCGGTCTTCACCGGCTGACCGAAGAAGTTGGTGCCGTTGGTGCCGGTGACGTTGATGGACACCACGCTGTTCACATTGGCGGCGTAGACCTCCGCGTCGGTCATGGCGTTCTTGCCGTCCACAGTCTTGACGGCCACCGCCGTGGCGGGACGGCTGCTGACGTTCACCTCGGTGGCGCCGCCGTTGCCCACGGCCCACACCACGCCGCCGCCCACGGCGCCGCCCAGCAGGGCGCACACCAGAGCCAGTGCCGTGATCTTCAGGCCCATCCGGTTCTTTTTCACGCTCTTCATCTCCTGAACAGGCGGCTGCTCCCGCCGCCCAGACTCAAAATGATTCAGTTGCTCGTCCACGGTGGGACGGCTCTGCGCATCGCCGGAGGTGGAACGGGCGTCGTAGCGCTGGCCCGGCTCGCTGCCGTCCTTACGGTATGTGTAATGATACAAATTCTGCTCATCGTTATACATGATATGTCTCCTCCTGTTAAACTATCCCTTTGCCATTATCATAGCGGCAAACTGTGTCCAAATCGTGAAGAATGTTTGTACACGCTTTGAACTTCTCTGAACTTTGGCTTTAGTATAGTCCGGTTATCTTAAAAATGCCTGAAAGAATTTTGAAGCATTTGTGAACCTGGATATTTTCCCGCCGGAAAATCTATGCTACAATAAATACCATTCAGAAAGCAAAGGAAGGAACCGCTGCCGTGCTGAAGATCGAATCCATCAAGCTCTCCCCCGGCGCAGACGCAGCCGCGCTGACAGCCGAAGCCGTCCGGCTCCTGCGGATCCGGGAGAAAGACCTGTTATCGTTAAAAGTCCTCCGCCGCAGCATCGACGCCCGCAAGGGCGGGGTGTCCGTGGTCTATACCGTGGAGGCCGCCGTCAAGGACGAAGCGACTGTATTAAAACGCTGCCGGGATAAAAAAGTCACCCGTCTGGAGCGGAAGCCCGGCTATCTTCTCCCCGCCCCCCTGCCCGCGCCGGACATTCCGCCGGTGGTGATAGGCGCCGGGCCTGCGGGATTGTTTGCCGCCCTGGTCTTGGCCCGGGCGGGCCTGCGGCCCATCCTGCTGGAGCGGGGCCACCCCGTGGAGCAGCGGAAAGCGGATGTGGACCGCTTCTGGTCCACCGGGGAGCTGGACCCCGCCAGCAACGTCCAGTTCGGCGAGGGCGGCGCCGGAGCGTTCTCCGACGGCAAGCTGAACACCGGGACGAAGGACATCCGCCACCGCTTCATTCTGGAGACGCTGGTGTCCCACGGCGCGCCGGAGGACATCCTCATCGACGCCAAGCCCCACGTCGGCACCGACTACCTCCACATCACCCTCCAGAACCTGCGGCGTAACTTGCTGGCCCTGGGGGCGGACATCCGCTTTGAAAGCCGGCTCACCGACCTGACCATCGAAAACGGCGCGCTGACCGCCATCACCGTCACCGGGCCGCACGGCCCCTACACGCTCCCCTGCCGCCGTCTGGTGCTGTGCCCCGGCCACTCCGCCCGGGACACCTTTGAGATGCTGTACAGCCGGGGCGTGCCCATGGAGGCCAAGCCCTTCGCCGTGGGCGTCCGCATTGAGCAGCATCAGTCGGACTGCGACGCCGCCCAGTACAAGCAGTACGCCGGGCACCCCGGCCTGAGCGTCTCCACCTATAAACTGTCCTGCCACCTCCCCAATGGCCGCTCCGCCTTCTCCTTCTGCGTCTGCCCCGGCGGCGAGGTGGTCGCCGCCGCGTCGGAGGAAAAACGGGTGGTCACCAACGGCATGAGCGAATTTGCCCGGGATAAAGAGAACATCAACGGCGCGTTGCTGGTAAACGTCACGCCGGAGGACTTCGGCGGCGACGGCCCCCTGGCGGGCATTGCCTTCCAGCGAAAGCTGGAGGATGATGCCTACGCCCTGGGCGGAGGCCGCTACTTCGCCCCCGCCCAGCGGGTGGAGGATTTTCTTGCCCGCCGTCCCTCCACCGCTCCCGGCCGGGTAAAGCCCAGCTACCGCCCCGGCGTCACCTGGACAGACCTCCACCAGTGCCTGCCGCCCTTCGTGGCGGAAACACTGGAGCAGGCCCTGCCCATTCTGGGCCAGAAGCTGGCAGGCTACGACCAGCCCGACGCGGTGCTCACCGCTGTGGAGAGCCGCAGCTCCTCCCCTGTCCGCATCCCCCGGGACGACACCTGCCAGTCCGCCATCCACGGCCTGTATCCCTGCGGCGAGGGCGCGGGCTACGCCGGCGGCATCCTCTCCGCCGCGGCGGACGGAATGCGCTGCGCCGAACAAATTTGTCGATCCATCTCACAGGAGGTCTAATTTATGAGCCGTAACATTTGCATTTATCAGGAATTTCTGACGGACGCCCACAAAGCCCAAATTCAGAAAACCGCCGAAGAACTGGGCTTCACCCCCCACTTCTTCACCCCCGGCCAGTTCGAGGAGGCAAAAGACTGCCTCCAGAGCTGCGAGGTGCTGTACGCCCACTCCCCCAAGCTGCTGCGCGCCGCCCCCGCCACCTTGAAGTGGTACTGCTGTTCCTTCGCGGGCGTAGACCCCTACTGCAAGGACCCGGCCATTTTCGCCAACCCCGACTGCATCCTCACCAACTCCAACGTCTACGGCGTCACCATCGCCGAGCACGTTGTCATGGTCACTCTGATGCTCCTGCGCCGGATGCCGGAGTACGAGGAAGTGGTGCGGAACCGCAGCTGGTCTAACCAGCTCCCCATCCGCTCCATCCGGGACAACGAATTCACCATCCTAGGCACCGGCAACATTGGCGTGAATGTAGCGGATCGGATGCGAGGCATGGGCGCTGCGAAGATCATCGGTCTCAGCCGCTCCGGCAAACCCCACCCCGCCTTTGACGGGGTACATCCTATCGCGGACCTGGACCGTGTCCTGCCCGACACGAAAATCCTGGTCATGGCCCTCCCCGGCACGGCGGAGACCATCCACATCCTGAACCGGGAGCGCATCGCCCTGCTGCCGAAGGACGCCTATGTCATCAACGTGGGCCGGGGCACCGCCATTGAGCAGGAGCCGCTGATCGAGGCCCTGAACGAGGGCCGCATCGCGGGCGCCGCCCTGGACGTGATGGACCCGGAGCCCCTTCCCGCCGACCATCCCCTGTGGAGCGCCAAAAATCTCATCCTGACGCCCCATGTCTCCGGCAACATGACCCTGGGCTACACCTGTGACACCAACGTGGCCATGTTCTGCGAGGACCTGAAGAACTACGCCGCCGGGAAGCCGCTGAACGGCTTCGTGGACCGTGCGAAGGGGTATTGATGTCCCCTGAACCAGGGGACGGGGAGGCGCCCCCCATTCTTTTTCGTCTTGCCGAAAAAGAATGCGCCGCGCCCGGTGGAAGAAAAAGGCGCCTAGGGCCTCAAACTTGACCCGCTCCGGGGTCAAGTTTGGGCCGAAACGCGGGGTCCCAACAAGAAACCTTGGCAGTTGAGGCCAGATTCAGCGTTGGGCGCGGGCCCGGTCTTGCAGAATCTTTCAGTCTGTGGCCCGCGACCGGGAATTGCAAGGTAAGGGTGCGTGACCGATTTGGTCTGCTTCTCTTTCCGCTGCCGCTCCCGCTACCTCCCGGTAGCGCGTAGCGAAGCGGAACGCGCGAGGCCAGTGGTTAAGTCCTTTCGACGACCACCCCCGAAAGCGGCTCCGCACCGACAAATGCGGAGCAGCACCCTCTCTGTTCCCCAAGCCCCAGGCGCACCCGGTACAAGCCCCCCAAAGTCTCCTCCGCACCGTCTCGCCCGACCCCCGTCCTCGTCCAAACCTGCCCAAAGGGCAGGATTTGGACACCCAAGCGCCTTTCTTTTCCACCGCTGCGGCGGCAACTTTTCTTTCGGCAAGACGAAAGAAAAGTGGGGGCCGCATCCCCGCGCCGCAAAGCGGCGCACTCCCCCGTCCCGTGGGCGGACCCTTTCCGCCCTCTCCGAAAGAGAAAAAAGGGCCTCGTCCTCGTGCCGCCCAGCGGCACATCGTCCCGCGCCCCATGGGCGCGTCGGCCCCCGTTTTCCCAATCATCCCATTCAGGAGGTCTCCCATGAATAATTTCACATTCTATTCCCCCACCCTGTTCGCCTTCGGCGACGGCGAGGAGCAAAACACCGGCGCCCTGGTCCGCCGCTTCGGCGGCGCCAAGGTCCTTTTGGTCTACGGCGGCGGCTCCGTAAAGCGCAACGGCGCCTACGACGCCGTCACCGCCTCTTTGAAAGAGGCGGGTCTCCCCTTTGTGGAGCTCTGCGGCATCCAGGCCAATCCCCGCAGCGGCAAGGTCTACGAGGGCATCGAGCTGGCCCGCCAGAACAACTGCGACTTCATTCTGGCCCTGGGCGGCGGCAGCGTTATCGACACCGCCAAGGCCATCGGCTTCAGCGTGGGCTACGACGGCGATTTCTGGGACTTTTTCACCGGAAAGGCCAAAATCGAGCGCACGCTCCCCGTGGGCGTGGTGCTGACCATCGCCGCAGCGGGCAGCGAGGGCAGCGACAGCTGCGTCATTACCCAGGAGCGGGGCAACCTGAAATGGGGCTGCCCCAAGACGGATGTCATCCGGCCCAAATTCGCGGTGCTGGACCCCCGGCTCACCTGCTCCCTCCCCGCCTACCAGACCGCCAGCGGCGCCGTGGATATGCTGGCCCACATCTGCGAGCGGTACTTCTCCAACACCCCCGACGTGGCCCTGACGGACCGGCTGTGCGAGGCTCTGCTGAAAACCATCGTGGAGGCCGCGCCCAAGGCCATCGCCGCCCCCGGTGACTACGCCCCCCGGGCCGACCTGATGTGGGCGGGAATGCTGGCCCACAACAACTCCTGCGGCGTGGGCCGGGAGCAGGACTGGGCCAGCCACCAGATCGAGCACGAGCTCTCCGCCTTCTACGACTGCGCCCACGGTGCTGGCCTGGCGGTGGTGATGCCCGCCTGGATGGAGTATGTCATGGAACACGATGTCATGCGCTTTGCCCGGTTTGCCGTCAACGTGTTCGGCTGCGAGATGGACTTTGCCCACCCCGAAAATACCGCCAGGGAGGGCATTGCCCGCCTGCGGGGCTTCTTCCGTGCCCTTGGAATGCCCACCACGTTTGCGGAGATCGGCGGCCGGGAGGAGGACATCCCCGCCATGGTATCCCACCGGGCGGAAAAGCCGGGTGGCTTCCCCTTCGGCGGCTTCGTGAAGATCGGACCTGACGAGATGGGGGCCATCCTCCGTCTGACCGCCCAGGGATGATACCAGCCATTCTGGCAGAGAGAAGGCGCGAATGATGGAACGCAAAATCCTGAACGGCAATCAGCTGAAGGTCATCGCCATGGCCGCCATGACCGTCGACCATGTGACCTGCGTCCTGTTCCCCGGCTATCCGAAGGACTGGTGGATACTGCTGCTGCACATCATCGGCAGGATGGCGGCGCCCATCTTCTGGTTCTTCGTGGCGGAAGGGTATCACCACACCCATGACCGGAAAAAGTATGCCGGCAGGCTCCTGCTGTTTGCCATCATCAGCCATTTCGCCTATAACTTCGCCTTTGGTATCCCCTTTATCCCCTTCCAGACCACCGTGTTCAACCAGACCAGCGTGCTCTGGCCCCTGTTCTGGGGCGTGGTGGCGCTGTCCATTGCCGACAGCGAACAGCTGAAGCCGTGGCAGAAATTTCTTGCGGTGGTCGCCATTACCGTGGTGACCTTCTGCGCGGACTGGAGCTGCATCGCCGTGCTGGCGATTCTGGAGATCGGCCAGCACCGGGGGAACTTCAAACGGCAGATGACGGGCATGATGTGCTGGGTAGCGCTGTATGCCGCCGTGTACGTCCTCTTCATCGACCCGGTCTACGGCGTCCTCCAGCTCTTCACCGCCCTCACCATCCCCCTGCTGAAGCGGTACAACGGCCAGCGGGGAAGCTGGAAGGGTATGAAGTGGCTGTTTTATGTCTACTATCCCCTTCACCTGTTCCTCTGCGGCCTCATCCGCGTCGCTCTCCACGGCAACATCGGCGTGATGATCGGCGGCTGAAAGCAAAAAAGCGGCCCCTTTCGGGACCGCCTTGGAATCACGCCAGCATTATCGATTGAAATACATGGCGCCGCCCAGAACGACGATGGAAAGCATAGCGTAGAACATTTGGGGCACCTCCTTCTTTCTTGATGTTGGCTATATGATACCACGTCTTTTCTTCAAAGACATTGAATATCTTGTCGGGTTTTCGACAATTTTATCGTTGTCAGTTTCACAAAAATAGCGTCTCTTTTTTGTAGAAACTGCTTGATTTGCAAGGGTTTCACCGGCTGCCAACCCGACCCGCGCGGCAGTTGTGACCCGCCGGAAAGTTTTATAATATCTTGCTGTCCCCACCCGGACGGCCCATGGAGGACCACTTATGCAGGACCCGCAGCTCCAGTATCTTGTCAAACGAAATTACCAGCCCGCCTTCACGTCGGAGACCATGCCCCGGCTGCTGTACGTCAGCCGCAGGCCCCCCACCCAGGAGGCCCATCCCCGGCTGCTTCACGCCCACCCGGACTTTGTGGAGGTGCTGCTCATCGACGAGGGCAGCGCCCGCTTCCTCATCGGTGACAATACCTATGAGGTCCAGTCCGGAGACCTGCTGGTGTTCAACAGCGGCGTGGTCCACGACGAATTGGGCAACAGTCCCTTCGGCAGCTGGTGCATCGCCGTGGGCGGCCTGCGGTTGCCGGGATTACGTGAAAACGCCCTCATCCCAGAGGACGCGTCTCCAGTCTATCCCACAGGGGCGGAGCGGACGGACCTCCGGGCGCTGTACGACGTCATGTTCCGTTACCTCTCCAATGACCGGCCGGACTGTGAGGTGTTCTGCCACCGCCTGATGCTGGCCCTGCTGGACCGGGCGCTGACCATCACTGGCTCCACGTCCCTGCGGGTGCCCGCCAACCCGGAGCCGTCCTCTCTGGCCCACCAGGTCCAGGAGTACATCGACCAGCATTTCCGGGAGCCCCTGACGCTCCAGGAACTGGGAGAAGCCCTCCACGCCAGTCCCTACTACCTCTCCCACGTGTTCAAGGAGGCCAGCGGCTACTCCCCCATGCAGTACCTGACCCGCCGCCGCATCGGTGAGGCCCAGAACCTGCTGGTGGAAACAGACCTGCCCATCGCCCGCATCGCCGAGGAGGTGGGCTACGACACCCAGAACTATTTCAATCTCCAGTTCTCCAAGCATGTGGGGATGCCGCCGCGAAAGTTCCGGCAGTCTCTTCACGGCACGCCGGAGCGGGAGGAATAAAATCAACGGGACGCCGCGCAAAGCGGCGTCCCGTTTCCTATACCCCCCAGGGGTATATGGATGTCTGTTTCAGATACCCCCTGGGGGTATTTATTCCCGGATGCCCATGGTCTCCCACTTGTGGCCGTGGAACCGGGGGAGGAAGAAGGCCACCCGCAATGTCCAGTCGGCGAACATGGCCATCCAAATGCCCAACACGCCGAAGCCCCAGTACCGGCCCAGCAGGACGCCCAGACCCACCCGCAGCGTCCACATGGACACTGTGGAGACCACCATGGTAAACCGGGTGTCGCCCGCGGCCCGGAGGGCCTGGGGCAGGGTGAAGGAGGCGGGCCACAGAACGCAGCCCACGATGCCGTGCATCCAGATGATCTGCCTGGCATACTCCGCCGCCTGGTCAGAGACATTGTACAGCCGCATGATAAGGGGCAGCAGCGCCAGCACCAGGGCAATGGTGCCCCACATATAGAAATACGTGGACTTCAGCAGTCTTTTCGCGTAATACCGGGCTTTTTCGTAGTTGCCCGCGCCGACGCAGCGGGACACCACCGTCACCATGGCCAGGCCCAGGGCATTGCCTGGAACGCACTGGAAGGTGCAGACCGTATTGCTGATGGCGTTGGCCGCCACAGAGGCGGTGCCCAGCACGGACACCGTGGACAGCAGCAAGATCTTGCCCAGCTGGAACATACTGCTCTCCATGCCGTTGGGCACGCCGAAACGCAGAATATGCTTGACCACATAGCGGTCGTGGCGGAAGCTGAACTTCTCAATGCGCAGGGGCAGGCCGGGACGTTTCAGCAGGACGATCATCGCCACTGCCGCCACCAGCCGGGAAACCAGGGTGGGGATGGCAACGCCCTCCACGCCCATATGGAAGCCGAAGATCAAAACGGCGTTGCCTATCACATTCACGAGATTCATCAGCAGGGAGACCCACATGGAAATTTTGGAATTGCCCATGACCCGGAACAACGCCGCTCCTGCACTGTACAGCGCCAGGAAGGGGATGGACGATTCCACAATGATGTAATAGGTATTGGCGTAGGCCGCCACGTCCGGCTCCACCTGACCGAACACCACGCCCAGCACGAACCCCTTGCCCAGGTAGAACAGGACCATGATAAGGAGGGACGCCTCCCCCATGAACAGCAGGAGCTGCTGGCCGGAGTGGCCTGCCTTCTGGGGCTCCCGGCGGCCCAGATACTGGCCCGCGATGACGGCGCCGCCGGTAGCCAGCGCCGCAAAGGCGTTGACCAGCAGGACGTTCACGGTATCCACCAGGCTGACGGCGGAGATGGCCGCCTCGCCTACCTGAGAGACCATGACGGAGTCGAACAGGCCCACGGTGATGGCCAACAGCTGCTCAATGACCAGAGGCACGATGAGCCGCCGGAGGTCCTCTTTGGTAAATTCAATGTTGATCCTTCGTACCTGGGGAAGGGTTTCCTTGGTTTCCATGGGATGATACTTCCTTCTTTACATCTAATTTCGTTCAGCGGAATTCCCGGGGGCTCATGTGGAACGTGTTCTGGAAAGCCCGTAGGAACGTGGAATACTCGGCAAAGCCCGCCTGCTCCGCCGCCTTCATCACGGGGACCCCCTGCCGGATCAGCTCTCCCGCCAGCAGCAGCCGCTTCTGGCTGATATACTGGTGGACGGTGTAGCCAGTGACAGCCTTGAAACGGTGCATCAGATAGTAGCGGCTCAGGTAAAACCGCTTCGCAAGGCTCTCCACCGACAGGTCTTCATCCAGATGGTGGACGATATACTGTAAAATCTCCTCCATCTTCGGGTCCACCCGGTAGCTGTCGGGCGCTTCTGCGGCGGTGCGGCTTGCCAGGATGTCCCGGTTCACGTCGATGAGAAGCTGCTGGCACAGGGTATCCGCCAGCCGCGCGGCGCCGAACTCCTTGGAGTGGAGGGCCTCCTCCAGCCCCTGGATGGTCTGCATATACCGCAGGCGCCGGGCGCCGTCCGTCCGAAGGAGGTGGAAGCACCGCTCCCGGGCGGTGTCAAAGCAGGTATCCAGCGGCTCGCCGGGGTCGCTGCGCTCAGACAGCCATGTCCGGTCCAGCCACAGCACCACCCGCTCATAGGGCTCGCCGGGGTCGATGATGGGCTTGTGGATGAGGCTGTGCTGCACCAGCAGCACGTCCCAGGGTCGCAGAAAGTACGTGACGCCCTCCACCACATAGGTGACCTTGCCGCCCAGCACCAAAATGATCTTGTCAAACTCATGGTAGTGGTAATCCAGCTTCTGGGCCCGGGTATCCTTCAAATGAAACAGGCGGAAGCCCTCGTTCAGATAGCCCCGCTTGCCCACCTCGCTGACGTCCAGCATGGCAGTTTCCCTCCTCTCCTTTTCAGCCGGCTTATCTTATCGCACATTTTTCCATATTACAATCAGAATTACACACAAAACAACGAAAAAATTTTGCCGGTCTTTGTGGAATTCGCAGTTCATATCTGCTATACTACCCTTGAAAATAGGGTGGAGTCAGCTGCCGGGAAGCATCCCCCAGGGAGTGCGGACAAAAAGCTGCAATACACGGAAGGGAGAGCAGGTTACGGTACCCGCCGTTTCCTCATGATGATTATGAGTTACGCTGATCAGGTTTTTATTCAGAACGTAAAGGACATTTTGGAGCATGGTGTCTCTGACGAAGGGATGGCTGTCCGTCCCCACTGGGAAGACGGCACACCCGCCCACACCATCTCCCTGTTCGGTGTCGTAAACCGCTACGACCTGTCCAAGGAGTTTCCGATCCTCACGCTGCGCCGCACTTACTGGAAATCCGCCTGGGATGAGATCTCCTGGATCTGGCAAAAAAAGAGCAACAACATCCACGAATTGAACTCCCATGTGTGGGACCAGTGGGCCGATGCGGATGGTTCCATCGGAAAAGCATACGGTTATCAAATGGGCGTGAAGTATCAGTTTCCCGAGGGGATGGCTGACCAGGTGGATCATGTCATCTGGCAATTACAGAACGACCCCGCCAGCCGGCGCATTATGACCAATATGTATAACTTCCAGGACCTGCACGAGATGGCGCTGGCCCCCTGCGCCTATTCCATGACCTTCAATGTGAAGGGCAAGAAGCTGAACGCCATTTTGAATCAGCGTTCTCAGGACATGATCACGGCGAATGCCTGGAATTGCTGCCAGTACGCCATGATCGTCTTAGCCATGGCCAGTGCGTACGGCTTTGAGCCCGGTGAGCTGGTCCATGTCATCGGCGACTGCCATATTTATGACCGCCACATCGAGTTGGCTAAGAAAATCATATCCAACCAGAGCTACGATGCGCCCAGGATGTGGGTAGACCCCTCCGTGAAGAGCTTTTATGATTTCACCAGAGACAGCTTCCGGCTTGAGGGGTATCAGTACAGCGAGTTCAACAAGAAAATCCCTGTCGCCATTTGAGCTTTTTCCAAAGTACCGCTGCTCTGCCCCAAGGGGATCAAAAAGGGCGCCTGTCCCTGCCGCTGTGTTTGCCTCCGGCGGCCCGGAGGCGGTAACACCAGAGAACATCCGGGCCGTCTATGGCATGGAGGCCGCTGTGGAGCAGTTCCACGGTATTCCCATGGTCGTTCCATTCCTGCACGGACACAGAGTTCCATGATCCGCCCGACTCTCTGATGTGCGCAAAATAAGGGCCGCCGCAGATGGGCAGACGCTAAAAGCCTTTTGCTGTCAGCGTATTATCTCAAAATACATAAAAAAACCGATTCATTATGGTCAAAACATCTCTGGTGCGTTTCCGGCCTTTGTGATATAGTAATTGTCAAAAGATGTGGAACGCGGTGCAGCGGGCCGTGTCGGTACTTACATGTGCCTGTCCCGGAAAAGCGGCCGGGGCGAGTCCCCCGCGCCCTTTGAGGATAAAATTCCCATTGCCATCTGAGGTGACCGAATATGAATGCCATCGTAGTCGTTGATGAAAACTGGGCCATCGGCCGGGAGGGCGGGTTGCTGTTCTCCCTTCCCACGGACATGAAACGTTTCCGCTCCCTGACACTGGATGGGACGGTGATTCTGGGCCGCAAGACCCTGGATTCCTTCCCCGGAGGCAGGCCCCTGCCCCGGCGGCGGAACATCGTCATTACCCGGAACGTGGATTTCGACCGGGAGGGCAGCGAGATCGTGGCAAGCCCCGAGGCCGCTCTGGAACTGGCTGCCGGGACGGAGGACGACAAGCTGTGGGTCATCGGCGGCGGCAGCGTATACACCGCCCTGCTGAGCCGTTGCAAGCGGGCCTACCTCACCAAAGTGGACGCCACCGCCGAGGGAGCCGACACCTTCTTCCCCAATCTGGACAGGCTGCCGGGGTGGGAAGTGGAGGCCGTCAGCGAGCCGGTGGAGGAAAACGGCGTTACCTACCGTTTTGTGGATTATATCAATAAAAAGATTTAAGATAATGGTTAAAGAAACGCCCGCCGGAATTCCGGCGGGCGTTTTCAATCAGAACGGGGAATTTCCCGTTTCCTTACAAAGGCTTTTCAAAAGGTTATAAATTGATTATAATAGTTTTATGACTTTTGGGAAAGGGGGACTTCCATGGCGGACCTGAACACCGATATACGGTACATCAAGGGCATCGGGGAGCAGCGGGCAAAGGCCCTGGAAAAGCTGGGCATCACTGACCTCCGGGGCCTCATCTCCTGGTTCCCCCGGCGGTATGACGACCGCACCCAAACGAAGAAAATCGCCGAGCTGGTCCCCGGTGAGAGCGCCTGCGTGGCGGCCATGATCGCGTCGCCCCCCACCGTGTCCCACGTCCGCAAGGGCATGGACCTGGTCAAAGTGCGGGCCGTGGATGACACCGGCGTACTGGACGTGACCTTTTTCAACCAGACGTGGCTGAAAAACAATCTGGTACAGGGCGGGACGTACATTTTCTACGGCAAGGCGGAGGGGAACCTCCTGCGGCGGACCATGGCCTCCCCCATCGTGGAGGCGGAGGGACGGCGGGAGTTCACAGGCCGCATCGTGCCCATCTATCCCCTGACGGCGGGAGTCAGCCAGCTCATTTTGTCCCGGTCCATCCGGCAGGGGCTGGACGCCTGCGCGGACATTCTGCCGGATGTGCTGCCCGACAGCGTGCGGCAGGAGCACCACCTCTGCCGCATCGAATACGCCTATGAGAACATCCACTTCCCGGAGAGCCCGGAGGCGTTGGACCTGGCCCGGCGGCGGCTGGCCTTCGAGGAGCTGTTTTTATTCACCATCGGTCTTCAACGATTGCGTTCTCGCCGGGAGACTGTCCATGTGATGCCCTGCCATGATGTGGACATGGATGCTTTTTACGGTTCCCTGCCCTTCACCCTGACGGACGCCCAGCGGCGGTGCGTGGACGAGGCCCTGGCGGATATGCGCTCCGGCGTGCCCATGAACCGGCTGTGCCAGGGCGACGTGGGCTCCGGCAAGACCATGGTGGCCGCCGCCTGTGTGTACTTCTGCGTGAAGAACGGGCGGCAGGCGGCGCTGATGGCCCCCACGGAAATTCTGGCGAAGCAACACTACGCGGGCCTTGCCCCGCTGTTGGAGGGACTTGGCATCCGGTGCGCCCTGCTCACCGGGTCCACTCCGGCGAAGACGAAGCGCTCCATCGCGGAGCAGCTGGCGGCGGGGGAGATCGACTTCGCCATCGGCACTCACGCCCTCATCACCGAGGGCATCACCTACCGCGACCTGGGTCTGGTGGTCACCGACGAGCAGCACCGCTTCGGCGTGGCCCAGCGGGCGGCCCTGGCCGCCAAAGGAGAGCATCCCCACACCCTGGTCATGTCCGCCACCCCTATCCCCCGGACCCTGGCCCTCATCTTGTACGGCGACCTGGAGGTCTCCGTCATTGACCAGCTCCCCCCGGGGCGGCAGCCGGTGGAGACCTACGCCGTTCCCGGCAGTTACCATCAGCGGGTGTACAACTTTATCCGCAAGCTGGCGGCGGAGGGGCGGCAGACCTATATCGTCTGCCCCATGGTCTCGGAAAACGACGAGCTGCCCGACGAGCGGAAGGCTGTCACGGAGTACGCGAAGAAGCTCCAGAGCGAAGTGTTTCCCGATTTGAAGGTGGCCTTCGTCCACGGCAAGATGAAGGCCAAGGAGAAGGACGCGGTCATGACGGCCTTTGCCGCCCACGAGACGGACATCCTGGTGTCCACCACGGTTATCGAGGTGGGTGTGGACGTGCCCAACGCCGCCGTGATGGTCATTGAGAACGCGGAGCGGTTTGGCCTGTCCCAGCTCCACCAGCTCCGTGGCCGGGTAGGCCGGGGCAGCTACCTGTCCTACTGCATCCTCATTTCCGACAACCGGAACGAGGAGACACGGCAGCGGCTCAAGGTCATGACAAAAACCACCGACGGCTTTAAAATCGCGGAGGAGGACCTACGGCTCCGGGGGCCCGGCGACTTCTTCGGCCAGCGGCAGCACGGCCTGCCGGGGCTGAAGATCGCGGACATCGGCTGCGACACCCAGCTTTTGCAGGAGGCCCGTCAGGCGGCGGAAGCCCTGCTGGAACAGGACCCGGAATTGGCCTCCTGTCCCGCCGCGGCGGAGCGGCTCAGGGAGCTGTTCACCCAGGCGGCGGATACGCTAAATTGACACAAATCATAAAAGAAAGGAATTCTATTATGGACCGCAAACTCAGCGCCAAGGAATACGTCTTTCTTTCCTCTATGCTCTTCGGCCTGTTCTTCGGAGCAGGTAACCTCATCTTCCCCGTCCACATGGGCCAGCAGGCCGGCGCCAACCTGTGGCCCGCCATCGTGGGCTTCTGCCTCACCGGCGTGGGTCTGCCCCTGCTGGGCATCGCCGCCATGGGCATCTCCCGGAGCGAGGGAATGTTCGACATGGGCTGCAAGGTAGGCCGGGGGTACAGCTATTTCTTCACCTGCGCCCTGTATCTCTCCATCGGCCCCCTGTTCGCCATCCCCCGTACCGCCACCGTGTCCTTCAGCGTGGGCATCCAGCCCCTGCTGCCCCAGGAGCACGCGGGGCTGGCGCTGTGCGTGTTCTCCGCCCTGTTCTTCCTGGTGGTGCTGTATTTCTCCCTGAAGCCCTCCGGCATCCTGACCTGGGTGGGCAAAATTCTGAATCCCCTGTTCCTACTGTTCCTGGCCATTCTAACGGTGACCGCCCTCTTGAAGCCCATGGGGGACGTCTCCACGCTGGAGCCCACCGGGACCTACGCCACCATGAGCTTCTTCCAGGGCTTCCTCGACGGCTACAACACCGTGGACGCCCTGGCGGCGTTGGCCTTTGGTATCGTCCTTATCAACGCCATCCGGGGACTGGGCGTTCAATCCCCCCAAGCCATTTCTGCCAACACCATCAAGGCGGGCGTGTTCAGCTCCCTGCTGATGGCCGCCATCTACTGCGTGCTGACGGTGGTGGGGGCCCAGTCCCGGTCGGTCTACGGCATCTGCGCCGATGGCGGTGAGGGCCTGTACCGCATCGGCACCCACTATTTCGGCTCCTTTGGCGGCGTACTGCTGGGCATCACGGTGACTTTCGCCTGTCTCAAGACCGCCATCGGCCTCATCACCTCCTGCGCGTCCACCTTTGTGGAACTCTTCCCCGGCACCCTCAGCTACCGGGCCTACGCCATCGTGTTCTGCCTGTTCTCCTTTGGCGTGGCGAATTTTGGCCTGAGCCGCATCATCCAGCTCTCCCTGCCGGTGCTGATGTTCCTCTATCCCCTGACCATCACGCTGATTTTGCTGTGTCTGGCGGGAGGTTGGTTTGGCTACGACCGGCGGGTATTCATCGCGGTGACGGTACCCACCGCCCTGGCCGCCGCCCTGGACTTTTTGAACACCCTGCCGGAGGGCGGCAAAGCATTCCTCCACGCGGAAGCCCTGCTGGCTCCCGCCCGGGCGTATCTGCCTTTCTTCTCCTACGGCATGGGCTGGGTGCTGCCCGCCTGCGTTGGATCGGTCGTCGGGCTGGCACTGCACTTTAGAAAGAAACAGGCTTGAAAAATGCACGAAAAAGCCGTGAGAGCAATGCTCTCACGGCTTTTTGTATCATTCAAAGCACCTGCTGGCAGAAGTCGTCCAGGGCCTTTTCGTAGGCCTCCGGGTCGGTGTAATACTAAAATCTAATTAAATGCTTTAATAATCCAATTGCGACCAGTGATGCTGGAAATGGTATCAGCGGTAAGAGCACAAATCGTATCACAGAGGCGATCAACGACCTTCTCCAATGTGGCAAAGACCTCGTTTCGGAA